>DASWNZ010000248.1:0-15648 GCA_036398975.1 Longimicrobium sp.
TACCAGCATTGATTTCATAAACCAGCCTCAGGCAACGGGTTAGCTCTGGCTACGCCGGTTTGCATAAGCGAACATCGTGCCACGCCCCCCACCCCCCGCCCCCCTCCCCCGCACGCGGGGGAGCGTGGGGGGAGGGGGAGAACAGCACGATACGCGTGCATGCCCTCCCCTGCCCCGCGCGGTCAGTACTGCACCAGCGACTCCACCTCGTACCCCTCCAGCGCATCACGTCCCTTCAGGAAGAGCAACTCGATGACGACTGCGATCCCCACCACGCGGCCACCGACCGCCTCCACGAGGCCGGCGGCGGCGCGAGCGGTGCCGCCGGTGGCGAGAAGGTCGTCAATCACGAGCACGTGCTGGCCGGGCTCGACGGCGTCGGTATGGATCTCGAGGATGGCGGTGCCGTACTCGAGCGCGTACTCGCGGGTGAGCTTCTCGCCGGGGAGCTTGCCGACTTTGCGGATGGGGACGAACGGTACGTCCATCTCCAGCGCCAGCGGCGCGCCGAAGATGAAGCCGCGCGACTCGATCCCCGCAACGGCGTCCACCCGGCCACAGAAGCGATCAGCGAAGGCGGCGACGACCTCGCGGAAGGCGGCGGGGTGGCGGAGGAGGGGGGTGATGTCGCGGAAGAGGATGCCGGGCTGCGGGAAGTCCGGGATGTCGCGGATGAACTGCTTGAGGTGCTCCACGGGACGCTGCGGGAGGAGGATGGATCGCATGCAGGCGCGAAGCGGGCGAATCTACGGCGCCAGCGTGGGGTGCGACAGCGCCGCGTTGACCGGGATAGGAGCGCGGGTTATCCTGACCGCCGATCCATTCACGAGGCCCGCGGAGACCGATGTTCTACTATGCGATAACCGAGGGGATCCGCATCACCGCGCAGCCCTTCTTCCTCCCGGACCACTCGGATCCGCAGGAGCCGCGCTACGTCTTCGCGTACCATATGCGCATCGAGAACGTGGGCACCGAGCCGGCACAGCTCCGCTGGCGCCACTGGTACATCCACGACGAGGGCGCGGGCGACAGCGAGGTGGAGGGCGAAGGCGTGATCGGCGAGGAGCCGCTGATCCCGCCGGGCGGGGTGCACGAGTACCAGAGCTTCTGCGTGCTCAAGGGTCCGGAGGGGCACATGGAGGGGTACTACGAGTTCGAACGGCCCGCGGGGACGAAGTTCCGCGCTACGATCCCCCGGTTTTCGCTGCGGGTGTACGAGGCATGATCTGACATCCTGATTGGCTCACGCGGAGACGCGGAGGCGCGGAGAAACATCGACTACATGGCTCACACAGAGACACAGAGCCACAGAGAGAACCGCAAAAAGGTTTTCTCAGTGGCTTTCTGTTCCTTCTGTTGCCTCTGTGTGATGGTGTTGCTGTTCTTTCTCTGCGTCTCCGCGTCTCCGCGTGAGGCCAGCTGTTCCAGACCGCGTTCTTCAGCGGCCGGTCGCCTCGAGGGCGTGATTGTGGGCGCCGGAGAAGTCGGCGCCGTCCAGCTCGGCCGCTTCGAAGATGACGCTGTCCAGGTCGGCGCCGCGCAGGGTGGCGCCACGGAGGCGGCTCCCGCGCAGATTCGCGCCACCCAGGTCCGCGTCCGAGAGGTCGGCGCCGGTGAGGTCAGCGGCCTCGAGGACGGCGTCGCCCAGGTTGGCGCGGCGGCAGCGGGCGCCGGTCAGGCGCACGCCGTGGGCGCGGACGCCGGCCATGTCCGCCGCCTCCATCGTCGCGCCGCTCAGATCCGCATCCCGCAGCTGCGCGTGGCGGAGGTTGGCGCCGCTGAGGGTGGCGTTCGCCAGGCGCGCGCCGGTGAGATCGGCCTTGTGCAGCGAGGCTTCGGTGAGGTTCGCGCCCTCGAAGATCGCGCCCGCCAGCCGGGCGCGCGACAGGTCGATGCCGCGCGCGTCCGCTCCGCTGAGGTCGGCGCGCTCCAGCACGACGGGGCGCATGGCGCCCGTGCGCAGGGCACTGGCGTCATGCAGGACGGCGTTGCGCAGATTGGCGCCGGTGAAGTCCGTGTTGCAGAGGCAGCACTCGGTGAGGTCCGCGCCCGCCAGGTTGCACCCGGCCAGCTTCACGTCGCGCAGATTGGAGTGGCTCAGGTCCATGCCGGCCAGGTCGAGCCCCGTGAGGTCGGCCCCGGTCAGATCCAGGCGCGACAGGGAGCGCTCGTCCGAGGCCAGCCTCCGCTCCACCTCGTCCCGCTGGTGGCCGGGAGGCCAGCTCGCGGGGAGGTTCGCATCGCGTCCGGAGCCCAGCCCACTGACGAATCCGAGAGCACGCTTGACGATCCCCATGCTTGCCTCCGGCGGCTGAGGTGCAGGGCCGATGGCCGCTCCCTGGCGGCCTGTGGGAGTCGGCGGTCGTGGCGAAGCGACGCAGGATTCCTGCCGTGGGGCAATCCCCAACACGGCTGTAGGGGAACACGCGCGGGGTCCTCGGAAAGCGTGGCGGGCCGGCTCCCGGAGTAGGAAGCCGGCCCGCCGTTGCTGCCGCGAAAGGAGCGCGCTATTCGAGCGCGGCGTCGAGCTGGATGTCGACCCCGGCGAGCGCCTTGCTCACCGGGCACCCCGCCTTTGTGGCCGCGGCGATGCCCGCAAAGGTGTCCGCATCGACGTTCGGCACCTGCGCGCGGCAGCGGAGCGCCATCGTGGTGATGCGGAAACCCTCCGCCTCCTTGGCGATGGTGCACGCCGCGTCGGTGTGCACGCGGGTGGCGGGGGTCCCATTCTGCTCCAGCCCCACGGCCAGCGCCATGCTGAAGCACGCCGCCTCGGCCGCCGCCAGCAGCTCCTCGGGGTTGGTGCCGCCCGTGTCGCCGAAGCGCGAGCCGAAGGAGTAGCTCCCCTTGATGGCGCCGCTCTCCCCCTCGAAGCTCCCCTTTCCGCTCTGCAGCCCGCCTTCCCAGGTGGCGCTCGCTTTCCTCGTAGGCATCCAGTCTTCTCCTCGTTGCGTTGATCGGCTCCGCTCCCGTGCGGACCGGCGCCCGCGGAGCATTTTCGGCGCCAGCGCCTACTCGACGCCGCCCATCAGCCGGGCCATGATCGCCTTCTGCACGTGCATCCGGTTCTCGGCTTCGTCCCAAACGCGCGAGCGCGGGCCCTCCAGCACCTCCTCGGTGACCTCTTCGCCGCGGTGGGCGGGGAGGCAGTGGAGGAAGATGGAGCGCTCGGACGCGGACTCCATCAGCGCCTCGTCCACCCGGAAGCCCGCGAAGTCGCGCTCGCGGCGGGCGGCCTCCTCCTCCTGCCCCATCGAGGCCCACACGTCCGTGTTCACCACGTCCGCGCCTTCGACCGCCTCGCGCGGGTCATGAGTGACGATGATGCGGGCGGTGCCGCGCGCCCGGTCCAGGATGGAGGCGTCCGGACCGTACCCGGGCGGGTAGGCGAGGCGCAGCTCGAAGCCCAGGCGGTACGCGGCGTTGATCCAGGAGTTCGCCATGTTGTTGCCATCCCCCACCCACGCCACCTTGAGCCCGGACACGTCGTCGCCCAGGTTCTCGCGGACGGTCATCAGGTCCGCCATGATCTGGCAGGGGTGGAGGAGGTCGGTGAGGCCGTTGATGACCGGAACGGAGCCGTAGCGCGCCAGCTCCTCCGGGTCGCCGTGGTCGAAGGTGCGGATCATGATGTCGTCCACGAAGCGCGACAGGACGCGCGCCGTGTCGCGGATCGGCTCGCCGCGGCCGAGCTGGATGTCGCGCGACGACAGGAAGAGCGCATGGCCGCCGAGCTGATACGTCCCCACCTCGAACGACACCCGGGTGCGGGTGGAGCTCTTGGTGAAGATCATGGCGAGCGTCTTTCCCGCCAGCGGCCGCTCGCGGTACTCGCCGCGCTTCATCTCGGCGGCAAGATCGAGCGTGCGGAGGATCTCCTCGCGTGTGAAGTCGGGGATGGCGAGGAAGTGGCGCGCGGCCGGTGCGGTCATGGGCGCGGGAGGTTGAGACGGATGCGGAGCCGCGGCGGAAAGCACCGGGCGTCGGAGCGGCAAGATAGCACCCCCGCGCCGGGGCGACCATCGCGCGAGGACCAAGTAGCGCCCGGGGCGGGTACGACCGGTTACCAGGGATCATTCCGCAACCGTCTTTGAGGAGCCGCTGATGCGTACTCTCGTGCTGATGGCCGTCGTGCTCGCGGGGTGCACCCGTCCCGCCTCCGTCCCGCCCGCGGGTGGCGATGCGCAGGAGGAGCGGGTGATCGGCGTCCCTGCGTCGGTAGGCTCCGCGCCGATGAACGTGCGCACCGTCATCGCCGCCGAGGGCGGGGGGAGCGTTTCCGTCACTGGCCCGCTCGCAGCCGAGATCCGCGCCCTCTCCGGCGCCCGTGTGGAGGTGCGCGGCCGCCGCGCCGCCGACCGCACCCTCGTGGCGAGCGACTACGACGTCCTCTCCGTCAACGGCCGCCCGGTGTTAATGGGCATCGTGGAGCGCGCCACCGACGGCACCCTCCAGCTCCGCACCCGCACCGGTGTTGTCCGGCTGCAGGGCGCCCCCGCCGCGTTCCGCCCAGGCATGAAGGTCTGGGTGCAGGGCCCCGGCTCCGTCACGGTGCAGACGTACGGAGTGATCCGGAGCTGAGGCCCAATAGGTCTCACGCAGAGGCGCAGAGACGCGGAGAGAACTGCAACTGCTTGGCTCACACAGAGACACAGAGCCACAGAGAGAACAGCAAAAGGTTTCTCTGTGGCTTTCTGTTCTTTCTGTGTCCTCTGTGTGAGGCTTTTGCTGTTGTTTTCTCCGCGTCTCCGCGTGAGATCAGATGGTTAGTTGAGGTCGACGTACTTGAGGCCGCTGCCGGTGTTGAACAGGACCACGCTCTCGTCGCCGTTGAGAGTGCCGTCCTGGCGCAGGCGGGCGACGGCGGCGGCGGTGGCAGCGCCTTCGGGAGCGGCAAAGATGCCGGTAAGGGCGCCCATGATCGGCGTCCACTCGCGCATCTCCTCGTCCGGGACAGCGACGCCCGCGCCGCCGGAGGCACGCACCGCGTCCAGGATCAGGAAGTCGCCCACCGCGCGCGGCACCCGCAGGCCCGAGGCGTAGGTGTGCGCGCCCTGCCAGGGCTCGGCGTGGTCGGCGCCCTCCTCCCACGCGCGGATGATGGGGGCACAGCCGCTGGCCTGCACCGTGATCATTCGCGGGCGGTGCGAGCCGATCCAGCCGAGCCGCTCCATCTCTTCGAACGCCTTCCACATCCCCACCAGCCCGGTGCCGCCGCCGGTGGGGTAGACGATCACGTCCGGCAGCGTCCACCCGAACTGCTCGGCGATCTCGTAGCCCATCGTCTTCTTCCCCTCCACCCGGTACGGTTCCTTTAGGGTCGAGAGGTCGAACCAGCCGTGCTGCCGCGCCCCCTCCGCCACGCGCGCGCCGCAGTCGGTGATGAGGCCGTCCAGCAGCTCCAGGTCGGCGCCCAGGGCGCGGATCTCCTGGATGATGGGGACCGGCGTGTCGCGCGGCACCACGATGTGCGCGCGCATCCCCGCGGCGGCGGCGTAGGCGGCGGTGGCGCTCCCCGCGTTGCCCGCCGACGGAAGCGCCACTTCGCGAATCCCGAGCTCCTTAGCGCGGGAGATGGCCATGCACAGCCCGCGCGCCTTGAACGACGCGGTGGGGTTCTGGCCCTCGTCCTTGACCCACACGCGCCCCACGCCGAGCCGCTCCGCCAGCCGCGGCGTCTCGATCAGCGGCGTCCACCCCTCGCCGAGGCGCACGGCGTTGGCGGGGTCGCGCACGGGGAGGAGCTCGGCGTAGCGCCACAGGTCGGCGGGGCGGCCGCGCAGGTCCTCGCGCTTCAGCCGCGCCCCGATCGCCTCCAGGTCGTAGCGCGGGTACAGCGGCTTCTCGCAGCACGGCGACAGCCGGTGGTGCGCCTCGCTCGCGTGCTCGGCGCCGCAGCGGGTGCATTCCAGGTGCGTGGCGCCGCCGGCGGGGATGGTGTTGGTGGTCATGCGTGTGGTTCTGGGTGAACGCTGGTTAGGCAGCTTGGGCACCTGTTGCCCGGGCGAGTGAACTCGCGGCAACAACAGCACAAAGTCCGCCTGCGCGGACTCCGCTTCGGCATTGGTGGGAGGACGCCGGAGTCTAGGCGGGGCCGTTCTCGGCGCCCAGTTCCAGGGTCTGGTGCACCTGGCCGGCGCGGTGCCGCTGTTCCTGGTTCAAGATGTAGTCGCGCGCTTGCGGGACGAGGCGCTTGGATACCGCGAAGGCGCCGTACGCTCCCTGCCACTTGAACATGAAGTCTTTTGGAATCGCATGGTTTGCCATGTGGGACGATACACCCTTGAGCTGCTGGACGAGGTATGAGACTGAAATACTCGGCGGTGTCCGCACCAGCAGATGCACGTGGTCCTCGATGCCACCGATGGCGATCAGGTCCACCCGGAGACGGGTGCACTCCGCCTGGAGGCAATCGTAGACCTGCGGCATCACCGCGGGTGTCAGCAATGGAAGGCGGTCCCACGTGGCCCACACCAGATGCAGATAAAGCTGCGTATACGGCGCCCTCACGATCCCCTCCCGGCTCGGGGTTTCGCGCCTCGCGAGGATCTCTCCCGCGAGTCCGCGAAGGCGGACTTTGTGCTGTTGTTGCCGCGAGTTCACTCGCCCGGGCAACTCCGCCTCACTCCCAAATACCCCGCCTCCCACCGCACATCTCCCGACCGCCACAACACCGCCACCTCCGCTCCCACGCGTTCGCTTTCAGGCGCCTCAACGCCGCGCGGGCCGTGATGCCAGGGCCGATTCCGCCGGGCCGCCGCAGGCAGTGCACCGGTCGTGGGAGCCCTCTTCCCAGCGCCCACAGGCGGCGCAGAGGGTGATCAGGCGACCCTCTTCTTCGGTGGCGGCGGGGAGGAGGAAGGCGGTGCCGTCCTCGCCCACGGCGCGCAGAGAGGGGCCGGTGTAGAAGTGCGCCAGGAGGTCGCGCACGTCCACTTCGGCGGCGTTGGTGATAACGTCTTCGCGCGTGACGGCGGTGCGGTTGCGGAAGCGGGCGCGCTCCGCCGTCCAGGTGCGCTCTACCTGCGGCTCGGGCTCCATCTTCATCGTGAGGCCGCGCGATTCGAGCGTGTACGTCACCGACAGGCGGCGGCGGAGGCGCTCGGCGGCGCGCTCCACTTCGGGGCCGGGGGCGAGCTGGCGGCGGTTGGCGGGGTGGATCGAGGGGTCGCAAAAGATCGTGGAGCGGGCGTGCGACCAGAGGTGTGTCTTCAGGTCGCCGACGTCGGTCTCGACGACGGCGGTGTAGTCGAAGGGGCGGTCCACGGGGCCGATCTCGATGCGGGTGCCCTGAACTCCCGGCGCGTCGTGGAGCGCGTCGAAGAGGGCGCCGGCCAGGAGCTCGCGGCGCTCCGCCGGGGTGAGCGGGCACCAGAGGTCGGGGTCGAGGAGCTCGGGATGCGACATCGTCAGTCGGGCGGTTGCGCGTGGGTGGATCGAAGCGCGCAAATGTATCCTGCGTCGGGATTTCGTGCCAATCGGGAGGGGCGGCGCGTGGCGGGGCACGGGCAGCCACGTGGGGCTGCCCCTACAGGGTTGGCGGTGCGTGCGGCGGGGGTTGGAGTGGGGGCGAGGGTGGGCAGACACGCAGGTCTGCCCCTACCGGGTATCGGTGCGCGGGGCGGGGGGTGGGCGCGATGGATCGCAGCCCCTACGAGGGCGGCACCCGGCGCAGGATGCGCTCGGCGGCTTCGAGGCCGGAGGTGACGGCGGCTTCGATGTTGGGGGCGTAGAGGTAGTCGCCAGCGAGGGCAATGGGGGCGTTTTCCTCGAGGGCGCCGCGGCGGGCGGTGCGGAGGTGGGCGAGGTAGCCGGGGTAGAAGAGCGTCCAGCCGTGCTCCCAGGGGTAGACGCGGGCGTCGCGGACGGTGCGGGCCAGGCCGGGCAGTGCCCCCTCCAGCTCGGGGAGGACGGCGCGGAGGGCATCTTCGGCGGTTGCGCCGCGCAGCGCCTCGCCGGCGGCGGGGGTGGGGATTACGACGAGGAGCCCGCGCCCGGCCGGCACCATGTCCGCGCCCTTGTTCTCCTCGGCGCAGGCGGCGGCGACCACGCGCGTCTCGCCGCGCGGAAAGGAGAGGCCGAAGAAGCGTCCCGGCACCGGGCGGTCCAGGAGGAGCGCGACCGTCGCTGTGGGGCGCACGCGCACGCGACCCAGCCACTCCGAGGCGCGCGGAAGCGTCTGTCCGAGGATGCGCAGCGCGGCGGGCGCGGGGACGGCTACGACGGCCGCATCGAAGCGATCGCTCCACCCATCGCCGCTCAGCTCCACGCCCGCACCAGCGCGTGCGACGGAGTGGACGGGGCGGCCGGTGTGGAGCACTCCCCCGCCCCGCTCCACCGCCGCTGCGACCGCATCGCAGAAGCCACCGGCGCCGCCCCGCATGGCGAGCACCTGGAGGGTGAGCCCCTGCTTGGACAGCGCGTGGTAGAAGCCCGCGCTCGCCTCGTCCGATCCGGTGCCGTAGAGGGTGGCGAGGAGGGGGTGGACGAGGAGGTCCACGAAGTCGCGCCCCAGCTCGCGCGCGCCCCACGCCGCTGCGGATTCGCCGTCAAGCCCGATGTCGGCGGCGCGCTCCAGGGCTTCGAGGTCGAGCGAGGGGCCGTGGCGCTGCAGGAAAGGGAGGTACTGCGCGCCCAGCCGCAGCTTCAACGCGACCGGCAACGCCCCGGATGCCAGCATGCTGGTGGGCGAGCCGTACACCACCTCGTGCGCGCGCCCCTTACGCCAGAGCGCGTCCCGCCCCGGCGCGCGCACCATCCGCTCCCCCGCCCCTACCTCCTCCAGCACCGCGAGGACGCGGCGGTACAGGGTGCCGAAGAGCTGCGCCCCCGTGTCGATCCGGTACCCGTCGACCACTTCCGTGCGCGTGCGCCCGCCGATGCGCCCCTCCGCCTCGAAGAGCTCCACCGACGCCCCGCCGCGCATCAGCCGCCACGCCGCGCACATCCCGGCGGGGCCGCCACCGATCACCGCAATCTTCATCGCCCGGAAAGTTGGAATGCCGCATCCAAAAACGCACTCACGCACTCACGCACCAACGCACTTCCCATGCACACTTGCTCGGTTCGAACGCCCGATCCATATTGCTAAGATCTTACCACACACCTCCCAAAGCGAACTCTGATGAAACGCAGAGACTTCCTCGTGCAGGGCACCGCGCTGGCCGCGGGCACGGTCCTGCTGCCGGGGCTGGCCAGCGCGCACGCGCCGGTGCTGGAGATGGACGATCCGCAGGTCAAGGAGCTGGCGATGCGCGCGGTGGACGCCGCCCGCCGCGCCGGCGCCAGCTACGCGGACGTGCGCATCTCCCGCAACCGCACGCAGGCCGTGGGCACCCGCGAGCGGCAGATCACCTTCTTCAACGACGGCGAGACCTTCGGGTTCGGCGTGCGCGTGCTGGCCAACGGGTCGTGGGGCTTCGCCGCCTCGCGCGACCTGACGGCGGACGAGGTGGACCGCGTCGCCCGGCAGGCCGTGTCGCAGGCGCGCGCGAGCGCCGCGGCCCAGCGCCGGCCGGTGGATCTGGCCCCGGGGGAGCGGTACCCGGACGCTACCTGGACCTCGCCGGTGCAGACGGACCCGTTCACCGTCCCGATCGAGGAGAAGGTGGCGCTGCTGCTGGCCGCAAACGAGGCCGCGCTCAAGGTGCAGGGCGCCCGCTTCGTGAACTCGTCGATGTTCTTCCTCAAGGAAGAGAAGACGTTCGCCAACACGGACGGCTCGTACATCGCACAGACGATCTACCGCTCGTTTCCGCAGCTGAACGTGACGGCGGTGTCGAGCGACATGAGCGACTTCCAGAGCCGGCGCTCCAGCGACATCGCCCCGATGGGGCTGGGCTACGAGCACGTGCGCAACTCGCGCCTGGTGGAGAACGCGCCGCGCTGGGCCGAGGACGCGGTCAAGAAGCTCACGGCCAAGGCGGTGCAGCCGGGGCGCTACGACCTGGTTCTCCTCCCCACGCACCTCTGGCTGACGATCCACGAGTCGATCGCGCACCCCACCGAGCTGGACCGCATCATGGGGTACGAGGCCAACTACGCCGGCACCTCGTTCATCTACCCGATTCGCGACTTCCTGGGCAAGTTCC
This sequence comes from Longimicrobium sp., assembly GCA_036398975.1. GTDB lineage: Bacteria > Gemmatimonadota > Gemmatimonadetes > Longimicrobiales > Longimicrobiaceae > Longimicrobium. The sequence goes on from DASWNZ010000248.1 coordinate 10,092, forward strand.
GCTACGGGCCGGAGTTCATGAACGTGCAGGGCGAGCGCTCCACGCCGGGCGGGCTGTCGACGGTGGCGTACGACGACGAGGGGATCAGGCCTGACGAGTACCTGATCATCAAGAACGGGGTGATCAACGACCTGCAGACGACGCGCGAGCAGGCGCCGATGCTGGCCGACTGGTACCGCCAGCAGGGGAAGCCGGTGCGCAGCCACGGCAACTCGTACTCGCAGAGCTGGGCGGACGTGCAGTTCCAGCGCATGCCCAACGTCAACCTCCTGCCGGACACCGCCAAGGACACCTCGGTTGAGGAGCTGGTGTCGGGGATCCAGGACGGCATCCTGATCGACGGCGACGGCTCGTTCTCCATCGACCAGCAGCGCTACAACGCGCAGTTCGGCGGGCAGACCTTCCAGGAGATCAAGAACGGGAGGATCACTGGCCCGCTCAAGGACGTGGCGTACCAGATGAGGACCCCCGAGTTCTGGAACGGGATGGACGCCATCGGCGGGCGCAGCACCTACTTCCTGGGCGGCGCCTTCAACGACGGCAAGGGGCAGCCCTCGCAGTCCAACGCCGTGTCGCACGGCTCCCCCGCGGCTCGGTTCCGCAAGGTCAACGTGATCAACACCGGACGGAAGGCCTAAGCCATGGCGCAGCAGAGCAAGTACTTCTCGCGCGAAGAGATGCAGCGCCTGGCGCAGCGGGCGCTGGGCTTCTCCACGGCCGACGAGGCGCGCGTCAACATCCAGAGCGGGGTGCGCGGCAACACCCGCTTCGCCGTGAACCAGATCTCCACCGGCGGCGACGTCTACGACGCGACGCTGACCTTCACCAGCGCGTTCGGAAAGAAGGTGGCCAGCGCCACCACCAACCGCTTCGACGACGAGGCGCTGCGCACGGTGGTGCAGACCAGCGAGCGGCTGGCGCGGCTGGTGCCCGAGGATCCGGAGTACCTGGGCGAGCTGGGGCCGCAGCAGTACCCCACCGCCTCTCCGTTCTTCCAGTCGACCGCGAACCTGACCCCGGAGGCGCGCGCCGCCGCGGTCAACGCCATCACGCGCCCGGCGGCGGCGAAGAACCTGGTGGCGACCGGCTTCCTGGACATGGTGGTGGGGTCGCAGGCGGTGGCCACCAAGAAGGGGCTCTTCGCCTACCAGGCCGGCACCGAGACGAACCTCACCACCACCGTGCGCACTCCGGACGGCACGGGATCGGGGTGGGCGGGGGTGGGGCAGAACGACTGGAGCAAGGTGGACCCGGCGCAGCTCGCCGACCGCGCCATCCGCAAGGCCGAGCTGTCCCGGAACGCCAAGGCGGTGGAGCCCGGCAAGTGGACGGTGATCCTGGAGCCGACCGCCGTGGCCAACCTGGTGCAGCTCATGACCTTCGCCATGGACGCACGCTCGGCGGACGAGGGGCGCTCCTTCTTCTCGAAACAGGGCGGCGGCAACAAGATCGGCGAGAAGTTCCTGGACGCGCGCGTCTCCATCTACTCGGACCCGGCGGACCCGCAGATCTTCAGCTCGGCGTTCAACGGCCAGGGGCTCCCCAACCGCCGCATGCAGTGGGTGGAGAGCGGCGTCCTGCGGAACCTGCAGTACAGCCGCTTCTGGGCGCAGAAGCAGGGGCGCGAGCCGACGGGCTTCGCGGACGGCTTCTACATGTCGGGCGGCAACGCGACCATCGACCAGATGATCGCCTCCACGGAGCGCGGGCTGCTGGTGACGCGCCTGTGGTACATCCGCCCGGTGGACCCGCGCACGATCCTGTACACGGGCCTCACCCGCGACGGCACCTTCCTGGTGGAGAACGGCCGCATCACCAGCGCGGTCAAGAACCTGCGCTGGAACGAGTCGCCGATCTTCATGCTCAACAACATCGAGGCGATGTCCGCCCCGGTGCGCGTGAGCGCCTCCGAGTCGGGCGAGGCGGGCTCGGCGGTGACCGTCCCCGCCATCAAGGCCCGCGACTTCACCTTCACGTCGCTCTCGGACGCGGTGTAGCGCTCGCTATTGGCGGCAGAACGGGGCACCCGGCATCGCGCCGGGTGCCCCTTTTTTTGGCCTCACGCGGAGACGCGGAGGCGCAGAGAGAACCGCAACTGCATGGCTCACACAGAGACACAGAGCCACAGAGAGAACCGCAAGAGGTTTTCTCTGTGGCTTTCTGTTCCTTCTGTGTTCTCTGTGCGAGGCTTCTGCTGTCGTTTCTCTCTCTGCGTCTCCGCGTCTCCGCGTGAGACCCGCTGTTGGTTTGGCTAGACGGTGCCCCGCTCCTTCGCTTCGAGCGCGTCGAACTCGTCCACGAGCTCGGCGTCGCTGACGTTGTCCTGCGCGGCGGCGGCGGGGGAGGCGGGCGCGGCGGCGGCGGCGGCGGCAGGGTCGCCGGTGCCGAGCTGGAGCGAGGCCTGCCCGTTGGAAAGCGCGGGCGCCGGCGTCGAGGATGCCGCCGGGGCAGAGGGGAGCAGGCCCATCTGCTGCTTCATCTCCAGCAGCTTGAAGTCCACGCTGTCGCCGCCCGCGGCCTGGAGGGCCTTGAACTCGCGCTCCAGCGAGTCGCCGCTCAGCTCGTCGCTCACGGCGGCGGCGGCCAGGGCCTGGCGCTCGTTGTCCTCGATCTTCGCCGCCATCCGGTCGAAGGCGTCGAACGCAGACGCGTCCGAAAGGCCGGACATCGTCTCGTGGATGCGCTTCTGCGCCTCGGCGCGCTTCTGCTGCGCGATCAGGAGGTTCTTCTTGCGCGTCGCCTCCTGGATCTTGTCGCTCAGCTGCCGCAGGGCGTCGCGCAGGCGCTGCGTGTCCGCCTCGTGCTTCTCCCAGGTGTCGTAGTACTGCTGCGCGCGGGAGGCGTGCTCCTGCTGGCGCATCAGGGCCTGGCGAGCCAGGTCGTCGCGGTCCTGGCGCACGGCGAGCATGGCGCGCTGCTCCCACTCCTGCGCCTGCTTCTGCTCGTCCTCCACCTGCTTCTTGAGCTTCGCCGCGTCGGCCATCGCATGGGCAACCTCCTGCCTCGCTCGCGCGAGCTGGTTGCGCATGTCGTCGATGACCTGGTTCAGCATCTTTTCCGGGTTTTCGGCCCGGGCGATCAGGTCGTTCATGTTCGACCGGATCAGCAGTGACAGCTTATCGAAGAGTCCCATTGGGCATCAGTCGGTTCGGGGCGGTCAGCAGTCGCGGAAGGGCGCGAGCTGCTCCAGGTGCGACGCCATCGCCATCTGGAACGAGTCGATCACCGCCTGGAATTCGTTCTGGTCGAGGTTCTCCAGCTCCAGCGTCTCGGTGAGGACCACGTCCTCCTCCTCCAGCCCGTACGCGGCGTGCACCAGGTCCGTCGCGTTGAAGCGGAGGAGCCTCTTGTACAGGTCGGCGCAGCGGCTCTGGTCGCTGGGCACGTCCATCACCTTGAGGCGAAAGACGAGCACCGGGGGCGAGTGGTGGATCACCAGCGAAGGCCCGCCTTCTGCGTGGGCCACCCACATCCCCTCCTGCACCTCCTCGTGGGTCAGCTCCGAGTTGAGCAGGTACCGCTCCACATCCTCTCGCGTCACCATCAGGCCGTCTCCTCGTTGGCGGGGGGAAGCTCCGGGTCCGCGCGGTTCTCGCCGCTCGTCAGGAGCCGCATTATGAACTGCTGTTCGTCGGTCAGGCGCACCACCTGTGCGCTCAGCTCGTCCACCTCGCCGCGAAGCCGCGCGATCTCGGCCTCGTAGTGCGGCGCGAGCGCGGGGCCGGCGGTGGACCAGCCGTGTACCCAGCGTCCCACGATGGAGAGCACTACGATGAAGATGAGTACGCTGAACATGGTATGCGCCTACGCCGTGCCGTGGGAAGGAGTTTCAGTTCCCCGACCCCACGGCGCCCGCCCGGGGCCGCAGCTGCACCAGCCTCAGCGCGGAGGGGGTGGTGGCGAGCCCTCCTTCCGCGGTCTCGCGGAAGGCGCGGGGCATGCGGCGCCCCACGTCGCCCATCACGTCGATCACCTCGTCGGCCGACACGGGGAAGTCGAGCCCGGCCAGCGCCATCTCCGCGCCGGCGATGGCCTGCATGGCGGCGGACGCGTTTCGGTAGATGCAGGGGATCTCCACCAGCCCGCCGATGGGATCGCAGATCAGCCCCAGCATCCCCTGCAGCGTGAGCGCGACGGCGGTGGAGATCTGCTCGTGCGTGCCGCCGTGCAGGTACGACACGGCCGCGCTGCTCATGGCCGCCGCCGTCCCCGTCTCCGCCTGGCACCCGCCCTCCGCGCCGGCGAGCGACGCGCGGTGGGCGATCACCCCGCCCACGCCGCCCGCCACCAGCATGGCGTCGATCAGCCGCTCCTCGCCCAGCTCCTGGAACTCGTCCATGCTGATGAGCACGGCCGGGAGCACCCCCGCGGCACCGGCGGTCGGCGCCGCCACGATCAGCCCCATCGCCGCGTTGACCTCCAGGGTCGAGATGGCGCGGGCGAGCGTCTCGGTGAGGCGGGCTCCCAGCAGACGAGGCCCGTTCTCCATCAGCCGCCGCGCGCGCCCTCCGGTGAGGCCGCTGGCGGAGCGCACCTCGCCCTTGAGCCCCTCGTCGATGGCGCCGCGCATGATCCGCAGCGTCTTCGCGATCCGTCCGCGGATCTCCTCGGGCGCCCTGCCGCTCTCGGCCGACTCGGTGTCGAGCACCACCTGGGCCAGGGTGCGGCCGGTCTCGTCGGCCTCGCGGATCAGGGATTCGATGGACTTGTGCATGGGACTGCAGGGATCAGGGACCAGGGATTAGGGACCAGGTAACCGCTTGCAACTACGGGACCTCGCGAAGCGGCAGAGCTCCCGTCCGTCTCCGATTCCCCTGATCCCTAATCCCTATTCCCTAGTCCCTAAGAGATTTTCGGTATCGCCCGCGCCCAGCGCAGCCACGGGAACGAGCGGATGGCGCCGAGCGTGGCCTCGCCCACCGGCTCGTCCGCTTCGATGGTCATCAGCGCGTCCTTGTGGCGGCCGGTGCGGTCCACGCGCATGGTGGCCAGGTTGATGTGGTGCCCCGCCAGCACCGTGGCCACCGCGGCGATGGTGCCCGGCTCATCGTGGGCCAGCAGCACCAGCGTGTGGTAGTCGCCGCCGAGCGCGACCGGAAACCCGTCGATCTCGGTGACCTCCACGCGCCCGCCCCCGAGCGATGCGCCGCGCAGCTGAACCGTCTCGCCGTCGCGCTCCACGCGGAAGACGGCGGTGTTGGGGTGCGCGTCCTCGCCCAGGTCGATGGTGTCGAAGCTCCACTCCATCCCCGCCGCCGCGCCCTCGTCGTACGCCTGGCGCAGGCGCAGGTCGTCCGGCGCGAGCCCCGCCAGCCCGCCGACGATGGCGCGCTGCGTCCCGTGCCCCTCGCCGGTGGCGGCGAATGAGCCGTGGAGCTGGATCTCCGCCCGCTGCGGGGTGCCGCCCAGGATGGCGCGCGCCAGCAGCCCCAGCCGGCACGCGCCCGCGGTGTGCGATGAGGATGGGCCGACCATGGTGGGCCCCAGGATGTCGAAGAGAGAGACCATGCGCGCTAATCTACGGTGCGCGCGGCGGACGGGCCACCATCCCGCATGC
>DASWNZ010000249.1:0-65155 GCA_036398975.1 Longimicrobium sp.
AGAGGAGCGCCTCCGCCTCCCGCAGCATCCCCAGGATCTGCTCCACCGTAAAGTGCTTCTGCCGCATCGTGAAGTCCTCCTCGGCCTCCCGGCCTCGTGGACTCCCATTCTAACTGGCCCCATTCCGGGGGGGCACCCCACAGCCTCTCCTGTTATCGGGAGAGGGGGGTCGGGGGGGTGAGGGCCCTCACCGCCTGAACTCCACCCCCTCATTCCACTGCGGCAGCTCCGGCATCGAGGCGCACTCGGCGGCGGTGCGGAGGATGACGCGGGCCTGCTGCACGGCGCCGCCGTAGTCGAAGTCGTCGCGGTAGGCGTCGGTGGGCTGGTGGTAGTGCTCGCGGACGAACTCCTCGTAGACGCGCTCGCCCCAGCCGTCGGGACGCCCTTCGAAGACGAGGCCGTGGTCCATCGCCAGGGCGGGGACGCCGGCGCGGGCCAGGGGGAAGTGGTCCTGGCGAAAGAACATCCCCTGCTCCGGGTGCGCTTCCGCGGCGAGGCGCATCCCCTCGGCCTCCGCGGCGCGTTGCGCGATGTCGCCCAGGGAGGAGCGGTCGGCGCCCAGGGGGGCGATGTCCTCCGTGCGGCCGTGCAGGTTGGCGCCGTCCATGTTCAGCGCCGCCGCCGTGGTGGAGAGTGGGAAGAGCGGGTGGCGCGCGTACCACTCCGCGCCCAGCAGCCCCGACTCCTCCGCCGTCGTGGCGACGAAGAGGAGCGGGCGCGGAAACTTCTCCGTCATCGCCGCGGCCGCCTCGGCGATGGCCAACAGGAGCGCCACACCGCTCGCGTTGTCGTACGCGCCGTGGTACACAAGCGTCGCGCCGTGCTCGCCGAGGCGCGTCCCCAGGTGGTCGTAGTGAGACGTGAGGAGGACGGGCTCGTTCGCGCGCGCCGGGTCGCCGCCCGGCAGCAGGCCGACGACGTTGGCGGTGTGCACCTCGTGGACGTCGCTCCGCACGTGGGCACGGGCGCGGATGCCGGTGGGCACCGGGCGGAAGTCGCGCGATTCGGAGGCGTCGATCAGCCCCGGCAGCGCGTGCCCGGCGGCAGCCATCACGCGCTCCGCCGTCTGCCACGAGAGCCAGCCGCGCACGGGGAGAGGGAAATCGGGATCGCCCGCGATGTCGAACTGCTCGCCCGTGTTGGAGGTGCGCACCACGTTCCAGCCGTAGCCGGCGGACTCGTCCGTGTGGATCAGGAGCGCGCCCGCGGCCCCGCGCCGGGCGGCTTCCTCGTACTTGTACGTCCAACGGCCGTAGTAGGTGAGCGCCTTTCCGCCAAAGAACCCCGGCGTCTCCTCGGTTCCCGGATCGTTGACGCGCATCAGCAGCACCTTGCCGCGCACGTCAACGTCCTTGTAGTCGTCCCACTCGTGCTCGGGGGCGTGGATGCCGTAGCCCACGTACACCACCTCCGCATCGACGCTAACGTCCTCCCGCGGAACCCCCGCCTCCAGCACGAACTCGTCCTTGTATGCGGGCGTGTCCGTGCCGCCGTCCGCGTGATGGAAGGCGAGCGTGGGGTGCGGGTTCATCCCGATCATCGGCACCGTCTGCAGGTGCGAGCCGCCGGCGGGTTGCAGGCCGATGCGCTGGAACTGGGCGCGGATGTACTCCATCGCCAGGGTGCCGCCGCGGGTGCCGGGGGCACGCCCCTCCAGCAGCCGGTGCGACAGGAAGCGCAGGTGCGCGTCGATCGTCTCCGGGCGGATGCGGTCCAGCGCGGCGGCGAGGGCGGTGTCGTTCATCGCTCCGTCAGTGTGTAGGTGTCGCCCGGCAGCGCGCGGACACGGTCGGCGGCGCGCAGGTAGGCGAGGATGGCGTGCAGCGATCCCTCGGCGGCGATGCGCAGGGCGGGGTGGAGCGCGGCGCCGTACACCGCGTCCAGGATCTCCGCGGGTCGCGCGGGGCCGGAGGCACGCAACGCACGCACCACCTGCTCGATGCGCTGCAGCCGATGCGCCCGGTAGCGCTCCACCGCCGCGGCCGCGTCCTCGATCGGCGGGCCGTGCGCGGGGAGGATGACGGCCGGCGCGAGCTCCCCCACGCGGTCCAGCGTCCTCATGTACGCCGCCAGGTCGCCCTCCGGCGGCGCGACGAGCGTGGTGTCGCTCCCGCCCATGAAGGCGTCGCCCGCGAAGAGCGTATCGCCGTTCCACAGGAAGGCCAGGTGTTCCGGCGCGTGCCCCGGCGTGGCGACGGCGCGCAGCGTTCCGTCCTCCGTCTCCACCTCGTCGCCATCCGCCAGCCACCGCGCAACCTCGTCGTCGCGGGGCGGCGAGTGGAGCGCGCCGCGCGACATCATCACGGGGGCGCCGGTGCGCCGCGCGAGCGGGAGGGCGGCGGCGGAGTGGTCGCCGTGCGCGTGGGTGAGGAGGATGGCGGCCGGCGTGGCGCCATCCAGCGCGCGTTCGATGGCGTTCAGGTGCGCGGGATGATCCGGACCGGGATCGATCACCACGCGCCCGACAATGAACGTGCGCGTTCCGTCCAGCGTCATGGGCGACGGGTTGGGGGCGAGCAGCGTCCGGATCACAGGCTCCTCAACACCGCGCGCACCGGCGACGCATCCGCCTCTTCCAGCCGGAGCGGAAGCGCGATCAGCTCCCACGCGCCGGGCGGCACGTCGTCCAGCAGCAGGTTCTCGACGATCGCCACCCCCGCCGCGCAGAGAATGCGGTGCGCGGGCAGATCGGCGGAATCAAAAGGATCGACCGAGGGCGCATCGGTCCCCAGCAGCCGCACGCCCGCCTCCACCAGGATGCGCGCGGCCTCCACCGTAGGCGCGGCGAAGCGGGTGGGGAACGCGTCGGCATCTGCCCAGGCGCCCGTGCGCACGAGGAGGCGTTCGGGCGCGCCGGCGACGGCCTCGCGTGCCCAATCCGCATCCAGCGCCCTTCCACGCGCATCCACCAGCAGCGCCGGCCCAAGGAACGCATCCAGCGGCGCCGCGCCGATCCGCACCCCGTCGGCGCAGACGTGGAATGCGCCGTCCGCGTGCGTGCCGGTGTGCGCGCTCATCCTGAGCTCCGCCACGTTCGCGGCATCCCCATCCACCATCCGCGAAGTCCACCCAACGCAGCACGGCGCATCGCCCGGCCACACCGGCATCCCGGAACGGACGAGGCGCGTCACGTCGTACAGCGTCGTTCCAGGCATGCGGGACCGGGTTGAGGTGAGGCGGCCTTCAGCGGCAAACCCCGCGCCTCACCTCAAAACACAGGGAAACCCGTACGCGGTTCTTTCCCCACCCCTCTGCGTCTCTGTGTGAAACCGCTGTTCCGGTGCAAGGTACGCGTCATGCATACCGCGCCGCCTCCCGATCGCCATCCTAACTCGCGTACGCGGAGAGACTTGCGATGCTGGACCGCAACCCTATGAACGGCCCCGGCCCCGGCAAGGGCACCCCCGAGCAGGACCCGCCCGGCACCGAGGCCGCGATGGACCCGCCGCCGGATCACGGCGAGGAAAGCTACGAGGGGTGCGGCAAGCTGGAGGGGCTCGCGGCCATCATCACCGGCGGCGACAGCGGGATCGGGCGCGCGGTCGCCATCGCCTTCGCGCGCGAGGGCGCGGACGTGGCGATCGGCTACCTGGGCGACGAGGAAGAAAAGGATGCGCAGGAGACGCGGCGTTGGGTGGAGAAGGCGGGGCGGCGCTGCATCACCTACCAGTTCGACGTGCGCGAGTCCAGGGAGTGCGACGCCTTCGTGGCGCGCGCGGTGACGGAGTTCGGGCGGCTGGACATCCTGGTGAACAACGCCGCCTACCAGATGTCGCAGGACGGCATCGAGGACATCACGGACGAGCAGCTCGACCGGACGTTCCGCACCAACATCTACGGCTACATCTACATGGCGCGCTCGTCGCTGCGCCACATGAAGGAGGGCGGCGTCATCCTCAACACCGGCTCCGTCACGGCGTTCGAGGGCAATCCGATCCTCGTCGACTATTCGGCCACCAAGGGCGCCATCCACACCTTCACCCGCGCCCTGGCCGAGAACGTCAAGGACCGCGGCATCCGCGTCAACTGCGTCGCCCCCGGCCCCGTCTGGACCCCCCTGATCCCGTCGACCATGCCGATGGACCAGGTGAAGCAGTTCGGCAGGGACACGTACTGGGGCCGCCCCGCGCAGCCCATCGAGATCGCCACTTCGTACGTCTTTCTAGCCTCCGCCGACGCGCGGTACTACTCGGCCGAGGTGCTGGCGCCGACGGGGAAGACGCCGAGTAGGTGAAAAGCAGTGCCGAGTGCCTGGTGCCCAGTGCCTAGTAACTGCCGCCGTTCACTAGGCACTGAGCACTAGGCACTGGGCACTTTCAACCACAACCCAACCCACACACCGGAGCCCGGTCTTGGCCCGCATCGGCTACCATTGTTCCCACGAGCAGTACGCCCCCAGCCGCCTCCTGCAGCTCGTGCAGCGGGCGGAGAGGGCGGGGTTCCAGTCTGCGATGTGCTCCGACCACTTCTTCCCCTGGGCGGATGCGCAGGGGGAGAGCGGGTTCGCATGGAGCTGGCTGGGCGCGGCGATGCAGGCCACCTCGCTCCCCTTCGGCGTGGTGACCGTGCCGGGCGGGTGGCGCTACCATCCGGCCATCATTGCGCAGGCGGCGGCCACGCTGGCGGAGATGTACCCGGGGCGCTTCTGGATCGCGCCCGGGAGCGGCGAGCTCCTCAACGAGCACATCACGGGCGAGCGGTGGCCCCACAAGGCCGAGCGCAACGCGCGCCTCCGCGAAGGGTGCGACATCATCCGCGCCCTGTGGGCCGGCGAGACGGTGACGCACCACGGCCTCATCACCGTCGAAGAGGCGAAGCTGTACACGCGCCCCGAGACGCCGCCCAAAATCGTCGGTGCGGCGCTCACTCCCGAGACGGCGGAGTGGATGGGGTCGTGGGCGGACGGGCTGATCACCACCGTCGGCGAGCGCGGCGAGATGCGGAAGACGATTGAGGCTTTCCGCCGCGGCGGCGGGGAGGGGAAGCCGATCTACCTGCAGGCGCAGCTCTCCTTCCACCGCTCGGACGCGGAGGCGGTGCGCGCCGCGCACGCGCAGTGGAAGCACCTCCAGTTCCCCAGCTCCGTCCTCGCGCAGCTCCGCCTCCCCTCCGAGTTCGAAGCCGCCGCCGAGTTCGTGCGCCCCGACGACATCGCCCGCAAGATCCGCTGCTCCTCCAGCGTCGAGCAGCACCTGGACTGGCTCCTCAGCGACGTCGAGATGGGCTTCGAGGAGATCAACCTCCACTCCATCCCGCGCGAGAACCAGGAGCACTTCATCGACGTCTTCGGCGAGCGCGTGCTGCCGGAGCTGAAGCGGGCGACGGGGTGAAGGGGTGCGTGAGTGCGTGAGTGCATGAGTGCGTGAGTGCATGAGTGCGTTGGGGCAGCCGGGGAGCGCATCCGCTCTGCAGTTTTCTCCCCACACACTCCGTGCTCCTCATCTCTGAAACGCAATGCCTGACGCCGCCGATACCGTGTACGCTCGGCTCGCTGTAATGAACGCCAGGGATGCCACGACCCTGCCGCACCGCCATCGCACGATGCGGTCGCACGTGGCTCCAGCACGCCCTCGTCACCTTCACCACCACAGACGCCTACGCACGCGGCAACGTCGCCATGTCCCCTCGGCGCGCCGCGGCCTCCGCCTCCCGGAACGCGATCATGGTACCCCTGAGTACGACCGCCGTTGAGGCGCGTGGGTCAGAGAGCTCGGCGGCGTCTGGATCGGATCGCACCGGCGGAACAGCAAACACGGCGGAGTTTCTCAACCGCCGCGTTTCGTACGCTCTGGGATCCGCTCCCTCCGGCGCATCACGCAATCGCTGGCTAGACGGTGAACTTCCTTAGCTCCTCGACGAGTTCGAATACGGTCGTACAGGGGTTGTCGGTCGCTGGGTTATGTGGAGTGTAAACGTTTATCAGACGCTTCGCATTAACGATGGCTGTTTCTTGTCGCCCCTCCAGAAGCGAGTACATATTCCTGCTGTTCTTTTCGTATTTATGCCCGAGTAGGTGAGTAAGCATACCCGGATATAACGATCGTGCGGTAGCCGCCTGGTGAAAGTTGAAGTGCAGGACGTACCAAAGCTCAAACGCCTCGTTCGAGTACGCCAGATGAAAATCGTATCTCTTTGCGAGACGTATAGCCTCATTGAAATCATGAACCGGGAAGGAGTCCCGGTCAAACACACACCAAACTTGATCGTAATCTCCTGATTCGCTCAGTTCCCGAGCCCGTTCTACCAAGGACACTGTGTTGTAACCAGTGCCTGCTACCATTACGTCTTTTCCAAGCCGAAACCCGCGGAAGTAGTTCGGTTCCGTTTCTTCACCCTCACACACGATCAGGAACCGCTGGCGGAGTGGACGCGTGTTGACGGATCGCTGGAGCCGCGAGTCGCCGCGCCTATTGTACGCCGGCATGATTCTCCTGGGCCGAGTTCGCCTGCTCTCGCGGAGGGTCCCTGAGAATTTGCTCAATCCCGCCGATGAACGGAATTGCACCATAACGTCCTGCTATGTAGTCCTTCTCGAATGAGGCATCGTTTCGAACTCTTCCCTCTCCGGCCCGATACTCTGCGAGCGAGTACAAAGTTGTTGCCGCCAATCGGTCCTTTTCCACAAACCAAACCTGATCCCGCCTAAACACTCTGTTATTCAGCAGATTGGTGTCGTGTGTGGTGAAGATGATCTGTGCGTTGTTCGGATTGGTCTTTGGACTGTTGAACAGGTTGATGATAGAGGCGGTGATCAGCGGGTGGAGACGGGCATCAAGTTCATCCACGACAAGGACCCGTCCATGAGAGAGAACGTCGATCAGCGGACCTGACAACGAGAAAATCTTGTTGGTACCGTCGGATTCGTGACTAGACATGTCAAACGCCTCAAATCCGACGGGTGACGCATCGGGTCCGAACTTTGTGTGAAACGTAGATACGGAGTGCTGATCCGCGCCATGTTCGACGAGGAACTTCTTGAGTTCAGTAGGAAACTCCTTGGGCAGAAGTTCCTCGGACATCGTGTTCCGCTCAACCTCAATGCTCGAGATCCCAAGGTCGAGTGCCGTAACAAGGTCCAGAATTGCTGGCTTGAGCGTTCCGTTCTGAAATCCCGTGAGGGTAAAGGCTCGGAACCCAAAATCGTTGAGCCCAGAAATGATACGTAAGTTCCGAAACCACCGCAGCAGGCGTTGAGAAATCTCACCGTTGAACTGCGCCGCCACAGAGAGGAAAAGTGCATTCGGGCGTGTTCTGTCTTCGAGGGCTTTGCCTTCCTTGAACACACTGGACAGCGAGAAGGAATCGCCTTCACGTACAAACAGCATCCTCTCGCGCTCGTTCGGTGTGTGGAATAGCCACTCAGACTGAACCCGGGTACTATTCACCTCAAAGCCGTACCTATAACGAACCCCGTCCGCACGGAATGTCACCTCGAAGTGAGACGGGTTACCCTCCGTCTCAGTGCTTAGACGGAAATTCTCAACCGCAATTGGGTCATCCGCTTGGGATTCCTTTGAGGAGCCAAGAGCGAAAGCGCGCATGAACTTTACGGCCTTCACGAGATTGCTCTTCCCACTCGCGTTGGCGCCGTACACGGCGGCGCTTCGTAGCGCATCCAGTTTGGGCGAGACGCTGATCAGGTTGTGTACGTCCAACTCTTTGTTTCGCGCCGTCAGATGCGCCGCGACCATACTGAAAGTCATGGGCTCCTTGAACGACCGGAAGTTGGCGACGGTGAACTCTAGAAGCATATATTCTCCAGATAAGGTGATGTCTGCGTGAAAAGTACTCATAAATAGTAATTTATTCTATCCTACCCTAGGCGCAAGTGTCTTGTGGTGAAGACCGTGAGACGCGGTGATGCGTACCAGGGCTGCTGGAGAAAACCGTTGATCATGTTGTGAGCGGAGACCACCCGCCGCGCGCCGCACGCCTTCTGGTCCGTCTCTTGTACGCGTCGAGGCAGGTTACAACGTCGCCTCCACCCCCAACCGTCAGCAACATTGGAAAAATGCTGATGCCAAAGCTCCTGCATCGGTGTCGCTGAAGTTGTAGAAGTAGAAAAGCACGTTGCGGCGTTGTAGGTGTTGAGCACCTGACATACGGCGTGAGCGTGCCCCAGCGGCACTCATAGCGTCGGCGCAGCGTCACGTCCAAGCGGTAATAGGCGGGTAGCGCTCGAGGAACGTCTCGGGGCTGAGACCTTGGCTAGTGTCGACCATGTACTCGGCTTCGGTGAGCATGTGCTGAAGATAGTTACGCAGCACGAACGACATCTTCTGCCTCCGTCTTCCAAAAGGTCGTACAGGCGCATGAACGTGCCGAAGCTCTTTTGAGCCGGAGCGAACTCTAGGAGCAGGTCCACGTCGCGCTCGGCGCGCTGTTCTGAGCGGGCAAAGGAGCCGAACAGCGCGCGACGACCCACGCGAAGGCCGCGGATCTCGTCCTTCGCCGCGGCGAGACGTTCGAGGACGTTGGCTCGGGTGCGCACGGGCGGGGTCATACCCGGAAAGTAGGAGGCAACGGGGCGCGGGGGAAGCGCTGGGGTGCCCCCCCCGCCTACCCCCGCGGAGGGAGCAGGGCGGCGATGCGGGCGGAGATAGAGGCGAGGCGCTCGGCATCCTCGGGGCGGCTGGCGGCGGACAGGGCGCGGAGGGTGTCGACGTCGTCCCAGGTGAAGGGGGCGGGGGCATCGGCGCGGGCGGCGGTGAAGATCTCCTCGATGAGCGCCAGCAGCCGGTAGCCGGCGGCGCTGATCTTTTGGAGGTCCGGCGTGAATCGCTCGTCGCCCGTCTCCTCCGCGCGCTCGGCGAGGAGCTCGGCGTAGCCGATGATCTGGCCGAGCGGCGTGCGCAGGTCGTGAAGCTGCGCGGAGGAGAGCGCGGATCCGCCCGCGTCGTTCGTCTCGTTCATGGCGCGGCTTCGGCGGGCGGCGCGGTCCCGCCCCGGGCCAGGAGTGCCTCGATCTTGGTGAGCAGGCGCGGCAGGTCGATCGGCTTCGTGTCGTAGTCGTCGCACCCGGCATCGATGGCGTGCGCCCGGTCGCCGGCCATGGCGTGGGCGGTGAGCGCGATGACCGGGATGTGGCCCGTGGCCGGCGCCGCCTTCAGCCGCCGCGTCGCCTCCCATCCGTCCAGCACGGGGAGGCTCATGTCCATCAGCACCAGGTCCGGCAGCACCGTGGCGGCCTTGTCGACGCCTTCCTGGCCGTCCACCGCCACCACCACCTGGTACCCCTTCCGCTCCAGGCGGCGCGACAGCATGTCGCGGTTCATCTCGTTGTCTTCCACCAGCAGGATCTTCTTCATAGCGCAGCCGCCTGGTCTCCATCGGGGGTGGGCATCGCGCCGCGAGGAACGGCGAAGTCGTCCAGCAGCTCGCCCACGCGCGCCAGCAGCGACTCGTGCGAGTCGCCCGTCTTCTGCAGCACCGTCTCCACGTAGCCGCTCAGCCGCCGGCGGTCGCGCGCGCTCAGGTCGTGGGCGGTGACGACGATGATGGGCACGTTGCGCCACTCGGGGTGGCGGCGCACCTGGTCGGCAAACTCGAAGCCGTCCATCTCCGGCATCATCAGGTCCAGCAGGATGACGGCCGGCCGCTCCGCCTCCATGCACTTGAGCCCGGCGCGGCCGTTGACGGCTTCGCAGACGCGGCACCCCTCCTTTTCCAGCACGTTGCGCATCATGGCGCGCGTGGCCGGGTCGTCCTCCACCAGCAGCACCAGCGACTCGGGCCCCGGGTGCACGTACTTGCGGATGGTGGCCGAGAGCCGGTGCCGGTCCACTGGCTTGCTGGCGTACTCGGCCGCGCCGAGCGCGAAGCCCGCCTCCGGATCGTCCACCAGGGTGAGCATGATGACGGGGATGTTGCGCAGCTCCGCGTCTTCCTTCAGCGCCTTGAGCACGCTCCAGCCGTCCATGTCGGGCATCATCACGTCGAGCGTGATGGCCGCCGGGTGCAGCGTGCGCGCCAGGAGCAGCCCCTCCGGACCGCTGGCGGCGGTGCGGACCGAGAATCCCTCCTGCGTCAGGAAGCGCTGCAGAAGATCGCGCGGGGCGGGGTCGTCGTCGATCACCAGCACGAAGCTCGTCCCGGGCGGGGCCTCGCCGCCGGCCGTGATCTCACCGTTGCGCGAGGCCACGAAGGCGCCCGCGCGCGCGCCGTCGCCCTCCGGCGCGCTCTCCTGCATCAGCGCGGGGAGCTTGATGGTGAAGACGCTCCCCTCGCCGATTACGCTGTGCACCGAGACGTCGCCGCCCATCATCTGGCAGAAGCGGCGCGTGAGGGCCAGCCCCAGCCCCGTGCCCCCGAAGCGGCGCGTGGTGGATGCGTCCGCCTGGCTGAAGTCCAGGAACAGCTTGGAGAGCTGCTCGTCGCTCAGCCCGATCCCCGTGTCCGCCACGCGGAAGACGATCCACTCGCCCCCGTCCATGAGCTGGCGGTCGGCGTCCAGGGTGATGGTGCCGCCCTGCGTGAACTTCACGGCGTTGGAGAGGAGGTTGTAGAGCGTCTGCCGCACCTTCATCTGGTCCGCCCGCATCTCGCCCAGGCCGGCGGCGCGCACCACCTTGAGGGTATTGCCGTTCTTGTGCACCATCGGCTGCACCGTGGATGCGACCTCGTCGATCAGCTCGGCCAGGTCGAAGCGCTCCACGAACAGCTCCATCTTTCCCGCTTCGATCTTGGACAGGTCCAGGATGTCGTTGATCAGCGCCAGCAGGTGCTTCCCCGCGGAGTTGATGCGCTCCAGGTCCGCGGCGAACGACGCCAGCTCCTGCTCGGCGGCCTCCTCCTGCAGCATCTCCGAGTAGCCGAGGATGGCGTTGAGCGGCGTGCGCAGCTCGTGGCTCATGTTGGCCAGGAACTGGCTCTTGGACCGGTTCGCCGCCTCCGCCGCCTCGCGCGCCTCCGCCACCTCCTCCTCGGCGCGGCGGCGCTCGGTGACGTCCTCCAGCGCGAGCATCAGCAGCTCGCCGTGACTGCCGGCGCGGAGCTGGCGGGCGTTCAGCAGCATCACCCGCCGCCCGATCTGCGGAAAGGTGTGCTCCAGCTCGAAGTCGTTGAAGACGGACCGGGTCGGGATGATGTCCTCCAGCAGGATCCGCAGGTCGGGGATGTCCCACTGGCCGTTCCCCAGCTCGTAGATCAGCCGGCCCTCCGTCTCCTCCGCGCCCACTTCGAAGGTCTGGTAGAAGGCCCGGTTGGCGCTGCGCACGCGGAGCGAGGGGTCCAGGATCAGGAGCGGCTCGCGCACCGTCTCCACGATGTCCTGCGCGTACGTCTCGATCGCCTCGAGGTCGGCCTCCGCGCGGCGGCGCTCGGTGACGTCCTCCATGGCGAGCACGAGCAGCTCGTCGTGGCTGCCGGCGCGGAGCTGGCGGGCGTTCAGCAGCATCACCCGCCGTCCGATCTGCGGAAAGGTGTGCTCCAGCTCGAAGTCGTTGAACACCGAGCTCTTGGGGATGATGTCCTCCAGCAGGGTGCGTAGCGCCGGGATGTCCCACTGTCCGTTGCCTAGCTCGTAGATCAGCTGGTTCTCCGTCTCCTCTGCCCCCACTTCGAAGGTCTGGTAGAAGGCGCGGTTGGCGCTGCGCACGCGGAGCGATGGGTCCAGGATGAGCAGCGGCTCGCGGACGGTGTCCACGATGTCCTGGGCGTATGCGTCGATCGCCTCCAGGTCGGCTTCGGCGCGGCGGCGCTCGGTGACGTCCTCCATTGCCAGCACGAGCAGCTCGCCGTGGCTGCCGGCGCGGAGCTGGCGGGCGTTCAACAGCATCACCCGCCGCCCGATCGCGGGAAAGGTGTGCTCCAGCTCGAAGTCGTCGAAGACGGAGTTCTTGGGGACGATGTCTTCCAGCAGGGTGCGCAGGGCGGGGATGTCCCACTGGCCGTTCCCAAGCTCGTAGATGAGCTGGTCCTCCGTTTCCGCCGACGTCACGCGGAACGTCTGGTAGAAGGCGCGGTTCGCGCTCCGCACGCGCAGCGTGGTGTCCAGCATGAGCAGCGGCTCACGCACGGTGTCCACGATGTCCTGCGCGTACGTCTCGATGCCTGCGTCCACCTGTTCGCGTTTCATCTTCGGTCCCCTGCATGGTTTCTGCGCCCTCCGGCGAACGGCTCCCTGGTGACGATCCCGGTGCAGGCTCGCGTCACTTCGGGCCACTCGGTCGTGCTCGCCGCTGCTCCGGCACCGACCAGCTTCCGCCTCGGGAGGGATGCATCACAAGAATCGTGCGGCCCGGTCGCGGCAGCACGTTTTTTCGCCTCCGCAGCGTCGCGTCAGAACGTCGCCTCCACGCCGATCGTCGGCAGCACGGGGAACATGCGGATGCTGGAGCGCGTGGCGGGGGTGTCGTGTAGTTGTAGAAGTAGAAGACGGCGTTGCGGCGGGATTGCAGGTCAACGAGCCGTGCTTCGGGTGCGGTCGACCATGTCAGGTTGCCAAGGAAAGAATCTGCTGAAGAACACCGAGGATGTACTGTAGATAGTCACGCAGCTCGAACGACATCCTCTGCCTCTGCCAGGATGCGGGGGCCGATGTAGGGGCTGAGCGACTCCGTCGTCACGAGCTCCACGGGGCGCCCGAGCCTCTCTTCGAGGAGGTCGTACAGGAGCATGAACGCGTCGAAGCTCTTCCGCTCGGGAGCGAACTCGACGAGCAGATCCACGTCGCTCTCAGGGCGAGCTTCCGATCTGGCGAAGGAGCCGAACAGCGCCAGCCGTCCCACGCCGAGGCCGAGGATCTCATTCGCGGCCGCTGCGAGACGTTCGAGAACGTCGGTTCGGGTCTGCACGGGGGGCGTCATGCCAGGAAGCTAGGTGGCGACGGGTCTTTGGGGAAGCGCCCCTTAGCAATACGTTCTGCGGCCAGGATTAAGAACGGCCATCCGCTAATCCTTCGCCCAGAACCGGAACGAGCGGGCCGCCTTCCGCAGTGCGTCCGACCAGCATCATCGCGAAACGAGTTCGACGCTGTGTCCGTACCGCTTTGCATCAGCACGAGCGGAGTCCAATCCAAGAACGCGCTATGTATCACTTCCTCGACGTACTCGTGTTCGCGTATCCCGCGTTGATGTGCCTGTACTCGTGGCATCGCTGGCTGCGTGAACCGGAAGCGGTTGAAGCGCGTGACTACGAGAGGTTGAGCACCACCCCGTTCAGATGGATGACTGCTGGGGGCACCACCCTTCTGCGCACCGCCGCCGTCTGCCTATACGCCGCGTGGCGTGCGAAGCTGTGGTGGCTCTGGGCGATCTTCGCTGCAATCACGTGTTTCTTCGGCCTCTTGACCGTCGGTTCAGCCGCTCACGCTTCGCATAACAAGATGGTCCCACCTGTTGGTCCACCACTCACCCCAGAACGCTTAGAACGGCGGGTCGCGAGGGGAAGACGGCGGATCTGGATCCAAGCCGGATTTCTCCTGCTCTGGATCTACTCCTGGCAGCACTTATTCCTTGACGAATAGCCGTATTCGCAAGAAGGCGACTGGGCCGGGGCGAAGGTCCCGGCCCATTAGCGTTTGGCGTTCCACGCAAATGCGAGAGCAAGTTCAGAACGTAGCCTCCAAGCCGACGGTGGGCAGCATGGGGAACATGCTGATGCCGGAGTGCGTGGCGGGGGTGTCGCTGTAGCTGTAGAAGTAGAAGGGGACGTTCGAGCTATTCTACTAAGTGCATAAAGTGAATTGCCTTCGTCTGTGCACTTCCAGAGCGTACCCGCTCCGATGCAGGGGTTCTGCGCGGACCACGCAAGTCGCGCGTGTAGATCCACAGGAGGGCAGGGAAGTGCAAGAGGGCGGGCCATCTGGCCCGCCCTCTCTCGCTGTCGTTTCCTCACTCGGTCCGGTCTTCCCGTTCTCGCACTCAGCAGGCTCCAGCCTGTTTTGCACCGGCGGTCGCCTGCTCAACCGTATACTTGTCCCCGCTCGACGACGACAGCTGCTCGATCAGGCCTTTGCACGAGAACCCCGACATCTCCAGGTAGTTTTTAGCCGAGCGGCCCGCCTGTTCGCTCCAATCGACCTGCAAGCGATCAACTGCCGCGGTGGCGTCCGCGACGCTGTACTGCTCGCCAGCTTCTGAGGAGAGCTGATCAATGAGTCCCTGGCGAGAGAATCCGGACATCTGGAGGTAGTTTTCCGCCGAACGCAGGGCGTTCTGCTGAGGTCTAGTGAGACCAGACGTCTCAGGATCTTGCGGTGCGCTGGCAGCGGGTGCGCTGGCAGCGGGTGCGTCCGTGGACTGCGGCTGAACCTGGCTTCCGCTGTCGCCGCCGCCCGACGCCATGTTCATGACAATGACGAGGCCCAGCAGGGCGGCGGGAATGATGAAGCGCTTGCGGGTGTAGAACGGCTTCTTCCTGGCGACGGGAGCGTGCGAAACGTTTCCGACCGCGGGCCCGAGCGGACGTGCGCACTTCGGGCAGCTCGGTGCGGTGTCGGAAACCTGGGTACCACAGTCGGGGCAGGTGACGAGTGCCATCGAGGGACGCTCCAGACGGGCGGGAGGGAGGATTTCAGATAGAGCTACAGTCTGATTGCCTGCATGTGTTTGCGCAAGAGTCTCCCCGGCACCTCGCGATTACACGGCCTCCGCGACCCTCCGGCATCACCCTGCCGGTCCGGAGTAGCCCGCATCCGATGTAAGCCGCTCTCCCTTAGAACGTCGCCTCCACCCCGATCGTGGGCAGCACGGGGAACATGCTGATGCCGGAGCGCGTGGCGGGGGTGTCGCTGTAGTTGTAGAAGTAGAAGAGCACGTTGCGCTGGTTGTAGGTGTTGAGCACCTGCACGTACGGCGTGAGCGTGCCCCAGCTTCGCTCGTAGCGGCGGCGCAGCGTCACGTCCAGCCGGTGGTAGGCGGGGTAGCGCTCCTGGTTGCGGCGGCCGGGCACCACGTACACCGGGAGCTCCGGGTCTTCGCTGAAGGGGCGGGGAAGGCGGTAGCCGCCGCCCACCACGTCCGTCTCGAAGCCGATGATCTGCGCGACGGGGCGCGAGTAGGGAACGCCGGAGCCGAAGTTGAAGCGGCCTCCCAGCTCCGTGCGCCGCCCCAGCCGGTACTGCGCCACCACGTCCAGGTCCACGCGCCGGTCGAAGATTGGTGGGAAGGTCACCGTCTGCGGCACGCCCTCCAGCCCCGCTCCCGTGGGGTCGGGAAAGGTGCGCGTGGCGCGGAGCAGGGAGAGCGTCGTCCAGCCGGTGAGGCGGCCGGAGCTGCGCTTCAGCAGCAGATCGAAGCCGTACGAGCGACCCCGCCCCTCGATCAGGTCGTCGCCCGGGCGGTTGGGGTCGTCGGCCGGATTCAGCTCGGTGAGGCCGCGGAAGCGCCGCGCGTACGCCTCGGCGGAGACGTACCAGCGGTCGCCCCAGAACTTCTCGATCCCCGCCTGCACCTGGTCGGATACGACGGCCGGGACGTCGCGGTCGGCCGTAATCCAGGTGTCGTTGGATACGGGGAGGTTCTCGTCGCGCAGCGAGTGGAGGAACTGCGTGTAGCGCCCCACCGACGCCTTGACCGCCGCGTCGCGCCCGGTGCCCAGGAAGCGCTTGGCCGCCAGCCGTGGCGATACGATGGGGCGCGTGTGGCCGCCCGCCGTCCACACGTCGGCGCGCAGGCCGGGCTCCACGATCCAGAGCGGCGACGGCTCCCAGCGCAGCTGCCCGTATCCGCTGGCGAGGGTGCCGCGCCGGCGGGCCGAGAAGAAGACGGTGCCGCCCGCCTCGCCCAGGTTGCGGTAGGCGGGGAGCGTCGCCTCCACACCGGTGCGCAGGGCGAGCCCCGTCCCCAGCATGCGCCCGAAGTCGGAGCGCAGCTGCCACTGGCTGACCGCCGATTCGAAGCGCGTGTCGCCGAAGTCCACGAAGGTCAGCGCCTCGGCGTAGCGCGAGAAGCCGAGCCGCGTGTCGGAGGTCCACCGCCCCAGCGGCTGGCTCCAGTGCGCGCCCGCCACCTGGTTTCCCCAGTTCCAGCGGATGCGCAGGATGTCGTCCGCGCTGTCGTCCTCAGGCTCCTCCTCCTCGTCGTCGGAGCCCGGCGCCTCGAAGTCGGAGAGGTCCAGTACGTCCTGGCCGCCGTAGCCGGTGAGGCGCAGGGTACCGCCGCGCGGCATGGGGATGGAAACGCCGAGCTGCAGGTCGGTCAGATGGTACGGGAAGTCGACGACGGGGGCGAGGAGCGCGTCGAAGTACGACCTTCGCGCCGATACCAGCCATCCGCCGCGCCGGCCGAGCGAGTCGCGCATGGGGAGGTCGCCGCGCAACGCCAGGCGCGTGGCCAGGATCGACACGCCCGCCGCGCCTCGAACGCCTTTCCCCTGCGTCCCCGGCTCCGTTTCGACGTTGAGGACGGACGACACGCGCCCGCCGTACTCCGCGCCGAAGCCGCCGGCCAGGAGCTCCGCCCGCGCGATCACGTCGCCGTTGAAGACGGAGAAGAGGCCGCCCAGGTGGAAGGGGTTGAAGATGGGGAAGCCGTCCAGCAGCACCAGGTTCTGGTCCGCCGAGCCGCCGCGTACGTTAAAGGCGCTGCTGAAGTCGGATGTGGAGACGACGCCGGGGAGGACTTCGACGGCGCGCATGATGTCCGCCTCGCCCAGCCCGGGGATGACCTTGAGCTCGGCGCCGGTGATGACGCGAGAGGTGACGCCGGCCTCGGTTTCGAAGCGAGTGCGCTCGCGCTGCTCGGCGGCGCCGGCGCGGGCCTGGATGGCCTCGAGGGTGAACGATTCCTCCGCCAGCACCAGCTCCGCCCGCGCCTCCGCGCCCGCGGCGACGGTGACGGTCTGCTCGGCGGCGGTGTAGCCGAATCGCTGGGCGCGCACCCGGTACGCGCCGGCGGGCAGGTTCGCCAGGCGGAATGCGCCCCCCTCGCCCGTGACGGCGGTGCGCCGCGCCGCGCCCCCCGCCGCCGGTATGGCCGCCACGCGCGCCCCCGCGATCGGCTGCCCGCCCGGCCCCGTCACCCGCCCCGCGACCGCGCCGCCCTGCGCCCATGCGGGGGTGCACGCAAGCGCGAGCGCGCACAGGAGGAGCATGGCGGTACGATACGGTCGCATGTCGCTTTGTTCGGAGGACGGGTGTGTGAGCGGGCGTGCCTGTGTCCGCGGTACGATGTACGCCGCTGCGCCGCCGGAGGTCCCCCGCGCCCTTGACGCCTCCTGCCGCGCGGGCAAGGTTAACGGCCGACGCCGGGGGATGGGCGCCGGGGGCTGAAGCCCCCGGCTGGAACTACGCGAAGGCGGCTGAAGCCGGCTCGCGAACCGAAATGCGGTAGGCGCTCGTGGAGGCGGGCTTCGTCCCGTGCGAGACACGGGCAGCCACGTGGGGCTGCCCCTATGGGTGTCGGTGCCGAACGGCCAGTGTCGGGGTGCGGCGAGGGTGGGCAGACACGCAGGTCTGCCCCTACGAAGATCGGTGTGCGGGAACGGGGCGGATCCCGACCGCGAGTCCGCGAAGGCGGACTTTGTGCTGTTGTAGCCGCGAGTTCACTCGCCATGGGCCACGGGCCACGGGCCAGGATCACACAATGGAAACGACGATGCAGCGCAGGCTGGTGAGCATCCGGCGGCGCGTGCCGATGGACAGGATCGAGGAGTACGTGCCGCTCTGGCTGCAGCTCCACGCGGCCGCGACGTCCAGGGGGGCGCACGCGTGGAACTTCATCTCGGCGGACGTGCCGGAGGTGTACCTGGAGTTCCTGGAGTTCGGCGCCGAGACCGACATCCGCGCGGACGAGGCGACGGTGGAGGCGATCCGGAAGCTCCACGAGGCGTTCCACGACACCTACCCCGCGCCGCAGACCATCGAGGAGTGGGTCGCCGTCCCCACGCCGCCCACCATCGCATGAGCGCGGACCGCGAGCGGCTCGTCGCGCTGCTGCTGGAGAGGTCGTTCCGCGTGGGCGACTTCGTGCTGAGCAGCGGAGCGCGCAGCCGCTTCTACATCGACTGCCGCACTACCACCACGCACGCCGAGGGGCAGGCGGTCGTCGGGCGGCTGGGGCTGGCGGCGGTGCGCGAGGCGGGGCTGCGGCCGGACGCCATCGGCGGGCTCACGATGGGCGCGGACCCGGTGGCGTACGCCATCGCGCACGCGTCGTGGATCGCGGGGGACCCGGTGAACGCCTTTACCGTGCGCAAGGAGCCCAAGGCGCACGGCACGGGGAAGCGCGTGGAAGGGTGCTTCGCGGCGGGGATGCGCGTGGTGGTCGTCGAGGACGTGATTACGACCGGCGGGAGCGCCCTCAAGGCCATCGAAGCCGTGGAGGCGGAGGGCGGGGAGGTGATCGCCGTGCTCTCGCTGGTGGATCGCGAGGAGGGCGGCCGCGAAGCCATCGAAGCGCGCGACTATCCGGTGCACGCCATCATCGGCGTCGGCGAGCTGCTGAAGGCGGCGGAGTAGCAGGGACGAGAGCGGGGGGAAAAGCGGAGGCGCGGAGAAGCGATCTCCGCGCCTCCGCTTCTTCATCCCGCCTTGCCGGCGGTGAACCACATGCGCGCCGCCACGATCACCAGGAAGAGGGCGAAGCCGCGCTTGAGCTGCACGGGGCTCAGCGTCTGCGCCCAGCGCGCGCCGAAGTAGGCGCCGATCAGCAGCCCCAGCGCCACGAGGAGGGACGCGATCACGTTGATGTGGCCGTTCTTGTAGTACTCGTACGCGCCGAGCGCCCCGACCGGCAGGAGGAGCGAGCCGAGCGAGGTGGCGGTGGCCTCGATGGGAGTCATCTTCGCCACCAGCATCAGGGCGGGCACGATCAGCACCCCGCCGCCGATCCCGAACAGCCCGGAGAGGACGCCGGCGCAGAGGCCGATCGCGAGGTACGTCAGGTGCATGATCCCGTCCTTGGTGTGAGCGAGCGCTGGAAGATCGCGGCAAGATAGCGACTCCCGGCGGCCTTGCCCAATGCGCGGCGCCGCCTCAACTTCGCAGGCGATCCGCCAAACCGATTCCGGAACCGGGACCCATGAACCGACGCATCGCACGGGCAATCCTCGCCCTCGCCCTCGTCCCACTCGCGCAGCCGCTCGCGGCGCAGCAGGCGCGCGCCGCGCAGAGCGGGCAGCAGGGGGTGGACTACCGCATCGAGGCCCGGCTGGACGAGGGGAGCGCCATCCTGCACGGCCGCGCGCGGCTGCGCTACACCAACCGCTCGCCGCGCCGGCTGGACACGCTCTACCTGCACCAGCACCTCAACGCCTTCCGCCCCAACAGCGCCTGGGCCCGGCGCGAGGCGTCGTACGGCGAGATGCGCTTCCAGAACCTGGGCCCGGCGGAGCACGCGTTCGAGCGCTTCACCGCCGTGCGCGTGGACGGCCGCGACGTGCGCCCCGTGTACCCCGGCGCCCCCGACTCCACCGTCACCGCGATTCCGCTCCCCACGCCGCTGCGCACCGGCCAGACGGTGACGGTGGTGATGGACTGGGACGCGCGCCTCTCCACCCTGCCGCGGCGGCAGGGGCGGCGCGGGCGGCACTTCGACTTCGCCCAGTGGTACCCGCGCATCGCCGTGTACGAGCGCGGCGGATGGGCCACGCAGCCCCTCCTTCCGCAGGGCGAGTTCTATGGCGAGTTCGGCGAGTACGACGTGACGCTGGACCTGGCCGCCGACCAGGTGGTGGGCGCCACCGGCGTGGTAGTCGATGGGAACCCGGGGTGGACGCCGGACGCATCCGAGCGCTCCGCCTACGCCGCGCGCCCCGCGGAGTCGCTCGGGCTGCTGACGGGCGCGGCGGAGAACGGGCGCAAGCGGGTTCGCTTCCGCGCGCAGCGGGTGCACCACTTCGGGTGGGCGGCCGATCCGCAGTTCACGCACGAGGGCGTCACCCGCTTCTCCCTCAACGACGCGGGGAGTCGGTCGGACCTGCCGTCGATCCACGTCCTCTTCCTCCCGGGCGACACGGCGTGGGCGGGGAACCGCGCCGCGCGCCGCACGCTGGACGCGGTGCAGTGGGTGGGGTCGCTCTTCGGGACCTACCCCTATCCGCAGATCACCAACCTGCACCGGCTGGAGAGCGGCGGCACCGAGTTCCCCATGCTGATCATGAACGGCTCGGCGAGCGAGGGGCTGATCGTGCACGAGATCACGCACCAGTGGCTGCACGGCATCCTGGCGAGCAACGAGTGGCGCGAGGGGTGGCTGGACGAGGGCTTCACCTCCTTCGTCACCAACTGGTACACGGAGGAGAAGCTGCGCCGCGAGGGGAACGCGCCCGCGGCCGACACGCTCTGGAACGGCACGATGCGCGGCCTGGAGCGGCTGGAGCGCGCCGACAGCACGCAGGCGCTCAACCTGCCGGGCGCCGCGTACCGCTCGCCGCGCATCTACAGCGCGATGACGTACAACAAGGGCGCCGCCGTCCTCCGCATGCTGCGCGACTACCTGGGCGAGGCCACCTTTCGCCGCGTGCTGCGCCGCTACTACGACGAGTGGAAGTTCCGCCACCCCACCGGCCGCGACTTCTTTGCCGTGGCCGAGCGGGTGAGCGGGCGCGACCTGGACTGGTTCCGCACGAGCTGGATTGAGCGCACGGACAAGCTGGACTACTCCGTCGCATCCGCCGCGAGCACGCGCCTCGCCAGCGGCCGCTGGCAGACGCGCGTGGAGCTGGCGCGCACGGGCGACGCCTGGATGCCCGTCACCATCCGCGCGGGCGACGCGGAGCAGCGCGTCACCTCCCGCCTTCGTCGCCAGACCGTCTTACTGACCTCGCGCGAGCGTCCGACCGAGGTCATCGTCGACCCACGCTGGATCGTGATCGACGCGGACCGTTCCAACAACCGGGCGCCGGTGCGGTGAGCTGGCCTCCGCATCCGGCTCCCTAACAGCAATCTCACGCGGAGACGCGGAGGCGCAGAGAGAACTTCGCGTGCTCTCCTCTGCGTCTCTGCGCCTCCGCGTGAGCCCTGCAGTTGCGGTTTTGGTGGACATCCAACCCATTTGCGATTCGCGGCATCCAACCCCTTTGAAGCCCGGCGCGCGATGATGCGCGCCAGGGGAATTCATCCATAAGGGAGGTTGGGATGCTGCGAAAGAACGTTTGCCTGCTGGCCGCGCTGCTCGCCCTGGGCACCGCGGTGGATGCAGCCGCCCAGACGCGCTGCTACGTCTGGCGCGACGGGCGCCGCGTGGAGTGCGAGCGCGACCGCGAAAGGGACCGCGAGCGCGAACGGGAGCGCCGCCGCGAGGCCGAGCGCCGCCGCGAACGCGAGCGCGAGAGGACCCGCACCGTCATCGTGTGGGGCGGGCGCGGCGACCCCGCGCAGTTCGGCGTGCGCGGCGGCTACGACTTCGACGAGGACGTGGGCACCGCCGGCGCCCAGCTCCGCGTGCCGCTGGCGCCCGGGCTGGCGCTGGCGCCGAGCGCCGACGTCTTCTTCAGCGACTCGCCCACCGAGTGGCAGATCAACGCCGACCTCCTGCTGCGCCCCGCGGCGCTCGGCGGGCTCTACGGCGGCGTCGGCGCGGCCTTCCTCAACCGCGACTTCGAGCTCGAGGACGACAGCGACACCGAGGCCGGCCTCAATCTGATCCTGGGGCTGGAGAGCGGGCGCATCCGCAACACCAGCGTGCGTCCCTTCGTCGAGGGCCGCTGGACCATGGTGGAGGACTACGACGCCTTCCGCCTCGCGGCCGGAATCAACGTGCCCATCTCCGGCTTCCGCTGATGCGGCGACGGCGCGGGGGATGAATCCCGTGGCGCGGGTGGCGACGTAGCACTTCCAGTCGGACGTCGCTTCCTGTACACAACGGTGAGAATGGACAGTTTGCACGGCGTGGCGCGAGGGATGCGGAGGAGGCGGGGACGCACCCGCCTTCCCGCCCCCCGACCGCGCCGCGCGATGACCCTGAAGCCCCGTCCGGAAGAGGGACCCGCGACCGACCCGGAGACAGACCGTCTCCTGGTCGGCCGCGTCGTGCGAGGGGACGAGATCGCGCTGGCCGCCCTCTACGACCGCTGGGCCGATCGCGTATATTCCATCGCGGCCCACGTGATGGGCGCGAGCGACGGGGCGGATGACGTGGTGGCGAGAACCTTTACCCAGATCTGGAAGGATGCGGCTCGATACGATGCGGAGCGGGGTAGCGTGGCGGCCTGGATCGTGATCATTGCGCGCAGCCACGCCCTCACCATGCGCCGCTCCGAGGGGCGGCGCATCCGCCACGACGAGATGCGCAGCCAGTTCGTGCTGGACGAGGGGACGATCGCGGCGGCGTCGCCGCTCCAGGAGGTGGAGACGGGCGAGGACCGGCAGGCCGTCCACAATGCCATGAGCCGCCTCCCCGAAGAGCAGGAGCGGGTGGTGCGGATGACCTACTTCGAGGGGCTCACCCAGGCGGAGATCGCGGAGCGGCTGGGGATTCCGCTCGGTACGGTGAAGACGCGGGTGCGGCTCGCCTTCTCCAAGCTGCGCGCCACGCTGGGCGGACTGCGCGGGGGGGCCGGATGAGCGGCGTGGACGAGCACGCCACCCTGCGCGCCGTCGTCGCGTCCGGGCGCCCGGAGACGGTGTCCGAGGAGCAGATCGAGCGGCTGCTGGCGCACGCGGGCGATTGCACCGACTGCTCGGCGGAGCTCTACGAGTTCGCCGCCACCGCAATCCTGGCGCAGACCCCGGTGGTCCGCTTCGATCCCGAACGGTCGGCGCGGGTGAAGGAGCGCTTGCTCGCGCGCACCCGGGTCCGCGTGGAACCCGCGGCACCTCCCGCGCGCCTCGCGAAGCGGCACTGGATTCCGCACGGGAGCGGCTGGCTGGCAGCGGCGGCGATGGGCGTCGCGCTGATCACCCACCACGGCTTCCACGAGCCGCTCCGCGCGGGGTGGCTGGTTGCGGCGGGCTTCGCGATCATCGCGCTGGGTCTGGCGGTCCACTCACGCGGGCAGACGCAGCGGCTCGCGGAGCTCGAGCAACGCCTCGGGATGCAGGAGCACGAGGGGCCGGACCGCTGAAGATCGCCGCGGAAACGGGGGCACGGAGAGCGCTTCTTCGTGCCCCCGTTCGCGTGCACTGTTCCCCCCTCCGCCCGGACGGGTTAGATTCCCCGCCGAAACCGTAACCCGTTCTCACCAGCCCGCTTCCGGGAAGATGACGCAGCCTCTTCCGCTCGTCCGCGACGGCATCGTGCGCGGCGCGTGCCCCCACGACTGCCCCGACACGTGCGCCATGCTGGTGCACGTCAAGGACGGCCGCGCCGTGCGCGTGCAGGGCGACCCGGAGCACCCGGTGACGCAGGGCTTCCTCTGCACCAAGGTCAACCGCTACGTCGAGCGCACCTACCACGCGGACCGGCTCACCACGCCGCTGCGCCGCGTGGGCCCCAAGGGCGACGGGCGCTTCGAGCCGGCCACCTGGGACGAGGCGCTGGACGACATCGCGCGGCGGCTGAACGAGATCCGCAACGGGCCGCACGGCCCGCAGGCGATCCTCCCCTACTCGTACGCGGGGACGATGGGGCTGGTGCAGGGCGGCTCCATCGACCGGCGTTTCTTCCATCGCATCGGCGCGTCGCTGCTGGACCGCACCATCTGCGCGACGGCGGGGACGGAGGCGTGGAAGGTGACGTACGGCGACCGCATGGGCCCTACGCCCGAAGAGGCGGAGCACGCGCGCCTCGTCCTCCTGTGGGGCACCAACACGCTGACCTCCAACCCGCACTTGTGGCCGGCGCTGCGCCGCGCGCGCGATGCTGGGGCCAGGCTCGTCGCCATCGACCCCATCCGCACGCGCACCGCCGCCCAGTGCGACCAGCACCTCGCCATCCGCCCCGGCACCGATGCCGCGCTGGCGCTGGGGATGATGCACGTCATCTTCCGCGACGGCCTGGAGGACGGCGACTATCTGCGCCGCCACACCGTCGGCTGGGAGGCGCTCCGCGAGCGGGCGCTGCACGAGTGGAGCGTCCAGAGGGCGGCCGCCGAAACGGGGCTGGACGAGGCGACGATCGAGGCGCTGGCGCTGGAATACGCGCGCACCCGCCCCGCCTTCATCCGCCTCAACTACGGGATGCAGCGCCACGCCGGCGGCGGAATGGCCGTCCGCGTGGTCGCCCTTCTCCCGGCGGTGACCGGCGCGTGGCGCGACGTGGGCGGGGGCGCCACGCTGTCCACTTCCGGCGCCTTCAAGGCAAACGCCGCCGCGCTGGAGAAGCCGGAGTGGATCCCGGCGGGCACGCGCACCATCAACATGATCCAGCTCGGCGACGCGCTCACCCGGCCGGACGCGGGCGTGGGCGGCCCGCCGGTTCAGGCGCTCGTCGTCTACAACTCCAACCCCGCCGCCGTCGCGCCGGACCTGGGGCGCGTGCGCGAGGGGCTGCGCCGCGAGGACCTCTTCACCGTCGTCCTGGAGCACTTCCGCACGGACACGGCGGACTACGCGGACTGGATCCTCCCCGCGACCACGCAGCTCGAGCACTGGGACGTGCACACCTCGTACGGCCACCTGTACGTCACCCTCAACCGCCCGTCGATCCCGCCGGTGGGCGACAGCCTCCCAAACTCCGAGATCTTTCGCCGCATCGCCGCGCGTATGGGGCTGGACGACGCGGAGTTCCGGGAGACGGACCTGGAGCTGATCGAACAGGCGCTCGACTCGCCCAACCCGGCGTTGCGCGCGGTCACGCTGCAGCAGCTCCTGGACGATGGATACGTGCGGCTCGACGTCCCCAAGCCGTTCCTGCCGTACGCGGACCCGGCGCGGCTCAACACGCCCACGGGCAAGATCCAGATCGTTGCGCCCGAGCTTGCGGCGATGGGGCTCGATCCGCTACCCACCTTCACGCCCCCGGCCGAGAGCGCGGCGGCGGACCCGCGGCGCGCGGCGCGCTTCCCGCTGATGCTCCTCTCGCCGCCGGAGCACCAGTTCATGAACAGCACCTTCGTCAACATCCCCGCCCTGCGAAAGGCGGCGGGCGAGGCGAAGATCCTGCTGCACCCCAACGAGGCCGCCGTCCGCGGCATCCGCGAGGGCGACCGCGTACGGAGCTGGAACGACCGCGGCGACTTCTTCGCCCTCGCCGTCGTCACCGACGACGTGCGCCCCGGCGTGGCGGTCTCGTACGGCGTACGCTGGGCGCGGCTCAGCGAGGGCGGCAAGACGGTGAACGACACCACCTCGCAGGGCACCACGGACATGGGCGGCGGCGCCGTCTTCTACGACAACGCCGTCGAGGTGGAGGTCGCGGCGTGAAGGGGCTGCGCATCCTCTTCGTCTCCCACTCCTTCCCTCTGCGCGGCCAGCCCCTCTCCAACGTCGGCGGGATGCAGCGCGTGGCGACCGGCCTTCACGACGCGCTCGCCATCCACCCGGGCGTCGAGCTGCACTCGCACGTGCTGGAGACCTCGTGGAAGGCCACGCCGTACCGAATGCCGGGGTACATGGCCCGCCTCCTGCGCCGCATCCCGCGCACCGTCGCGCGCGAGAAGATCGACGTGGTCCTCTTTTCCTCGATGGTCACCGCCTCGCTCGCCACCGTCCTTCGTGGGCCGGTGACCCGCGCCGGCGCGCGCATGGCCGCCATCCCGGTCGGCCGCGACGTGACGCTCCCTACGCCGGGGTACCAGTGGCTGGTGCCGCGCGTCTTCGATGCGCTCGACCTGGTCTTCCCCATCAGCCGCGCCACCGGCCAGGAGTGCCTCCTCCGCGGCCTGCCTGTGTCGAAGATGCACGTCGTTCCCTGCGGCGTGGACACGGCGCTCTTCGCCCCGCCGCACGACCGCGCCGCCGCCCGCCGCGAGCTCCTCGCCGCCATCGGCGAGACGGTGCCGGACGACACGCTGATCCTGTGCAGCGTGGGCCGCCACCAGGAGCGAAAGGGCTTCCACTGGTTCGTGGACGCGGTCATGCCGCGCGTTCCTGCAGACGTCCTCTACCTCGTCACGGGCGAGGGCCCCACCACCCCGCAGATCCAGGCCGCCATCGACCGCCATGCCCTCGCCGGCCGCGTGCGCATGCTGGGTAAGGTGAGCGAGGAGATGCTGCGCACCCTGTACCGCGGCGGCGACCTCTTCGTGATGCCCAACATCCACGTCCCCGGCGACATCGAGGGCTTCGGCGTGGTGATGCTGGAGGCGGGCCTGTGCGGGATGCCCGTCCTCGCCGCAGAGCTGGAGGGGATCAGCGACGTGGTCCGCGAGGGCGAGAACGGGCACCTGGTCCCCACCCGCGACGCCGAAGCCTTCGCCGCCGCCATCCTCCGCCACCGCTCCGACCGCGCCGGCCTGGCGGACGCCTCGCGCAGGGCGGCCGCGCACACGGCCGCGAACTTCTCGTGTACGGCGATCGCCGAGAGGTTCGTGGAGCTGCTGGGGTAGGACCCCCCCCGACCCCCTCCCCCGCCTGCGGGGGCGCAGGGCGGGTGAGGGGGAGAACTACCCTTCGCATTGCAGATGCCCCGTAGGGGCGCGATTCATCGCGCCCGTGTCCGACGCTGGCCCGCCGCCCGCATGCGCGCCGATCCCTCATCGGGGCAGACTTACGTGTCTACCCGCCCTCGCCCGCACCACGAACCCCGCCCCCGCACACAAAACCCTGTAGGGGCCGCCCCACGTGGCTGCCCGTGTCTTCCGCGCCACCACCGCCGCGTGTACCGGTCCGCGGCATCCCGAAAACCCAAACCCCCTCCCCCAGGCAGTTTTGGGGGAGGGGGATGCGTCGCGGAGCGACGCTGGGGGTGGGGGCCCTACCACTCGTCCTTCAGCACCCCGTACAGCTCGATGTCCTCGAACACGCCCCACTTGAGCACGTGCGCGCGCAGCCTACCCTCGTGCGTCATACCCAGCTTGCGCATGACGGCGCCGGAGG
The DNA here is from genome assembly GCA_036398975.1 of Longimicrobium sp. GTDB lineage: Bacteria > Gemmatimonadota > Gemmatimonadetes > Longimicrobiales > Longimicrobiaceae > Longimicrobium. The sequence goes on from DASWNZ010000249.1 coordinate 26,804, forward strand.
CGGGGTTGCGGGTGTAGAAGTGCGCGTAGACCCGCCGTATCCCGAGACGGGTAAACGCGTAGTCGATCACCGCGCGCGCCGCCTCGGTCGCCACACCGCGCCCCCAGTACTCGCGCCCGACCCAGTAGCCGATCTCGGCCCGCGCGTGGGGCAGCTCCAGCCGCAGCCCGCACGTCCCCACTAGCTCGCCGCCGTCGTGCAGCGCGATCCCGAACACCACTGCCTCGCCGCTGTCGTACGCCTGCGGCAGGGTGCCGATCCACATCTCGGCGGCGCCGTCCGGGTAGGGGTGCGGGATGTTGAGCGTGGTGGAGGCCACCTCCTTGTCGCCCGCGAGCCGCTGCACCGCCGGGGCGTCCGCGGGGTTCAGCGGGCGCAGGACCAACCGCACCGTCTCCAGCGAAGGCTGCCGCGCGATGGTGGGGGCGGGTTCCATACCACTGCTCCTCGAGTCAGAAAGGTGAGGCTGGCCGCGGGGCATCTTCCGCGCCTGCCCCGTGTGGAATAACTGGCCTCACGCAGAGGCGCAGAGACGCAGGAGAGAAGCAACAGAGAAAAGCATCACACAGAGGGCACAGAGGGAACTGCAAGCCACGGAATCCTTTCTGCTTTTCTCTCTGTGGCTCTGTGTCTCTGTGTGAGCCCCGCCGTTGCTGTTCTCTCCTGCGTCTCTGCGCCTCTGCGTGAGATGCAGTTCGGAACTCAGGGCGCCGCCACGGCCACGGGCGCTCTACGGGAAGCGGCGATGCTCATCGCGAACGCCGCTGCGATGCCCAGGACCAGCATCAGGCTCCACAGCACCACGGCGCCGGCGCGCTCCAGCACCACCGTACCCGCCCACGGGCCGACGGTGAAGGCGAGGCCGAACGACATCGTGTACGCACCCATGTACTCGCCCCGCCGCTCCGCCGGCGCCACGTCCGCGACGTAGGCGGCGGTCCCGGGGAAGAGGATCATCTCGCCAAAGGTCCACACCAGCGTGCACAGCACCAGGTGCCAGGGGAGCGAGGCGAGCGCCATCGACCCGAAGCCGACGCCGCACAGGATGCACCCCACCACCAGCGTACGCCGGTGCGGCCACCCCGCCATCGCCAGGTTCAGCGGCACCTCCAGCAGCACGATCAGCACCGTGTTGATCACGAAGAGGATGCCGAAGAGTGCGGCGGAGAGCCCCAGGTCGCGCACCAGGAAGAGGGGCATGGCGGCGCTGTGCTGGAAGAAGATGATCCCTACCAGGAAGCTCCCCGCCAGGAAGAGGAGGAAGCGCCCGTCCGCCAGCGCGCGCGGGCTCAGCTGAGGCACGGCGGCGGCCTCCGCGACGGGGACGCCGCGCGCGCGCCGCAGAGCCATCATGCGCCGCGAAGCCACCGCCAGCACCACCCCGGCGGCCAGCGAAGTCGCCCCGTCCACCACGAAGAGGATGGGAAAGGAGAGTGTCGCCAGCAGCCCGCCCGCCGCCGGCCCGATGCTCATCCCCAGGTTCACCGCGAGCCGGTTGAGCGAGACGGCCGCCCGGCGCTGCTCCGGCGCCGTGGTCTCCGCCAGCGCGGCGAGGCTGGCGGGGCGGATCGCCTCGCCCGCGAGCGACCACGCCAGCGTCAGCGCCAGCACCGCCGGAAAGGAGTGCGCCAGCGGAAAGAGGAGGAGGAGCGCGCCGGAGAGGAAGAGCGAGAGCTCCATCACCCGCAGCGCCCCCAGCCGGTCGCACAGCCGCCCCGCCACCGGCGCGCTGCACAGGCTGCCGATGCCGTACACGGTCAGCGCGGCCCCGGCGGTCTGCGCCGGCAGCCGCATGTGCTGCGTGAGGTACAGCACCAGGAAGGGGAGCGCCATCGTCCCCGTGCGGTTCACCAGCGTGGTGGCGAATAGGAGCCACACGTCCGCCGGAAGACCGCGCAGGCCGCGCCAGGGGTTGGGGATCGCCACCGTCTCGTGCGTGATGAAAATGAGGGCGGCCCCCGCCGTGGGGGCCGCCCTCCAACTTATCTCCGCGAACGCCGCACGCAAAACGTCCGGACGGCCGCGGGTGCGGCCGCCCGGACCGAGCGCTCGGCCGGACCGGTTGCCCTACGGCTTGATCAGGCGCAGGAAGCGGAGCAGGATGGGGAAGAAGCGTCCCAGGGCCTTGGTGATGAAGCCCAGGACCACCGTGTTCAGGATGAGGCGTAGCAGGAACATGGGGTTGCCGCGGTCAGGGTGGCGCGTCGCTCGTGAGGGTCCCTACGCGGCGCCCGCCGCGCGGGTTTCAAGCTACGGCGTCGTCGCCGCGTTCAGCTCCTGGGCGGACACCTCGAAGAGCCGCGACCACAGCTTCCCGGTGACGAAGAGCCGCCCCGTCGCCTCGTCGTACGCGATCCCGTTGGGCACCGCTTCCGAGTCGGCGGCGGTGGCCTCGGGAAGGAGGTCGCCCACGTCCAGCCACCCGATCACGTGCCCGTCGCGCGGATCGATGCGGGCGATCCAGTCCTTGTGCCACACGTTCGCCCAGATCTCGCCGCGCACCCACTCCAGCTCGTTCAGCTGGTCCACGTACTCCGTCCCGTTCTTCACCTCCAGCGTCTTCGTCACCTGGAAGCTGTTGGGGTCGATGAAGCGCAGCGCCGACGATCCGTCGCTCAGGATCAGCGAGGTGCCGTCGGTGGTCAGCCCCCACCCCTCGCCCTCGTATTGGAAGGTGCCGGTCTGCTTGAAGGTGGTGAGGTCGTAGATGAAGCCGGTCCTGTTCTGCCAGGTGAGCTGGAAGGCGCGGTTGCCGATCACGGCCAGCCCCTCGGCGAAGTACTCCTGCGGGATGTCGACGCGCTGCAGCACCTCGCCCGTCTCCAGCTTGACGCGCCGGAGCGACGACTCGCCGAAGCGGCCGGTGCTCTCCAGCAGCTCGCCGTTGCGGAAGACGAGCCCCTGCGTGAACGCCCTGGGGTCGTGCGGATAGCTGCGGACGATCTTGACCGGCTGCACCGGTGCGCCGGTCTCGGTGGCGGCGTTGGAATCGTCGCCGCACGCGCCAAAGGTGGCGGCGGATGCCATCAGGGCACCGGCGATGAGGGTTCGGTTGTGGAGTCGTCGCATCGTGTCGCCTGGAACGGGAACGCGTTTGTACCCTTGAGATTAGCGTACGAGCCGAGATGGGGCAAACTGCAATCTCACGCGGAGGCGCAGAGACGCGGAAGAGGGGCGGAGTTCTCTCTGCGTCTCCGCGCCTCCGCGTGAGCCATGCTGTTGTTTTTGTTGTTCACCCCGCTTCGCCCACTTCGAAAGCACGAAGCCGGCGGATGGCGAATAGCACCGCGCCCACGACGATGACCACGGACATCACGGCGGCGGCGGTGGGGGTGACGCTGGCGTTGATGACGTTCGCGGGGAGGCCGGCGAGCCGGTCCGCGAGGGTGAGGACGAACTGGATGATGCTGAGGTAGCGCGCGCCGGGGGCCTGGGCCGCGACGATCCCTTCCCAGACGACGACGTACACGAGCCCCGCCACCAGCGCGCGCCGCGTCACCAGGCTCAGCGCCACGAAGACCGCCGAGTACAGCAGCGCCCCCACCGCCACCGCCGCGGCGAAGGCCACCCCCACGCTCCACCTTTTCGCGGCGCCGGCCACGGGCACCACCAGCAGCGCCGCGGGCGCCGTCAGCAGCGCGGTCACGGCGGCGGCGACGAGGACGCGCGTCAGCACGATGCGCCAGCGCGCCACCGGCTTCGAAAGGACGTACAGCGCCGTCCCGTCGTCGATCTCCGCGCCGAAGACGCCCGTGCCGATCACCAGCGCCACGATCGGGAGGATGACCGGAAGGATGATCATCGTCTCCAGCTCCAGGGCGTTGGTCAGGGCTTTGTCGCCGGTGCGGCGGAGGATGGCGGCGATCGCCACGGGCAGGAGCCCGAATGCGGCCAGCGCCAGCGCGCGGCGCCGCGCCAGGATCTGCCGCGCGGTCACCGACGCGAGCGCACGCTCCACGGCCAGGATCATCGTGTCACCAGGTAGGAGAAGACGCTCTCGAGCGATTCGTCGGAGGGGCGCACTTCGCGCAGCGTGACGCCCATCGCGCGCGCCACCTTTGGCAGCGCGTGGGCAAAGGCGCTGCGGTCCTCCGTGCGCACCGTCAGCCCCGCAGCCGACAGCTCCGCGCCCGCCACGGATGGGTCCGCGAAGAGGGCGGCGGCCAGACGACGGTCGTCGCTGGAGCGGAGGACGAAGGTGTGCGGCCGGTCCGTCATCAGCCGCCGGATCTCGCGGAAGTGCCCCGACGCCGCCAACCGCCCCGCCACCAGCACGAGCACGCTGTCCGCCAGCCGGTCCAGCTCCTCCAGGATGTGCGACGAGATCAGCACCGTGCGCCCCGCGTCCGCCTGTGCGCGCAGGAGCTCCATCATGTGCAGGCGCTGGCCGGGGTCCATCCCGTTGAACGGCTCGTCCAGCAGCAGGATGCGCGGGTCGTGCACCAGCGCGCCGGCCACCTTGGCGCGCTGCCGCATCCCCTTGGAAAAGGTGCCGATCTTACGGTCCGCCGCGCCGCGCAGGTCCACCTCTGCCAGCGCGCGCTCCGTCGCGCCTTCCGGGTCCGGGACGCCCTGCATCACCGCGTTGAAGCGCACGAACTCGCGTGCGGTCAGAAAGGGCTGCACGGCCTCGCGCTCCGGCACAAGGCCCAGCGCGCGGTACGCCTCCGGGTTGCGCCAGGCGGGGCGCCCCTCCACCAGCACGCTCCCGGACGATGGAGCCAGGAAGCCGGCCATCATGTGCAGCAGGGTGGACTTGCCGGCGCCGTTCGGCCCCAGCAGCCCCGTGATCCCCGCCGCGAGCGAAAAGGATACGTCGTTGATGGCCACCACGTTGCCGTACCAGCGCGACGCAGCGCGCAACTCCAACGCGGGCGTGGCGGACGCGGGCGCGGCGCTCACGTGCGCACCCGCGAGTAGCGCGCAAAGATCGCGAGCGACGCCAGCACCACGAACGCGACCGCCATCCCCGCGTAGCCCAGCCCGCCGACGGGGTTGGGCGGAACTGGCCCACCGCCGGGACCGGTCGGCTGGACGTCGAAGAGCCAGCGCATCAGGCCGGCCAGCACGAGCAGGGGGCTCATCAGCGTCCCGTACCCGGGCGCGCCCGAGGCGCTGTTCTGCTGCACGATTCCGGAGACGACGGTCGTCAGGAGCATCGTCCCGAAGACGGCGGCGGTGCCCATCGCGCGGCGCGCCGTGAACGATGCCACCGCCACCGAGAGCGAGCCCATCACCGCCGCGATGGCCAGGGTGGAGCCCAGCACGGGAAGGACGGAACCCCGCTCGCCGCGCAGCGCGGCGCCCACGTCTGCCGCCGCGGCCATGCGGCCGATGAAGAGCAGGACCATCGGCGCCAGCACCAGGATCCAGACGGTGGCGACCATCGCCAGGAGCTTGGCGCCCGCGTAGTCGCCGCGGCGCAGCGGACGCGAGAAGTACAGCGGCAGCACGCGGTGATGCTGGTCCGTGCTCACCAGCTCCGGCGCCTGCGCCGCGCAGAAGAGCAGCACCAGCGGCTGCACGTACCGGAAGTAAGTGGAGTACTCCAGGAATTTCGCCTCCCCGCCGGACAGGGTCTCCACCAGCACCTGGACGAGGGCGGGCATGCAGATTAGGAAGAGCAGCAGGAACGGGATGATCAGCGCCTTGCCGCCGCGCCCCAGCCCCCAAGCCTGGCGCAGCGAGTGGATCAGGAGGGTGCGGAACGCGTATCCGCGACCCAGCCGCGCCCCCTCGTAGCGCTGGTAGCCGATGTCGTAGATGACTCCTGCTTCAGCGGCGCGCATGCGCGTCTCCGGTGGCGGGCGTGCGGAAGAGCTCCTGCAGCGAATGGCGGCGAGGCTCCATCCTCACCAGCGCCAGCCCCAGGTCGGCGGCGGCGTCGCGCACGGCGTCGTACGGCCCATCGCCGCGCAGCGGAAGCAGGATGAGCGATCCCTCCGCATGCGCCTCCACCCCCGCGGCGGTGAGGCGGGCCAGCAGCTCGTCGGCCCCTTCATCCACCTCCACCGCGAGCACCCCTTCCTCGCCGGTGAAGGACCCGAGCGGCGCCGCGCTCAGCAGGCGCCCGCCGTCGATGGCCACCAGGAAGTCGCACACCTGCTCGATCTCCCCAAGCAGGTGCGAGCAGACGAGCACCGCGATGCCGAACTCGGTTCCGGTGCGCTCGATCAGCTCCAGCATCTCGTCGCGCCCGGCGGGGTCCAGGCCGTTGGTGGGCTCGTCCAGCAGCAGGAGCCGCGGGTCGTGCACCAGCGCCTGCGCCAGCTTCACCCGCTGCTTCATCCCGGTGCTGTAGCCGCTAACTGGGCGGTAGCGCTCCTCGTAGAGCCCCACGTGGCGGAGCATCTCGGCCGTGCGCTCTCGTGCGGCGGCGCGCGGAAGGCCGGCCAGCCGCCCCATGTGCGACACCAGCTCGGTGGCGGTGAGCTGCGGCGGAAGGCAGTCGTGCTCCGGCATGTAGCCCACGAGCTGGCGCACGGCCAGGCTATCGGCGATGGCGTCGCGGTCCAGCACGCGCACGGTGCCCTGCGTGGGCGTCAGCAGCCCCAGCAGGATCTTGATGAAGGTGCTCTTTCCGGCCCCATTGGCGCCCACGAACCCGATGATCCCGGGCTCCAGCTCCAGAGTGAGCCCATCCAGCGCGGTTACGCCGCCCGGGTAGCGGTGGGTAAGGTCCTGCACGGAGATCAAGGGCATGTGGGCGGTGGCGGCGGGGGAGTGCGCTTCTTTCTGTCATCCTGAGGGAGCCGCCCACCCGGAAGACGGCGACGCGCACCGAACTTTAGCGGCGACTGAAGGATCTAGCCAGCGAGGCAAGAGGCCCGCGCGAAACGGCGAACTCTCGCTACGCGCAGTAGATCCTTCGCTCCGCGCCACGGTCTGGAGAACGGGAGAGGACGGAAAAGCGCGTCGCTCAGGATGACAAAAAAAATACCGAGAGCCCCGGACGCACATGGCTGCGCGCCCGGGGCCACCTGCAACCGGGAGGGCTCAGAGCGACGACGAGCCGCTCCCGTCGCCGCTGCTTCCGCCCGCGCCGGAGCGCGGCCCGAAGGTCTCCTCGATGGGCGGATCGGCACGCTTGGTGTCGTCCGTCATCACCGGCCACGGATCGCTGCCGGCTGCTCCGCTCCCCGTGGTCGTGGAGCCGGTGCTCGCGCCGGCCGTCCCACCCGTCGCCGGGCTCGCGGTGGAGTCGGCGGTGGTGCTCGACGTCGTCCCGGATGTGGATGCGCCCTCCGCGGTGCCGTGGCGAGCCTGCGCGCGGTCGGCGCGGGTGTCCAGGTCCTGGCGAAGGCCGTCGAGCGCGCCCTGCACGCGGGAGATCAACGCATCGAGCCGCGGCTGGATCTCGGAGACGAACTCGTCCACCTTGGGCCGGGCCCGCGCCCGCGCCTCGTCCACCTTGGGGCGGATGTCGTCGAGCGCCGAGTCCACCCGCTGGTCCAGCTCCTGGAAGGCGTTCTTGAGCTTGGGCCTGAGCTCCGAGAGCGCCGCGTCGATCTTGGACGCGATCTCCTCCAGCGGGTCGCGGCGCTTCCCGCCGGTGCTGCCCGTGCTGCCCACCGTCTCATCGGCACCGAGGCCCGGCGATCCGTCGCCCGCGCCCGCGGCGCCGGGACCGGTGCCGCCGTAGCCCGGGCCCGTGCCGCTGAAGCCCCCGCCGGCCCCGCTCCCACCCGAGCTGCCGAAGGGGTCGTTGGTTGAATCGGTCATCGAGTTCTCTCCCGTGCTGTGCGCGAATGGGCGCCGGCTGCTCCGGCGCACCCCGGATGGTACGGATCACGTCCCGCGTGGTTTCGTCTTCCGCACCCCGCATGCCGTGCGGCTCTTTCGCGGCAGGCATGTGTGCGGCATTTTTAGCACCCGTGCGCCATCGATCACCTTCGACGCTCCGGACCCATGCTACTCCTTTCCTCGCTCCTCTTCGGCGCCTCCTCGCTCCTCCTGGCCTTCGCCGCGCTCACGGGCGCGCTCCCCGGCCAGCGCGGCGATCTGCTGGTGGTGGCGAACAAGCAGGCCGCCACCGCCACCGTCCTCGAGGTGGCCTCGGGACGCACCGTGGCGACCCTCCCCACGGGCGTCGGCCCGCACGAGGTGGCCGTGTCGCGCGACGGGCGGTGGGCGGTGGTCACCAACTACGGCGCGCAGACGCCGGGCAGCTCACTCACCGTCATCGACCTGGACCGCCGCGCCGTCACGAAGGTCATTGGACTCGGCGAGTACCGGCGCCCGCACGGGGCCGCCTTCCTCCCCAACGGGCATCTCGCGGTGACGGTGGAGACGAACCGCGCCGTGCTGATCGTGGACCTGAACCGCGGCACGGTGCTCCGCGCCCTCCCCACCGGCGAGGCGGGCTCGCACATGCTCGCCGTGTCGCCAGACGGAAGGACGATCTACACCGCCAACATCGGCGGCGGCTCGGTGACGGCGCTGGACGTGACGGGCCTCGGCCCCGCTCGCACTACAAAGGTGGCGCCGCGCACCGAGGGGATCGCGCTGTCGCCGGACGGGCGGCGGCTCTGGATCGGGAGCAACCAGGACAACACCGTCATCGTGCTCGATGCGGCCACGCTGGCGCCGCTGGACACGCTGCCGGCCCCCGGCCTCCCCTACCGCCTGGCCCTGACGCCGGATGGCCGCCGCGCCGTCGTCTCCAACCCGACGCTGAACGCCGTGCGCATCTTCGACACGGCGGAGCGGCGCGAAACGGCGCTGGTGCAGATCCCCGCCGGCACCGCGGGCGAGGGCGGCGCCGGTCCGGTCGGCTTCGCGCTCTCCCCGGATGGGCGCACGGCGTTCGTCGCGCTCCAGGGCCGCAACCAGGTGGGCGTGCTGGACCTCGCCACCGGCACCCTCACGCGCTACATGGACGTGGGCACCGGCCCGGACGGGATTGCGTACGCCCGGCGCCGCCGGTAGCGAGCGCGCGATGCCCGTTTCGCGGGCGGAGCGGGTGTCCACTTGTGGCGTAAGATAACCGATCAGCGACGCTCGCGAGAACGCGTGCGTCGCTTCTCTTTGGGCTCTCTGCTGGGCTACACTTCCATCGGCCGGTGTGAGCCGTAAAACACTTAAAGAAGGATATTGTATTTCCTTGTCTGCCGGTTTATCTTCGGTTGAGGACTCACCCGCGGCACATCCGCCACGGGACGTTCCCCTGCGTGGTGCTGCCCGGAGGAGAGATTCATGGTGAAGAATCGCATGTGGATGACGACGTTCGCGGCGCTGGCGATGGCCGCGGCAGGGTGCGGGGAGACGCCCACCTCCCCGACCCCCGATGCAAGTGCGCGGAACGGTCAGAGCTGCACGAACGTGCCGAGCTCCGTGATGATCATTGGCCTGGGCGGCTTCTACCCCGCGGGTGACCCGGGCTTCGGGATCAGCGCACAGGTGCTCGACACGGGCGGGTGCAACATCACGAGCTCCGTCAACATCGGGTGGAGCAGCAACAACTCCTGGGTGGCGGACGTGGTGGGCGGGGGCAGCGGCGCGTTCTTCTATCCCAAGAACCCCGGCTCGGCGTTGATCATGGCGTTCGCCAGCAACGGCTCCGGCTCGGCTACCGGCTCCAGGTGGGTCGACATCGGCGCCCCGCGGGTTGCCAGCAGCATCCAGGTGACTCCCGGCCAGATTCGGATGATGTACGGATACCAGGTACTGTTCACGGCCAAGGCGAAGGACCAGTACGGCGATGAGATCAGCGCCGGCAACATCACGTGGTCCACGAGCAATCCGTCGATCGCGAGCATCCAGCAGAACGGAATGGCGACCGGAACCGGGGTCGGCACCGTGACGGTGTCCGCGTCCTCCGGCGGCCTCAGCGGGACCGCCTCGCTCAGAGTCGATCCCGACATCTACATGTCCGGTCCCACGTACGCCTACGAACAGGCGGTGAACGTGACGGGCCAGGCGGCGCCGAGTGGGTCGTACCACTACACGTGGATGGTGGACCGGTGCACGAACTCGCCGGGAGGGTGCGACTTCGACGGCCCGGAGCCTCCGTTCGCCTCCGGGATGAACCTGACGAGCGTCGAGGTCGGCGTGTTCCGCCACGACCACTGGGTGGACGTGATCGTGGAGATCCGGCAAACGGCGGGCGGGCCGGTGATCTCCTCCAACGTCCACACGATCCATGGCGCGGGTGAGGCCGATACCGGCAGCGGGTGCCCGCCATACGTCGTCCTCTGCTGATGTATCGAAGTGCGTTAGTGCGTGAGTGTGTAAGTGCTTTTGGATTCAGCGCACTAACGCACTCACGCACTAACGCGCCTGTTCCCGCTTCCGCTCGACATCCATCCATCCACGTGCCATATTAGCGCCCGGGCCCAACCCGGCCCGCCTTCAACCCCAAGCACAGTGGCTGACGATGGCAACCGTTGACCTCGCGACCGGCGGCGCGCCGCTGACGGTCCTCAGCGAAGACGAGCAGATGTTCCGCGACCTGGTGCGCGGTTTTGCGGAGGAGAGCGTCCGCCCCCTCGTCCACGAGATGGACGAGCACCAGAAGATGTCGACCGACCTCATCCCCCAGTTCTTTGAAATGGGGCTGATGGGGATCGAGGTGCCCGAGGAGCACGGCGGCACCGGCGCCTCCTTCTTCACCGCCGCGCTCGTGGTGGAGGAGCTCAGCCGCGTGGACGCCAGCGTAGGCGTCTTCGTCGACGTGCAGAACACCCTCGTCAACAACGCCTTCCTGCGCTGGGGGAGCGAGGCGCTCAAGGCCAAGTACCTCCCGCAGCTCTCCGCCGAAAAAGTGGGCGCCTACGCCCTATCCGAGGCCGGCTCCGGCTCCGATGCCTTTGCGCTCACCACCAAGGCGGTGAAGGCGGACGGCGGCTTCCGCGTCACCGGCCGCAAGCTGTGGATCACCAACGGCGGCGAGGCGGAGATCTTCATCGTCTTCGCCAACGCCGATCCGTCGGCCGGCTACAAGGGGATCACGGCGTTCATCGTGGAGCGGGGCTTCGACGGCTTCGCGGTCGGCAAGAAGGAGGACAAGCTCGGCATCCGCGCATCGTCCACCACCGAGCTGATCCTGGAAGACGTCTTCGTTCCCGACGAGAACGTGCTGGGCGAGGTGGGGAAGGGCTACAAGACCGCCATCGAGACGCTCAACGAGGGCCGCATCGGCATCGGGGCGCAGATGATCGGGATCGGGCAGGGGGCGCTGGACGCCACGGTGAAGTACGTGCAGGAGCGCGAGCAGTTCGGCAAGCGCATCGCCGACTTCCAGGGCGTGCAGTTCCAGCTCGCGCAGATGGCCACCGAGCTGGAGGCCGCGCGCCTGATGGTGTACAACGCCGCCCGCCTCAAGGACGCCGGCCTCCCCTTCCTGCAGGAAGCGGCCATGGGCAAGCTCTTCTCCTCGCAGGTGGCCCAGAAGATCACCTCCACCTGCGTGGACCTGTACGGCGGCTACGGCTTCACCCGCGAGTACCCGGTCGAGAAGTTCTACCGGGACTCTAAGATCGGCTCTATCTACGAAGGCACCAGCAACATGCAGCTCCAGACGATCGCGAAGGGGCTGATGAAGTAAACTGCTGGGGCTCACAACAGAGCCGCAGAGGGGAACCGCAAGATGAAAGGAGAGAACTGCCTGATGGCGGTTCTCTCCTTTTCGATTCAGCGGACCCTGCGGCGGGCGGCGTTCAGTTAAATGGGGCGGTTGAAGCGAACCCGTTTTCGTATTCTTGCGGGTGACACGGCTGAATCAGGAGCGATTGAGTACCGTAAGCGCCACCCGCAACACGACTTTCGCCTCGTCCCGTATTGTGCCTTGAGACTCTCCCGTCAGGCGGTTATCGTCTGGCCATTACTCCACGGTTCACCCGGAGCGGGAAGGTGAAACCACCGCGGGCCTCCTACAGATCATGGCGAACGATCAGGTGTACCACAGGAAGCAATCGCCATCGCAATCCCCGTCGGTGGCGGCCGAGCAACAACGGACGGGTGAAATCTGGGGAAGCTACAACCGGGTGATGGGAGGATGGTCTCCCTTCCCATCGGTCGACGCTTACGTCGGGCCGCTACCGGATGGCGAGAAGGGCATTGAGTTCACGACTGATGTGCCGCCAGACGGGAACACGTCCCGAGACTGCGTGCGGTGGACAGGGCCGAGGGATGGTGTGATCATTGAAGGGGATTACGCGAAGATCAAGGGGACGGTCACCAAGAACACTCAGGACGGTGCCTAATGAACTCTCCGGCCTTTTTGCAGGTTGAACCAGCAGGGTGGCCGAGCGGGTACGCGGAGGCTATCGCAGTAGTTGGTGTTCAGCCGGACCTTTTCTCCCACGCGTTTGGACTGGCGTTTTTCGACGGCGTCGATAACCTTGACGCCTACAAAGCAGCGGTGATCCGCATGCGATCCGGGAGAATGCTTGGGCTCCTCCGGCATGCCGGGACTCCGGGGCCTGGCACGGACGTGTATGCGGATGCAGGCGATGATTTCGTGAGTGCGCTGCGGGAGTTCCTCGACGCTTTCAACTTCTCGGTGGAGGATCTATCGTGGACGCGGGACGAAATTCCCGTCGAGGATCTCCGGTTGACCGCGCAGGGGGCCCACGCCTGAGCGGTGCGGCCGGTGCTCTTCGCGAGTAAGTAAGCTGTCGCTGACGCGCTGGTTCGAAGTGGGGCGGTTCGGAATCACGGGCCGCCCCGCTTTTCCGTGCCGCCAAGCGCGCTTGACATCCACGTGTACTAGGACGCATAGTACACCATGCTTCCGTTCGAGGTGGTTCTCAGGCCCGGTGAGTCGCCGTACAGGCAGATCGTCTATGCGGCGACCCGTGCGATCGTGGCGGGCGAGATGGCGGCCGGCTCCGCCTTTCCGTCGGTTCGGGAGCTGAGCCAGGCGCTGAAGATAAACCCGAACACGGCGCACAAGGTGGTCGCGCAGCTGGTGCGGGACGGGATCCTGGAAGTGCTGCCCGGCATCGGGACGGTCGTGGCGGAGACGCGGCACTCCTCGCCCGAGGAAAGGCGGCTGCTGCTGTCCGAGGCGGTGGAGCACCTCGTGGTGGAGGCGAAGCGGCTGGGGCTGGAGGAGGAGGACGTCCTCGACGCCGTCTCGGGCCGCTGGGCGGAGCTCTTTGGGGAAGATGGGCCGCCGCACGAAAATGCGCGGGCTCGGAATCAATCGGGAGGATCTCAGACATGGCGATCGTAGAAACCCAAGGGCTGACCCACCGCTACGGCCGCGTCCAGGCGCTCGTGGACGTGGAGCTGGAGGTGCCGGAAGGTGCGCTCTACGCACTGCTGGGTGCGAACGGGGCGGGGAAGTCGACGCTCCTCCAGATCCTGATTGGCCTCCGCCGGGCAACCGCCGGCCGCGCATCCGTTCTGGGCAGGGACGTCTCCCGCCTGACGACGGAGGATCGCGGGAAGATCTCGTACGTCGCGGAGGGGCAGGCCCTTCCCGCGTGGATGACGCTCGATCAGCTCGAGGCGTACCTCGCGCCGCTCTACCCCGCGTGGGACCGGGCCCTCGCGGACGAGCTGCGCCGCCGCTTTCGCCTCGATGCGCGGCGCAAGATCGGCACACTTTCGCGCGGGGAGCGGATGAAGGCCGCGCTGCTCTGTGCCCTGGCGCCGCGCCCGCGCCTGCTGCTGCTGGACGAGCCGTTTACCGGGATGGACGCGCTGGTGAAGGATGAGCTCGTGCACGGGCTGCTGGAGTCCGCGGGCGAGGAGGGATGGACGATCCTGGTGTGCTCGCACGACATCGCCGAGCTGGAGATGCTGGCGGACTGGGTCGGCTTCCTGGACCGGGGGCGGCTGACGCTCTCCGAGCCGATGGAGGTGCTGCGCGAACGCCTCAAGCGGGTGGACGTGGTGGCCGCAAACGGGGCGATGCCGCTCCCGGCGCGCCTTCCCGCGGAATGGCTGGCGGTGGAGCGTTCCGGACCGCACATCAGCTTCCTCCTTTCCGGCGCGGGGAGCCAGGCGGGCGGCGCGGAGCTGCGCGGCTGGTTTCCCGAAGCGTCGCGGATCGACGTGCGCGCCGCTTCGCTGCGGGAGATCTTCGTCGCCCTGGCCCAGGGCAACGGCGGGGAGACGCGATTTCGGGAGGTTGCATCATGAAGTGGCATGCGCAGGTGCTCCACGTGGCTCGCAAGGATCTTCGGCTGTCTCGCTGGCTCCTGCTGGCGTACGCCACGGTGGTAGCGGCCGCCGGGGCGGCGGCGGCGGAGTGGGGCGTCTTCGCGGCGATCGCTCCGCCGCTTCGGATGCTCGGGGTGACGGTGCTGGGGGCGGTGCTGCTCGCGGTGCTCGTGCAGGCTGATTCGCCGGCTCGCGGCGAGTCGCTGTGGGTTACCCTGCCGCTGCGTTCCTCGGCGGTGTTCGCGGCCAAGATTCTCGTCGGCGTCGTTGTCGTGATCGGTATCGCGCTACTCGGTCAAGTCGCGGGACTCCGGGCCCACGACGTCGCGCCGGGCGACCTTCCCAGGCTCCTTGGACGATCGGCGCTTTCGTACGGGGTATGGCTGGCGGTAGCTGCGGCCGTCGCCTCGCTGACGCGGGACCTTCGCGGCTTCCTCCTGGCGCTCACCCTCGGAGGGTTCGCCTGGCTGCTCGCCTTCCAGGTGATCGCATTCACCATCGGGCCTTCCGTCCCGCCGGCGTGGAACCCCTCGCCCTTTTTCATCGCGGGGATGCTCCTGCTGTTGGCGCATCAGTATCGCACGCGGAACGTGCGCCGCGGAACTGCCATTGCCGTAGCCGTTAGCATCGCGCTGATGTTCCTTCCGATAGCACTCCCCCGTTCCGCCGCCTCGGCGACTCCCGCGACGCGAACGATCCCGGATCACCTGCGGCCCGGTTCCATCGAGATCGGCGAGCTCGCGCTCAAGGCTGGTTCGCAGACGGGATTCACCATCCGGCTGACCGGCGCGTCGCCCTTTCACCAGTACGTGCTGGTGTCGCCCACGGTACGTATGCGCATGGCGGACGGTTCTTCCGCGGTCGTGCGGGTCAAGGAACCCCTGGTCCCGATCAACGAACCCATTCCGCGCCTGAAAGGTTTCCGCAACCTGGGTGAGCGCCGACCAATTGACCGGATCGCCGCGGGGGTATCGCTCGACCTGTCGCCAACTCAGCGGCAGATGCTCGCGGCCGGGCAGGCGCGGCTCTCGCTACGCGGCCATCTTGAGGTGCGGGATGTCCGGGCGGGGATGGAGCTGCCGCTTCGTGTGGGTGCCACCGCGGCGGATGGCGGAAGCCGGATCCGGATCACGAAGGTGGAGAGTCTCCCGGATGGTCCGGCGGTCGAGTTGCGTACCTCCACCGTCACTCCGGCAGGCGAGCGGCGGGTCGAGACGACGTTCGAGTCGCGCGTGCCCAGGTATCTGCTGGTGAACCGGGACCGCCGCGAGGCGCTGGAGCTGGGTCTGAGCGGCTCATATAGCAGCGACTTCGCACTGGTGCTGCCGGGGCCACGCGCGCAGAGCTCCACCACGGATCTCCTCCCGAACTTCCAGCAGCCCGGCGAAGCGCCGCAAATCGCGCCGGCGTGGCTCGGAGGGGCTCGGCTCCTGCTCGTCACGTGGGTAGCGGTGGGCAGCGATCCGATCGCCGCCGAGGACCGGGGGCGAGGCTACAAAGAATGGACGGCTGAAAGCGCCGCGCGGAGCCCCAGACGGTAGCTGTACCGACGAGTAAACTGCTGGCTCACACAGAGCCGCAGAGGGGAACTGAAAGGGAGAGGGGAGAACTGGCCGGCGGCGGTTCTCTCTTTTTTGTTTAATCCTCAAGAGCAGCGGCGAGGGCCTGGAGTCCGTCACACAGCGGACTTGCGGCGCTATTCCGGGACTTCGCGCAACGCCTCGTTGCCGGACTCCGAATCTGGAAACATCTCGGCTACGTCGCGGTCGAGAAGGACCACGTTGGTACCCTCGGCGTAGCGGGCGGCGTACTTGCCGCGCACACCGCCTTTTAGGCTGTACTCGGGGAGGATCTCGTCCTCCGGAATCGTGTCGCGGT
The DNA here is from genome assembly GCA_036398975.1 of Longimicrobium sp. Lineage (GTDB taxonomy): Bacteria > Gemmatimonadota > Gemmatimonadetes > Longimicrobiales > Longimicrobiaceae > Longimicrobium. Next base: position 42,794 of record DASWNZ010000249.1, read on the forward strand.
CACTCATTGTATCGCCTCCTTCCTCGTATTCCCGCCGCTCGCGCGCAGTCATCCTGCGAGCGCTGATGATTCGGATCGCGTCTCCACGCTCCGTGAACATGACAGCAAGATAGTTGCCCCAGTCCGATCGTCCGAATGCTACGTACCGGGCCTCTTCGCGCGAGTGCCGGGGATCGTCTACCGTGCTGGCAAGAGGATCCCCGAACACGGATTTGGCTTCGACGAACGTCACGCCGTGCTTTGCCGCGTTTGCCAGCGCCTTACGATTCCATTCGAAGTGTAGGCTCATTCAGGAACGTAGTCGACCTTGTAAGTGCCGTCGAGGTATCGACATAAACTGGTGCGCGGGGTGGCCGTTTGGTGCGGGTCACAGTCCTCTTCGGCCCACCTTACCCTCCACCCCGGTCGCAGCCAGGCGCATTGCGGTCGCCTGAGGAGAGACGTGCGGGAACTGTTGTTGACTTTCGACACTACTCCGGTGCATACTGGTGTCGGTAACCGACACCAACGTACACGGAGCGCCCCTTGACCCCCAGATCAAACCCATCACCGTCGGCGAACGACGTGCTGCGCGGGACGCTGGACCTGCTGATCCTGAAGGCGCTCTCGCTGGAGCCGATGCACGGCTGGGCCGTGGCGCAGCGGCTGGAGCAGCTGTCGCGCGATGCGCTGCACGTGGGGCAGGGCTCGCTGTACCCCGCTCTGCAGAGGCTGGAGGAGAAGGGGTGGATCGACAGCGAGTGGAAAGCCACCGAGCAGAACCGACGTGCCAAGTACTACGAGCTCACCCCCGCCGGGCGCCGTGCCCTGGGCGAGGAGACGGAGAGCTGGCGGCGGTACGCCGAGATGGTCGACGTCATCCTCCGAACCACGTAGAGGCGCCATGGCCTGGACGAAACGCTGGCGGAAGCGGCTGCGCGCGCTGATGCGCAGGGACGACGTGGAGCGCGAGCTGGACGAGGAGCTCGCGTTCCACCTGGAGATGGAGGCGGAGAAGAACGTGCGCGCCGGGATGACGCCCGCGGAGGCGCGCAGGAAGGCCGTCCTCGAGTTCGGCGGGGTGGAGAAGCACAAGGAGGAGGTGCGGGACGCGCGCTGGCTGGGCGGCTTCAACGGGCTCTCGCTGGACGCGCGGTTGGGCGCGCGGATGCTGGTGAAGCACCCGGGGCTCACGCTCGTCGGCGGGCTCGGAATGGCGGTGGCGATCGCCATCGCGGCGATCTTCGACGCGAGCATGGGGGCCGCCAACTCGCCGATCCCGGTGGAGGGGGGCCACCGCATCGTCGCGCTGGAGGTGTGGAACGCGGAGATCAACAACCAGGAAGGGCGGTTCCTCTACGACTTCGGCAGGTGGCGGGAGGAGGTGCGCACGGTCGAGAACCTGGGCGCGTTCCGCACCATCACGCGCAACCTGATCGTCGACGGCGAATCCACCGAGCCGATGCTGGTGGCGGAGATGTCGGCGTCGGGCTTCGGCATACTGGGCGTGCCGCCGCTCCTCGGGCGGCCGCTGGTGGAGGCGGACGAGGTGGAGGGCGCCGCGCCGGTGGCCGTGATCGGGTACGAGACGTGGCGGTCGCGGTTCGGGGGCGACCCGCGCGTGGTGGGGCGCGAGATCCGGCTGGGGAAGGCGGTGCACACCGTAGTCGGCGTGATGCCGCGTGGGTTCGAGTTCCCGCTCAACCAGCGCATCTGGGTGCCGCTGCGGCTGAGCCCTGGAGGCTACGCGCCGCGGACGGGTCCCGCGATCGAGGCGTTCGGGCGGCTCGCACCCGGCGTGTCGATCGAGGAGGCGCAGGCGGAGGTCGCGACCATCGGGAAGCGCATCGCCGCCGCGTCTCCGGAAACGCACCGGCACATGCGCCCGCGCGTGAGCGTGTACGGGCCGCACCTGATGGACGACTTCCAGGGGTGGGAGATCCCCATGATGCGCGGGGTGATCACCCTCCTCCTGCTCGTGATCGCCATCAACGTGTCGGTGCTCGTGTTCGCGCGCACGGCCACGCGCGCGGGCGAGATCACGGTGCGCAGCGCGCTGGGGGCAAGCCGCCGGCGCATCGTCACGCAGTTCTTTGCCGAGGGGCTGGTGCTGTCGGCGGTGTCGGCGGTGGTGGGGCTGGCGATCGCGGCGCTGGTGCTGCGGCAGCTTCACGCGATCATGGACAGGCTGCTCGCGCCGATGGGCGGGCTCCCGTTCTGGCTGGACTTCCACCTCTCTGCGCGCGCCGTCCTCTTCGCCGTGGCGATGGCGGCGCTGGCGGCGGTCATCGTGGGCATCGTCCCGGCCCTGCGCGCGACGGGGACGCGGCTGGAGTCTGCCCTGCGCGCGCTCGGCGGGTCCACGGGGATGGCGCTGGGGCGTACGTGGTCGGTGCTGATCGTGGCGCAGGTCGCGTTCACGGTGGCCATCATCCCCGCGACGGTCTTCTACGCGGTGGACTTCGGGAGGTACGGGATGGTGGACCCTGGGCTGCCTGCCGGGGAATTTCTCACCGCCTCGCTGGTGATGGACCGCGAGCCGCGCGGGCAGGACGTGGCGGACCCCGAGGCCGTCCGCAAGGCGTTTGAGGCGCGCTACGCGGCCCGCGTGGCCGATCTGGGGCGGCGGCTGGAAGCCGAGCCGGGGGTGATCGGCGCCGCGACGGCGATGTCGCTTCCGGGCGAGGAGCCCACCGTGCGCTTCGAGGTGGAGGGCGTCGACGCGCCGGAAACGGGGCGCGGGTTCCCGGTCAACTACAACCGGGTGGATACGCGGTACTTCGGCACCTTTGGACTCGGCGCGCTCTCGGGGAGGGTCTTCGAGGCAGGCGACCTGGGCCCGGCGGCCGCGCCCGTGGTCGTGAACCGCGCTTTCGTGCGCGACGTGCTGGGGGGCAGGGAGGCGCTGGGGCGGCGCGTCCGCATCGCCGAAGGGTACCGCGACGGCGGGGTGATGCAGGTGCCGGACGGGATCGAGGCGGGGCGCTGGTACGAGATCGTCGGCATCGTAGGCAACATCCCGGAGCGCGCGATGGAGCCGGGCGAGCCGCTCGCGCAGATCTACCGGCCGCTCGACCCGGGCGCCGCGTACCCGCTGAGCCTGGTGATCCACACGCGCGGCGCGGCGGCGGAGTTCGCGCCCCGGCTGACGGAGCTCGCGATCGCGGTCGATCCGTCGCTCCAGGGCCGCGACGTGCAGTCGCTGGCGACAGTCATCCGCCAGTTCCAGGGCGGGATGCGGATGGGCGCGCTCGGGCTGGGGCTGCTGACGGGGAGCGTGCTCCTGCTTTCTGCGGCGGGGATCTACGCGCTGATGTCGTTCACCGTCACGCAGCGGCGGCGCGAGATCGGTCTGAGGGCGGCGCTGGGGGCGCACCCGCGGCGCATTCTGGCGGCCATCTTCTCGCGCGCGGCGCGGCAGCTGGGGATCGGTGCGGCGATCGGGCTGGCGCTGGCGATCGCGATGAACTTCGCGTCGCAGGGTGAGACGACGGGCGGGCACGCGCGGATCGTGCTCCCGGCGGTCGCCGCCATCATACTGGTGGTGGGGCTGCTGGCGACGTGGGGGCCGGCACGGCGCGGGCTGCGCATCCAGCCGATGGAGGCGCTGAAGGCGTGAGGGCCCTCACCCGGCCCTCACCCCGCCCTCACCCCCCCGGCCCCCCTCTCCCAAACTGCTGGGAGAGGGGGGAGATCGCGGGCCGACAGGGCGGCGCTGGCTAGGTGCAACGCGTACGTCGTAGGGCGCGTTCATCGCGCCCGCACTTCGCGCTGCTTCGACCGCCGCTCTGCGCACGGATTTCGTCGCGGCAGACATGCGTGTGCACGCTATCTACTCCAAATTCGATCGGCCCACACCCCCACCGTTCCGGTAGTGCCGAAGAAGGCGTCGAACGAGAAAGGGAGACACGGAGCAATCTCTGCGTCTCCCTTTCAGTTCGTCCTTTCGGGGGTATCGCGGCGGTCGCGACGCTGTCTGCGCGGGGGCCGGTGATTCTGCGGTAGTATCGCTGTCCTTCCGTCCCCCCAAGCACTTGATCTTAGACAAATGCCCTGCAAGGTAGAAGATAAAGCAATCTGCCGGCCGAGTTTGGGCCCGGTGAACAGAAATGTGTTGTCGTTCGACACCAAGGTGCTATATTCGTCTTCCCTTCGCAGTACGCGCCCATATTCATGTGATGGGGCGCTGTCGACGATGATCGGTTGCGATCACCCTCCTAACTTCGGTTGACAAACATGTACTCACGAGTAGTTCTTTCGTGTACGCTTGCGGGAGCGCTCGCAGGTCTCAGCGGATGTACCGATGTGATTAGTTCGAGCCAGATCAGCGCTGACAGTGCGGTGCGGTCACGTGAAAATGCAACGCAAGTTGTGGGGGGCGAAGACCCTCATCGTCCCGACGAGGGCATGTCGCGCAAACTCGCCAGACAAATCCACGGCTTCGGCGGATTCTCCTATGATAGTCTTGGGAATATTCACGTCTTTTTGAAGGATCACAGAGATGAACGCGCGTTGGCCGCCGCCGGGCACGCGCTGAATCCATTGTTATCCGATTGGTCCACCAGCGCTCGCATGAGGCACTCGGCAAACGCCAAGGTGTTGGTTCACCAGGCGCAGTTCACCTTTGATGAGCTGCGGAGTTGGCGGGACCGGCTGACCGACCCGTTGCTGACGCTCGACGGAGTAACGTTCGTCGACCTCGACGAACCGAGGAATCGCCTTACGATAGGACTGGACCCGATGCAGGCGTCTGTGGCGCGTTCCCAGGTTATGAGCATCCTCGGCGGGATGCGCGTTCCTGAGGAAGCGGTCGCCTTGGAGCTCTTCAGCCCATTTGTAGTTAAGCCGGTAATGTGCGTTCCTGAGGATCCGGCATGTGAGGAACCTTGCAGCGTCGACTCAGTTGACCCGTCGTGCACCGATCCCTGCGCCGTCAATCCAGACGACCCCTCGTGTACGCCAGATCCTTGTACCGCCGATTCCACAGATCCAGCCTGTGTCCCCAATGATCCCTGCGCCATCAATCCCGGCGATCCAGCGTGCTCAATAACGCCCGGCGACACGTCATACTCCATTGTGATGCCGCCCGACGGCTACTACGGGGGAGCCCGAACTCTCCGGGAGCGCATACGTCCCGTGAAAGGCGGAACCGAAATATGGTACGAGTTCCGGGATAAGGATGGTGCGAACAGGGTCGGCGTTTGCTCGATGGGGTTTGCCGCAAAAGCTTACGGAAGCATTCCGGTGTGGGTCACTGCAAGTCACTGCACGGGTCTGATCGGCGTATCGCAGAACATCTCGTTCTTTCAAGGGCCGTTTGAGTTTGGAAAAGCGGGATTGTATGTGGGCTACGAATATGCAGATCCGGGCTTTGGATCAAATAACGGGTACACTCAGAAAACACTGTTTGGGTCGTGCTGGGACCGGGTGAAATGCAGGCGCTCTGACATTGCTCTCATTCGAGCCGCTAATACGAGTGACTGGCAGTTGAACTATATCGCACGACCGGATTATGGGGTGACTGGGTACGGTATAAAGGGCTCAACTTTCCTCAGCGAGAGGTACCCGCCGCTCCGTATCAACTTGGAACTCGGTGCGCCGAGGCTGTATTCGCAAGTAGACAAGATCGGCAGGAGTTCCGGATGGACCTACGGAACGGTTACTAAGACGTGCCTCGACACCCGGTACGTTGGCCTCTCGTACGATCCGAACCCAACAAACATTGTTATCCGGTGCCAGTCTTACGTGGACGGTGCACACGCCGAGGGGGGAGATAGCGGCTCACCTGTCTTCATCTTGAAGTCCGGTTCGCTTGTGACGTTGCTCGGCATCCTGTGGGCCGCAAACAATCAAGGGTTTGTGTTCTCGTCCCTTGACTTGATTCGTCTGGATCTCGGGTACGCCACAGGAGACCGTAGTTCATTCCAGACGTACAGGTGATCGGCCTCGCGGCGGATTGCTGTGCGCGTAAGCGCACAGATGACGCTTTACCTTACCGCGTGTTCCGCGCGGTTACCGTCGGGTGGTCACTCGGCGCCCGATGCCCAGGTACACGCAGCAATAACATGCTCGTTGATAGCCCTCGATTCCGGGTGGCTTTCCTCATATTTTCTGTGGGGGTAAGCGCCTGCGGAGGGCGCTCCTCGGATCCCGCGACTGTCGTACTGCGTAGCGACACGGCGGTCGTGAGCGTTCCCGAGCGGGTGCGGGCCGGGGAGCGATTCGCCGTATCCTTTACCCTTTTTGAGAGCGGATGCAGGGATGACACCGTGCGGACATACGTGCAGGTGCGTGGCCGAATCGCCGAAATCCAGCCCCGCATGGGCCGGGCAAGCCCGGATCCATGCCCCGCCATATTGAGCATTGTCCGGCGAACGGCCACGCTGCGGTTCGACCAGCCGGGTGAGGCGGTGGTGAGTCTCGTGGGGGTGCGGGAGGGGCCGCCTAGCGACAGCAGCGGACGAGCGTACACGCGCCCGGTACGGGTGGAGCGGCGGCTGCGAGTCCTGCCGGCCGGGAGGTGAGACCACGGCTGCAATGCAAGACGCAGGAAAGCTCATCGGGCTTTCCTGCGTCTTCGCGTGTCCAGCGGTCGCGACGGTTACGGTTCGGTGGCGACGCTGTCGGCGCGGGTGCCGAGGAGACGGGGGCGGGGGCGGCGGGGGATGACGCGCTCGCCGTTGCGGGTGTCCTCGAAGCGCACCTTCGTTCCCGGGCGCACGCGGCGCGAGAGGAAGCGGGCGTCCCAGTTGGGGAGGCGCACGCAGCCCGACGAGGTCGCGTAGCCGATCGTCTCGGGCTCGCTGGTGCCGTGGATGCCGTAGTGCGGCGCCGAAAGGCCGATCCACACCCAGCCGACCGCGTTGTTGGGGCCCGGCGGGATCATGGCGTTGGGCCCGTTGCTGCGCAGCACCTTGAGCAGCGAGGGCTGGTAGTTCCACCACGGGTTCGCCGTCACCTCGCGCACCGTGACCTCGCCCTCGGGGGAGGGGTCGATGCTGGAGCCCATCGTGGAGGCGAAGTGCGCCAGGATGTTGCCGGCGCTGTCGCGCGCCTGCACGAAGTTGCCGCTGCCGGAGACCAGGATCTCGGTGATCTTCATGTTGGCGGCGACCGTCGGCTCGCGGACGCGCGGCACCCACAGCTTGTCGCCCGCCTTGAGCGAGTCCAGGTTCATCCCCGGGTTGAGGCGCTCCAGCACGCCCTCGCGGGTGTGGAACTGCTCGGCGATCTTCTCGGAGAGCACCTGGTAGCACGAGCACGCCAGCTTTGCCCGCTCGTACATGTTGGACGGGAGGGCCAGGAAGGGGCCCTCGACGTCGGTGGCGCTCAGCGTGTGCTGGCGCACGAGGCGGTCGGGCCGGCCGGAGGCGCGCATGAGGGCGTCGTAGGTGGCCTCGTCTACGATGCCGGTCTCCTCGAGCCCCTCGCGCTTCTGGAACCAGCGGGTGGCGGTGCGCACGTTGGCGCCCCAGCGCGCGTCCAGCATACCGGGCGAGAAGAGGGCGCGGTTGAGGAGGATCTGCACGCGCAGCACGGACGGGCCTTCCGCGCCGTCGAGCTCGCCCACCGGCAGGCGGATCTCGCCGGAGTTGAGCGCCTCGGGGCTGATGTCGATCCAGCGCTCGGGGTCCGGATTGGCGGCGTGCGCGGTGCCGGCGAGCGCGAACAGGAGCGCGGCGGCGGCGGATATCGATCGGATTGCCATGGCGGTACAGCGGAACGCGGTGAGCGGCCGCCCGGCGAGCGCGGGCGGATGCGGAGAGACTGCGTGCAGGTTGGTGTACCAGAACGCTAGCGGAAAGTGCCACGTGTGGTCAAGTGTTACGGCAGCTACTCGTGCCGCAGCACCTGCATCGGATGTACGTGGACGGCCCGACGCGCGGGGATCCAGCAGGCCACGATCGCCACGCAGAAGAGGAGGGCGGAGACCGCGGCGAAGGTGAGCAGGTCGGTGGGGGCGATCCCCAGCAGGAGGGCGGCGAAGAGGCGCGAGCCCGCCAGCGCCATCGCCACCCCGATCGCCAGCCCGGCCAGCGTCAGCCGCGCGCCGCGCCCCACGAAGAGGCGCACCACCCGCATCGCATCGCCGCCCAACGCCATGCGCACGGCGATCTCGTGCGTGCGCTGGGTGACCGCGAAGGCCATCGACGCGTACACGCCCACCGTGGCAAGCACCAGCGCCAGCGTGCCGAACACCGCCAGCAGCGCGGAGCCGGTGCGCTGCGGCATCATTTGCTGCCGGAGCGCGCTTCCCAGCGTGCGCACCGCGTAGATGGGCAGGTGCGGGTCCAGCGCGCGCAGCTCCCGGCGCAGTGCAGGGGCGAGGGCGCGCGCGTCGCCATCGGAGCGCACCAGCAGCGTCATGCGGCCGGGCGCGTCGTCCACGTGCTGGAGCTGGGGGAGGTACACCATGTGGGCAGGCGGGCCGGAGGGACCGGTGGCGCGCACGTCCTCCGCCACTCCCACCACCGTCGCCAGCGGCCCGGTGGACTCCATCGTCCGCAGCCTCGCGCCGATGGGCGAGCGGCCCGGCAGGTAGTGCTCGGCGAAGGCACGGCTCACCACGGCGACCGGCGGCGCACCCGCCACGTCGCCGGGGCCGAAGTCGCGCCCGGCCAGCAGCCGCACGCCCACCGTCTGGAAGTAGCCGGGGCGCGCGGTGGTCTGCAGCACCATGGCACCCGCGCGTGCGGCCGAGGCGGGCGCGCCGTCCACCGTTACCTGCACCCCCATCAAGTCCGACAGCGGCATCAGGTCGGATGCGGTGGCCGAGCGCACGCCGGGGAGCGCGGCGGCCCGCTCCACTGCGGCATCGACGAAGGCGCGGGCGCGCGGGGCATCGTACCCCAGCAGCCCCAGGTCGAACGAGAGGGCGAGCACGTGGGCGGAGGTGTCGAGCCCCACGTCCACCCGGTTCGCCTTGTCCAGGCTGCGCAGGAAGAGCCCGGAGGTGATGAGGAGGAAGAGCGCCAGGGCGAGCTGCGCCACCACCAGCGCACCCTGCAGCCGCGCGCGCCGTGGGGCGCCGCTCAGCGCGCCATCCTTGAGCGTGCCGGTGAGGTCCGCGCGCGTGGCCGCCAGCGCGGGCGCCACGCCGAACACGAGTGCCGCGCCCACGGCGAGCACCAGCGTCGCCGCCAGCGCGCGGAGGTCGATGCGCGGCTCCAGCGGGAGGGGGATGGCGAAGGCGGTGACCGCGTGCACGGTCGCGAAAGCCACCGCGACTCCGAGGATGGCGCCGGCCAGCGACAGCACGAGGCTTTCGGTGAGGAGCTGCCGGACCAGCCTTCCGCGCCCGGCGCCCAGCGAGAGCCGCACCCCGATCTCGCGGCGGCGCGCGAAGCCCCGCCCCAGTAGCATGCTGCTGACGTTGGCGCAGGCGATCAGCAGCACCAGCCCCGTGACCACCGCGGAGAGGGCGGCTACCGGCGCGATCTCGCGGTTCGCGCCCGGCGGAATCCCGGCGCCCGCGGGGAAGGTGCGAAGGATCGATCTGGTACGCGCCGGATCCGCCCGCGAAAGCACGCCCGTCGCGGCGGCGAGGGCGGCATCCGCCTCCGCCGGGGTGGCGCCCGGGCGCAGCCGCCCCGCCACCGCGAACACACCCCCCCGCTCCGCCGAGAGCGCCTCGCGCATGGAGGGGACCAGCGCGGGGAGCATGGCAATGGGAAGCCACACGTCGCGGCGGCGGACGTCCTGCTCCAAACCCAGGAAGCCCTCGGCCGCCACGCCCACCACCGTGACCAGAACCCCGTTCACCGCCACCGTACGGCCGACGATGCCGGGATCGCCGCCGAACCGGCGCTGCCAGAGCGTGTGGCTGATGACGGCGATGGGCTGCGCGTCCTCCTCCTCCGCGAAGCCGCGCCCCACCGCAAATGGGGTGCGCAGCGTGGCGAAGTAGCTCGCCGACACGAACTGCCCCTCCACCTGCTCGGGATCGCCCCGCCCGCTGAGGGCGAAGGGAGCGTCGAAGGTGGCCGCCAGCGCGGCGAAGGGGGCGCCGCTGCCGCGCAGGCGGAGGAAGGAGGGGTACGACATGCGCTCCACCCATCCGGACTCGGAATTGACGGGCGCCACCCACGCCAGCTCGTCCGGGCTGCCCACGCCGGGGCGCCCCTGCACCAGCAACGCCCTCGCCAGGCTGAACAGCGCCGCGTTGGCGCCGATCCCCAGCGCCAGCGCCACGATGGCCGTCGCGCTGAACAGGGGCGAGCGGCGCAGCATCCGCAGCGCGAAGCGCACGTCGCGCGCGAACGCGTCCGCCCAGGCGCCGGCGCGGACGTCGCGCACGGCTTCTTTGGCCGGCTCCACCCCCGCCTCGATGATCGCGGCCCGCCGCGCGCGGGCCGGCGGCATCCCGGCGCGCACCTTTTCGTCCGCCAGCAGATCCACGTACGCGCGCAGCTCCTCGTCCAACTCGCGCTCCACGTGGTCGCGGTGGCGGAGGTTGCGCCACAGGCTCTGCAGGCGGGGCAGAAAGGGCATGGGGCTCCTGGATGGGTGCTACGTGGCGCTCAGCGCGAACTTGATGGCCATCGAGATCCGCCCCCACTCCTCCGCCTCCGCGTCGAGCTGGCGGCGGCCGGCGGGGGTCAGGCGGTAGAACTTGGCGCGCCGCCGGTTCTCGGACTCGCCCCATTCCGAGCTCAGCCAGCCCGCCTCCTCCATCCGGTGGAGGGCGGGGAAGAGGGAGCCCGGCTTCACCTCGAAGGCGTCGCCCGTGATCTGCTCCACCCGGCGCGCCACCCCCAGCCCGTGGAGCTCGCCCAGCGAGAGCGCCTTCAGGACCAGGAGGTCCAGCGTCCCCTGCAGCAGATTGCCCGATGCCATTCGATTCTCTCCTATAGACGTTCTGTATGGGCAAGGTTGCGGTGCTCGTATAGAATGTCAATAGGAACGTGGAGGAGGAAATGGTCTCACGCAAAGACGCGAAGGCGCAAAGACAAGGTATGCGTGTCTTTCCTTGGCGTCTTCGCGTCATTGCGTGACATCTTCTGTCGAGCCGGATAACGAACGGCGGGGACTTCGAATGAAGTCCCCGCCGTTCATCCTGCGTCCTGCTTATCGGATCACGCCTCCCAGGGCAGCCCCGGCTTGCCGAAGTGGCCGTAGTTCGTCGTGGAGCGGTAGATAGGGCGCAGCAGGTCCAGCCGCTCGATCACGGCGCGGGGGCGGAAGTCAAAGGTGCGCACGAAGGCGGCGGCGCGCGTCGGGTCGCCGGTGCCAAAGGTGTCCACCTTCACCGAGACCGGCTCCGCCATGCCGATGGCGTAGGCGACCTGCACCTCGGCGCGCCGGGCCAGACCCTCCTTCACCACCTGCCGCGCGACGTAGCGGCAGAAGTAGGCACCCGAGCGGTCCACCTTGCTGGGATCCTTGCCGCTGAACGCGCCGCCGCCGTGGCGCCCCATCCCGCCGTACGAATCCACGATGATCTTGCGGCCGGTGACGCCCGCGTCCGCCGAGGGGCCGCCCTGCACGAAGCTGCCGGTGGGGTTCACCATCAGCCGCAGGTCGTCGCGGTACCACCCCTGCAGCGCGCGCGGCACCAGCGTCTGCGCGATGAAGTGGCGGATCTCCTCCTGCGCCACCTCCGCCGAGTGCTGCGTGGAGACGAGGACGTCGGTGACCGCCTGCGGGCCGTCCGGGCCGTACAGCACCGACACCTGTGTCTTGGCGTCCGGCCGGAGCCACGACGCCGCGCCGGCCTTGCGCAGCTCCGCGAGGGCGTACGAGAGGCGGTGCGCCAGGAGGATGGGGAGGGGCATCAGCTCCGGCGTCTCGTCGGTCGCGTAGCCGAACATGATCCCCTGGTCGCCCGCGCCCTGGTCGCCGGACTGGCTGGTGACGGCGTTGACGCCCTGCGCGATCTCCGGCGCCTGCTCCGAGAGGAGGGAGCGGATCTCCAGAGTGTCGGCGTGGAAGAGCTGGTCGGCGTCGGTGTAGCCGATCTCGCGCACGGCCTCGCGCACCTGCGCCTCGTGGTCCACCAGCGCGGTGGAGGTGATCTCGCCCGCCAGCACCACCTGGTTGGCCTTCACCAGCACCTCGCAGGCGACGCGGGCGCTGGGGTCCTGCGCGAGGTAAGCGTCCAGGATGCTGTCCGCGATGGTGTCGCAGACCTTGTCCGGGTGGCCCTCGGATACGGATTCCGAGCTGAAGGTGTACGTCAGGCCCGTCTCTTCGGCGATGCGGGCCGGGTCGATCAGCGTGCTCATTGCGGTTGGCTCCTGGATGGGCCTCTTGGATAGCCGTCGCGGCCCCACTGCCGGTGTGCGGGGGGGCCGCGACGACGCTTTAGGCGGATCTCCGTGACCTCGGGGCGCGCCCGCCAAGCTGTCCTCAAAGCGCGCGTCCCATCCGCCCGCGGGCGGACCGGAATCGGGTCGTCAGGATACGGAAGAGGGGTCCCGCGGCGACTCCGCACGGGACCCCTCCCACGCGGTTTAGCAGTTGTTGACCCGGATGCAATCGCACAAATCGCCGGGGTGCACAGCGCACGGCGCGCAGTATACACGAGGAAGCCGCTCCGCGCCACCCCCGCGCGTTGTGGCCGTGTTCGGGCGCTGCGCCGCGTTCGCGTATCAGGGGCCACGTTCTTGCTCCGGCGTGTTTCGGAGCCGGGCCCCTGCCGGGCTCCGGCCCGTCGCGGTACCCTTCACCGGATGGTGTTCCATGCGCATGACACTCCGCCGCCTGCCCCTGGCAGCCGGTCTGCTGGTCGCTGCCCTTTCGTGCGGCGACTCGCCCACCGGCTCCGGGACTCCCGGGCCATCGGGTGGACCGACCGGGACGCGCGAGGGCGAGAAGCTCGTCCTGGCGAGCGGAGGCACCCAGCTCGGGGTGATCGGGACGCGGCTCTCCAGCCCCGTCGTGGTGCGTGTGCTGGACGCACGCGACCAGCCGGTGCCCGACGCCGCCATCGATTTCGTGGTGACGACGGGGGGCGGCTCCGTATCTCCCGGCCAGGTGCGCACCGACCGGGAGGGACGCGCGCAGGCGCTGTGGACGCTGGGCGCGGCGCCGGGCGAGCAGAAGCTGAGCGTCACGGGGGCGGGCGGCTCGGTGGTGGTGGCGGCCACCGCGGCATCATCCGCCACCGCGACGGTGCTGCAGAAGCTGAGCGGCGACGGCTTCACGGCGCCGCCGCGCTCCGACCTTCCACTGTCCGTGCGGGCTGTGGACGGGAGCGGCAACCCGGTCGCCGGGCTGGCGGTGAGCTGGGCGGTGGAGGGCGGCGGCTCGTTCTCGTCCGCCTCGGCGCTGACGGGGGCAGACGGCTCCGCGACGGCGCGCTGGACGCTGGGCGACGCCGCCGCGCAGCGGGCGACGGTGACGGTGCCTGGCGCTCCCGCCGCGGTGTTCGGGGCCACGCTCGCCCTGTCCCCCGCGGCAGTCGCCCGCGTGGCCGTGCAGCCGGACTCGCTCGCCCTCAAGGCCGGCGCCACCGGACGGCTCAGCGCCGTTGCGTACGACGCCGCGGGGAACGTGCTGACTGGGCGCATCGTCGCGTGGTCCTCGGCGGATGCGGCCGTCGCGACCGCGGGTGCGGACGGAACGATCACCGGAGTCGCGCCCGGCACCACGCGGGCGACGGCGACGGTGGAGGGGATCGCGGCATCGGCGCAGGTGCGGGTGCTGCCGGCCGAGGCCGTGGTGGCCCGGGTGGTGGTGCAGCCAGACTCGCTCGTGCTGGCCCCCGGCGCCACGGGCGACCTGAACGCGGTCGCCTACGACGCGCAGGGCAACGTGCTCACCGGCCGCGCCGTCGTCTGGACCTCGTCCAACGCGGCCGTCGCGACTCTCGGCACGGGCGGCACCGTGACGGGCGTGGCGGAAGGTACGGCGGAGGTGACGGCGAAGGTGGACGGCATCTCTGCCGTCGCAAAGGTGCGGGTGCGCGCCGTGGCGCCTCCCCCGCCCGTGCCCGTCGCGGCGGTGCGCGTGGAGCCGGACACGCTCACCCTGCAGATCGGGGCGAGCGGACAGCTCAAGGTCATCGCGCTGGACGCAGCGGGGAACGTGCTGACGGGCCGGGCGGCCACGCTGGTCTCCTCCAGCACGGCCATCATCACGCTGGGCACGGACGGCCAGGTGACGGGCGTGGCGGTCGGCTCCGCCACGGTGACCGCGACCGTCGAGGGCGTGAGCGGTCGCGCGACGGTGAAGGTACAGGCCGCCCCGCCGCCGCCGCCGGCCGCCGTCGCGTCGGTGAGCATCGTGCCCGACACGCTCACCCTACAGATCGGCGCGAGCGCGCAGCTGCGGGTGATCGCGCGTGACGCGGCGGGGAACGAGCTGACAGGTCGGGCGGTGACGCTGGTCTCGTCGAGCACGGCCATCATCACGCTGGGCTCGGATGGCCGCGTCACGGGCGCCGGCGAGGGCTCCGCCACCGTCACGGCGACCGTCGAAGGCGTCACGGGCCGCGCGACGATCAAGGTGGTCGCCGCTCCGCCCGCCGCGGTGGCATCGGTGCGCGTGCAGCCGGATTCGCTCACCCTCACGGCCGGCGCGACGGCGACGCTCACCGCCGCCGCCTACGATGCGCAGGGGAACCTGCTAACCGGACGCGTGGTCACCTGGACGTCGTCCAACGGCGCCGTCGTCGGCTTCGAGAGTGGAGGCACCGTGCGCGGCATCGCCGCGGGCACGGCGCGGGTGACGGCGACGGTGGAGGGCGTGTCGGCGAGCATCACGGTGACGGTGCTCGCGCCGCGGGCCGTGGTGACGCGGGTCGTGGTGCAGCCCGACTCGCTGGTGCTGGCCCCCGGCGCCACCGGCGACCTGAACGTGGCCGCCTACGACTCGGCCGGGAACGTGGTCACGGGCCGCGCGATCGTCTGGGCATCGTCCAGCACCGGCGTGGCCACGGTGGGCGCGGGCGGCGCCGTTACGGCCGTCGCCGCGGGTACCGCCCAGGTGTCCGCGACGGTTGAGGGAGTCACGGGCTCCGCGAAGGTGATCGTGCGCGCCGGCACGTACCGGGCGGTGGCGTCGATCCGCGTCTGGCCCGACTCGCTCATCCTGGACCAGGGCGAGTCGCGCCTGATCTCCGCGTCCACGTACGATTCCAACGGGAACGTCAGCGGACGGCCGGTCACCTACACCTCGTCGAACACCGCCGTCGCGAAGCTGGATGCCAACTGGAAGGTGGTGGGCGTCGCGCCGGGGACGGCGCGCATCATCGCCTCGTCGGAGGGAGTCGAGGCGTACATCGGAGTGCGCGTGGTCGCGGTTCCCACCGGGTCGCCGGGCGGCTACACCATCGAAAAGATCAGCGGCGACGGGCAGACGGCGGAGTTCGGGCAAGAGCTTCCGCTGCAGCTGATGGTGCGAGTGCTGCGCGCCGGCTACCCCGTCGCAAACGCGCAGGTGACGTGGACGGCGGATTCCGGCGGCGGATTCATCTACACCTATCCCAACACGGGGCTGACGGACTCGAACGGGCGCGCAACCATCAAGTGGTACATGGGCCCCAAGGAAGGCCGTCAGCTCGCGACGGCGTCGGTGGAGGGCGGCGGCTCCGTGCAGTTCGAGGCCACGGGCGTCCGCGCGGCGTACGGCGGGGAGGTGAACTCGATCCAGTTCAACCCGGGGATGACCTGGCTGGAGCCGGGGATGAGCTCCAGCCTGTACGGCGTGGCGCTCAAGGACAGCAAGGCGGCGCGCTGGGCGGTGCTCAGCTGGACCATCGACAACCCGGACGTCCTCTCGGTGCGCATCGAGCCGACGGGGGTGAGCTGGTCGAGGGTCTACTTCACCGCCCTCAAGCCGGGCGAAGCAACCTTTACCGCGACCTCCGGCAACCTCACCAAGTCGATCACCATCAAGGTCTTCCCCCCGGGAAGCCTCGGCGGCGGCGGGGGCGGCGGCGGCAGCGCGATCAGAGCCCAGCCGTAGCCGCAGCCGCCTTCCACCCCCCGCGACGTTCCGGTGATGCATCACATACCGATGCATCACCCGTCGATCTATCTTATTACGATACATCGCGCGGCGATATAATCTCCATCACTCCCCCGCATCAAACAGCAAGAAGCCTCACACAGAGAACAGAGAGGGAACCGCAAGCCACAGGAGAACCCTCTTGCTGTTCTTGCCGTCCCCTCTGTGGCTCTGTGTGAGGCGCAGTTCGTATCTTGCACGTAGATGGCGCCCGCGTGAACGCATTCCGACCCGAACCCGCACCGACCGATGCGCTACCGCTACCACACCCTCGACGTGTTCACCGACCGGCTCTTCGGCGGCAACCCGCTCGCCGTCTTCACCGACGCGCGCGGGATCTCCGAGGCGCAGATGCAGGCGGTTGCGCGCGAGCTGAACCTCTCGGAGACGGTCTTCGTCTTTCCCCCGGAGGCGGGCGGCACGAGGCGCGTGCGGATCTTCACGCCGGGCTCGGAGCTTCGCTTCGCGGGGCACCCCACCGTCGGCACCGCGTACCTACTCGTGGCGCTCGGCGAGGTGCCCGCGCAGGAGGGTGAGACGGAGGTGGTGCTGGAGGAGGGCGTCGGGCCGGTGCCGGTGCGCGTGAGGGTGCGCGGCGGGAGGCCGGACTTCGCGCAGCTCACCGCCGCCCAGCCGCCGACGGTGGGCCCGGCCCCCGCTCGCGAGGAGCTTGCCGCCGTGCTCGGCCTCGATGCCGCCGACCTGTCGGACGATTGGGAGCCGGCGGTGGCGTCGGCGGGAGTGGGCTTTACCGTGATCCCGCTGCGCGACGTGGCAACGCTCGGCCGCGCGCGGCTGGATTTGGCGGCGTGGGAGCGCGTGCTGGCCCACACCGATGCGCCCGGCGTCTACCCCGTCGTCCCCGCCGCGCCGGGGGAGACGGTACGAGTGCGGATGTTCGCGCCGGCGATGGGGATCCCCGAGGACCCCGCCACCGGGGCCGCGGCCGCAGCGCTGGCCGGGTACCTGGCGCGCGATGCCCAGCAGGGCACCCTGCGGTGGACCGTGGAGCAGGGAGTGGAGGTGGGCCGCCCCAGCACGATCTACCTGGAAGCGGACGTGTACAACGGCATCGTGCTGCGGTCGCGCGTGGGCGGCTCGGCCGTGATGGTGTCGGAGGGCACGATGGAGATCCCCACGGACGTGGGCGCGGCGGGGCGCGCATGGGAGCCGGTGAGCGTGCCGGGCGCCCCCACGCCGGTCGGCGCGTACTCGCGGGCGGTGCGCGCGGGAGACATGATCTTCGTCTCCGGCCAGGTGCCGCGCGACTTGGTGACCGGCGAGCTCCAGGGCGAGACGCTGGCCGAGCAGACGCGCGGAGTGCTGGAGAACGTGCGGCTCGTGCTGGCCGCCGCCGGGGCCACCATGGACGACATCGTATCCGTCACCGCGTACCTGGAGGACATCGGCGACTGGGGCGAGTTCAACGCGATCTACCGCGAAGCCTTCCGCCCGCCCTACCCCACGCGCACCACGCTGGGCGCCGCGCTGCACGGCGTAAAGGTGGAGATCAGCGTCGTGGCGCGGGTGCACACGTGAGCGCCGCCGCCAGGGCGATTGCGCCGGCGCTGCTCCTGGTGGCGGCCACCGCGCACCCGGCGTGGGCGCACGTCAAGTGGTTCAGCCGCTTCTCCTTCGGCGACCGCCCGCGCACCGCGGGCGAGGTGCTCACGCCGACCTTCATCGCCCTGGCGCTGCTGAGCATGGCCACCATCGTGGCGATGGTGCTGCTCGACCGGCGCCTGGCGGACGTCCCCGCGTACCGGCGCGTCAACGACTGGCTGTCGTCGCGCAACGACCGGGCGGTGCTGGTGATGCGGATCGGCGCGGGCGCGGCGCTCCTCCTCTCGTGGCAGGCGGACGCGATGCTCGCGCCCGAGCTGCGCGTGGCGGAGGGGTGGCTGGGCTGGTTCCAGTTCGCGCTCGCCTTCCTCCTCCTCTTCGGCCGCACGGTGCCCGTGGCCGGCGCGGGGCTGATCGCGCTGTACGGGATCGGCATCTTCCGCTTCGGTCCCTTCCACATGCTGGACTACGTGGTGTACGCGGGGATCGGGTACTACCTGGCGGTGAGCGGGGCAGGCGAGCGGAAGATCCGCGGCACCGGTCTTCCGGCGCTGTACGCCTCCGTCGGATTCTCGCTCTGCTGGGTGGCGCTGGAAAAGATGGTGTATCCGCAGTGGGGCCTGTACGTACTGGAGCAGAACCCGGCGCTCTCGCTGGGGCTCCCGCTGAGCTTCTTCCTGCTGGCGGCGGCGTTCGTGGAGTTCTCGCTCGGATACCTGCTGATCATCAACCTCCTGCAGCGCCCTCTCGCGCTGGTCATCACCCTCGTCTTCTTCACCACGACGCTGGTGTTCGGCAAGGTGGAGGTGATCGGCCACACGCCCATCCACGCCGCGCTCGTCGTCTTCCTGCTGGAGGGCCCCGGCCGCGTCTACAAGCCGCCCATCGCCCTGCACCGCGGCCTGGGCCTGCGAACCGCCTTCGCCGCCGTCAACTTCGCGCTCCTCCTCGCCCTCCTCTTCGTCCCGTACACCTACGGCGCCGCGCGCCTGCACCGCGAGCACGCCGCGCACGCGCTACGAGCCGGCGTCTCCGGTCGGCCAGGGAGCAACATAGTCGAAGCGGAGCACGGTGCGGAGACGCGAGAAGTCGCGCCCGTTCTCGGTGACGAGCGTCACACCGGCCTCGCCGCAGGAAGCGGCGATCAGGGCATCGTGGACGAATGAGCGGGGGACCGATTGAAGCTCCAGCTTCTTGGCCGAGGCGAGCTGCGCGAGGGCCGCGCCTGCATCCTGCCAGCTCCGGTGCGAAGGCGTGACCAGCCTGCGCCGCCGCTCAAGAGGCCGCGCGATCTCATTTTCGATAGTCGCGACCCCTCTGGCGGTCGCTGCGCCGACGAGCAGTTCGTGCAGCACCACCGAATGGAGATAGCTTCGGGGCGCGTGCTCGCTGAGGAACCGCTCCAGCCCGGCCGCCGCTTCCTCATCACGCAACGCGCGAATGTAGAGGTTCGTGTCAATGGCGTACTTCGTCACGCGGCCCAATCGTCGAACGACCCGTCCGGAAAGTAGTTCTCGACCCCGCCCTTGCCCGCTGCACGCCGCACGCCTTCCACCAGCTCATGCCGGAGAAGGGCCTCATCCATCAGACGCTCGATCACCTCGGTTTCGGAAGCCGCCCCTAGGATCTCCACGAGCCGGTCCAGCTTGTCCTGGTCCATGTTCATGTTCTTGCGCCGGATGCGCCCTTCATCGTGCCCGCGAGTCTTCCTGCCCGCGGATTGCTCCCTGGTGGCCATGAGAACCCCTCTGTATGGATGGCGGGAACGATCTGTATAGATATGACCGTGTCCGATTGACAAGTCAACCTGCCGCCACATGGCCGCCAGGTGCATCTCACGCTACACTGTCGTTGACGCAAAAGGCCCTCAAACCGTACCGAATACATGCCTGAAAACGAAGAGAACACACCCGCGGGGAAGACGCCGCGCGAATCGGCGTCCACGCTCTCGGAGAGCATGATGCCGGACCAGCTCAACCACCACGGCAACGTCTTCGGCGGGGAGATCCTGGCGCTGGTGGACAAGGCGGGGGGCGTGGTGGCGCGGCGGCACGCGCGCCTCCCGGTGGTGACGGTGATGGTGGACCGCGTGGAGTTCCGCGAGCCGGTGTACGCCAACGACTTCGTGGAGGCGCACGGGCGGCTGATCCGCGTGGGGCGCACCTCGATGGAGGTGATGGTGACGGTGGAGGCGGAGCAGATCGAGACGGGGAAGCGGCGCACCACCAACCGCTGCTTCCTCACCTACGTCGCGCTGGACATGCTCAACGGCAAGCCCGCCCCCGTCCCGCCGCTGATCCTGGAGACGGACGAGGACCGCCGCCTCCACGAGATGGCGGAGCGCCGCCGCGCCCGCCGCGAGGCCGAGGCCGCGGACGAGGGGATCGAGCCATGACCGAGGAGCGCCTCTCGCGCCAGCTCGCCTTCATCGCGGAGGTGGACCGCCTCAAGGGGGTCCTCCGCCAGACCTCGCTGATCGACGGCTCGCGGCGCGAGAACAGCGCGGAGCACTCGTGGCACCTGGCTATGGCCGCCCTGGCGCTGGCCGAGCACGCCCCCGCCGGCACCGACCTCCTCCGCGCCCTCGGCATGGTGCTGGTGCACGACATCGTGGAGATCGACGCGGGCGACACCTTTTGCTACGACGACGGCGCCCACCTGGACAAGGAGGATCGCGAGACGCGCGCGGCCGAGCGCATCTTCGGCCTGCTGCCGCCGGACCAGGCTGCCGAGATGCGCGCGCTGTGGGACGAGTTCGAGGCGGGCGAGACCCCCGACGCCCGCTTCGCCGTCGCGCTGGACCGGCTGCAGCCGCTGGTGGTGAACATCAACAGCGGCGGCGGCAGCTGGAAGCTGCACGGCATCACCCGCGCGCAGATCCTTCGCCGCATGGCGCCCATCCAGGAGGGCGCGCCCGGCGTATGGCCGTGGGTGGAGCGGAAGATCGAGGAGGCGTGCGAGCGGGGGTACGTGGTTTGACGGCGCGCCCCTTGCTGAGTACCTTGCGCGCACACATCGAAGGGGAGTAGTCCACCGGGGAGACACCCGGCGGCCGGATCGTCAAGACTGCGGGGCGAGAGCCTCGCACGGTCCGGCCGGGATAGCGGCGCCACGCGCGCGCCACGTCAGGGCGAGACCTTCGTCGCGGGACCCCAATTGCGAGAGCGGGGGCCTCGTGACGGGGGTGTCGCCCCTTGTTTTTGACCCCCGCCAGAGGGCGGGAGCACGGGAGAAGCGTCTTGTCACATACCGTTTGGCCGTGGGTAGGCTTCCTCGTCTTCGTCCTGGTGATGCTCGCCATCGACCTGGGCGTCTTCAACCGCACTGCCCACGTGGTGGCGCCCAAGGAGGCGGCACGCTGGAGCGCGCTCACGGTGGTCCTGGCGATGATCTTCGCGTCCGGGATCGCGTGGGGATGGCTCCCCGTTGGCGTGTCGGGAAAGGCGAAGGCGCTGGAGTTCGTGACGGGCTACCTGATCGAGCTGGCGCTTTCCGTCGACAACATCTTCGTATTCGTACTCCTCTTCTCGTACTTCAAGGTCCCGCCCAAGTACCAGCACCGGGTGCTGTTCTGGGGCGTGCTGGGCGCGCTGGTGATGCGCGGCGCCATGATCGGCGCCGGCTCGCTGCTCATCACGCGCTTCCACTGGATCATCTACGTCTTCGGCGCCTTCCTGGTGTTCACCGGCATCCGGATGGCCACGCAGGACGAGATGGACATCGAGCCCGAGTCCAACCCCGCGCTCAAGCTGATGCGCCGCTTCTTCCCCGTGTCGCCGGTGTACCACGGGCAGAACTTCTTCGTGCGCGAGGAGGTCGGCGGCAGGATGAGGCAGGTGGCGACGCCGCTCTTCGTGGTCCTCGTGCTGGTGGAGACCACCGACCTGATCTTCGCGGTGGACTCGATTCCAGCGATCTTCGCCGTCACCCGCGACCCGTTCCTGGTCTTCACCTCCAACGTCTTCGCCATCCTCTGCCTGCGGTCGCTGTACTTCCTGCTGGCGGGGGTGATCGACAAGTTCCACCTGCTCAAGCTGGGGCTGTCGATCGTGCTGGTGTTCATCGGGGCGAAGATGCTGCTCTCGGGCTACTACCACATCCCGATAGGGGTGTCGCTGGGCGTGGTGGCGGGGGTGCTGGGGCTGTCGGTGGTGGGCTCGCTGGCCTTCCCGCAGGTGCTCAAGGACAACCCCGAGGTCACCCACGACCCGCTCAACCAGTCCGATGATCCCGCGCGCCCCATCCTCCCCGACGACCACAACGGGAACATGATCGCGGACGACGAGGAGAGGGCCCCCTCCCCCCAGCCCCCTCCCCCGCCTGCGGGGGCGCAGGGCGGGTGAGGGGGAGAAATTACGCCCCCGCCGCGTTGTTCGCGGCGGGGGCGTGTTTCGTTACGCGTGTGATGCGTACCGCAAATCCGTAGGGGCAGACCTGCGTGTCTGCCCTCCCTCGCCCGTGCCTCGACCTTTCGTCCTTCGGCACAGATCCCTGTAGGGGCCGCCCCGCGTGGCTGCCCGTGCCCGCCCCCGCGCCGACTTCGGCATACGGGCGCAGCACGGCTTAGAACAACGGCGCCAGGTGCGCTCGCAGGGTGGCCGCGGGCACGGGGGCGCTGGCTTCCACCAGGACACCGGACCGGGTGAACGCGATGCAGGTGGCACCGGCATCCGGCGCTTCGCAGGGGCGCGGGGTGCGGGCACCGGCCCCACGCCGCTGCAGGAGCGAGAGCGCCGTGCCGTCCGGCAGGCGCTGGGTCACGCGCACCGCGGAACGCCCCTCCCCCTCCCCCACCTCGATCTCCAGCAGCGGGAGGCTCGGGACGGTGACGAGAGGGCGTCCGAGCAGCCGCTCCGCCTCGGCGCGATC
>DASWNZ010000250.1:0-15109 GCA_036398975.1 Longimicrobium sp.
CTCGGTCGCGATGCGCAGGAGGAGCCCCACCAGCACCACCGCGTACAGCCAGGTCGAGAAGCGGCGCGACTGGTAGCCGATCTCGAAGCGAAAGATCTCCATGAGCTTCATCGCGCCATCTCCAGAACAGGCTTGTCCTCGGGCTGGCCGTAATGGCGCGCCATCGTGCTGAAGTAGACGTCTTCCAGGTCCGCCTCCACCGGCTCGAACCCCGCGCCCGGCGAGGTGGTGGCGTGCACGTGCACCACGGTGCGCCCCGCGAGCAGCTTCGTGGAGATGACGGCGTGCTCCTCCTCCACCCGCGCCAGCTCGTCGCGTGCGATGACGCGGCGCCAGATGCGCCCCTGCAGCGCGGCGACGGCGGAGAGCGGCTCGGCATCCAGCAGGATCTCGCCGCGGTCGATGATCGCCATGCGGCTGCACAGCTCGCTGACGTCGTCCACGATGTGAGTGGAGAGGATGACCACGCTGTTCTCGCCCAGCTCGCTGAGCAGGTTCAGGAAGCGCACGCGCTCGGCGGGGTCGAGGCCGGCCGTGGGCTCGTCGACGATGATCAGCCGCGGATCGCCCAGCAGCGCCACCGCCACCCCGAACCGCTGCCGCATCCCGCCCGAGTAGCCGCCGAGCTTCTTCTTGCGCGCATCGTAGAGGTTGGTCTGGTGGAGGAGCGCATCCACCACCTCCCGCCGCGAGCGCCTGGGAATCCCCTTGAGCACCGCGAAGTGCTCCAGCAGCCGCTCCGCGGTGGCGTTCGGATACACGCCGAACTCCTGCGGCAGGTAGCCGAGCGTCTCGCGCACGGCATCCTTTTGCCGCACCACGTCGATGTCGCCCAGCGTGATCGACCCGCTATCCGGCTCCTGCAGCGTGGCGAGGGTGCGCATCAGCGTGGACTTGCCGGCGCCGTTCGGCCCGAGCAGCCCGTACATCCCCGTGGGGATCGTCAGTGAAACGTCGGCCAGCGCCTGCACACCGTTGGGGTAGCGCTTGGAGACGTTGCGAATCGTGAGGTCCATTTTTGCCTGAAGGAGATGTGAGGAGACACGGGGGCGCCGCGCCGGCCCGCTAATCGGGGCCGGCGTGCGTCGTGGGATCAGATTTGTGACGATGATTCAGGTGCGGCGGCGTTCTCGGTGTCGCGAGGCCGCGGCCCAGAGTGCGACGAGGCCGCCGAGCATCCACCCCACCGTGGCCGCCGCCCACTGGCCGAGATGCGGGAGCCCGAGCCAAATTGGCACGCGCTTCCCGTTCCCCAGGAACATTTCGGTACGCAGCGACTCGGTGCGCGCGGTGAGGAGCGCGTCGAGGCCGTACGGTCCGTTGTAGATGGAGCTCACCAGGCGCGCGGGACCCATGCTGAACCGCACCGTGTTCGTCGTCTCCAGCGCTACCACGACGAGGAAGAAGGCGAGCACCACTCCCGCGATCCACCGCAACGGATGCCGCACCCCCAGCCCAAGGGCGCTGGCCAGGAGGTACGTTCCCGTCGCGGCGGTAAAGGGGACGATCCAGAGCACGGGCTGCGTACGCCAGCGGATCGTCCGCGTCATCGTGAAGTACAGCGCGTTCGCCGCGCCGTCGTAAGCGGAGGCGAGCTGGCGCGTTTCCTCGCCCACGAAGCTGCCGCCGCTGGCGAGCGTCAGCACGGCGAGCCAGAGGATGAAGAAGGCGACGGCCGCCATCAGCCACACCCATCCGGCGCACACCTTGGCGAGCGCGTGCTTGCGGCGGTCCACCGGCAGCGTCCACAGGAAGCCGTCGCCAAAGCGCTTCTCCCCTTGCCACACAGCGATGGGGAAGAGGAGGCCCAGCACGCCCGGGAGCATCTGGTGCTCGGGCCCGAAGTCCACCCCGCCGGGCTCGCGCACGAACTGGATCACGAGGAGGAGCGTGCCCGCCGTCACCAGCGCCGCCGCCGCGAGCGCCGGCCTGCGCAGCGCGTATCCGACGGCGCGCACCTGCTCCCCGAGCACCTCGCGCAGGGGCGGCGTGGAGTGCGCGTTCGTCATGGCGTCACCTCCCCAGTAAGAAAGGCGAGAGCGGCCTCCTCCAGCGCCAGCGGCGACACCTCGCGCACCTGTGCCCCGGCGAGGGCCAGGCGCTCCGTCACCTCGCGCTCGTCGCCCATCGCGGTCCACTGCACCTCGCGGCCGCTGCGCCGCATGCGCATCACTTCCAGCCCCGGCGGCGCCTTCCACCCCTCCGGCACCTCGGCCCGGTAGCGCCGCACCGTGCGCCGCAGCTCGTCTCGCGAGAGCTGCGCGACCAGGCGGCCCTCGCGCAGTACCCCCACGTGGTCGGCCAGGCTCTCCACCTCGTAGATCAGGTGCGTGGAGACGAGCACGGTGGTAGGCGTGTCGGCCAGGTGCTCGGCGATGAGGCCCAGCGTCCGCGAGCGCACCACCGGGTCGAGCCCGTCCGTCGGCTCGTCGAGGAGGAGGAGGGGAGGGCGGTGCGCCATCGCCAGCGCCAGCTGCAGCCGCCGGGCTCCGCCCTTGGAGAGGCTGCCGATCTTGCGGTCGAGGCGCACGTCGAGGGCGCGGATCAGGTGGTCGGCGTAGGGCTGGTCCCACGCCGGGTAGTACCGCGCCACGTGCCGAAGCAGCCGCCCGCACGTCATCCAGCCGTAGCCGCCGTCGTGGTGCTCGGGGACGTAGCCGATCCGCGCGCGCACCTCGGGACCGTGCAGGCCGCTGTCCATCCCGAACACCTCCGCGCGGCCGCCGTCGGGGCGCACCAGGTTCATCAGCACCCGGAGCGTGGTGCTCTTTCCCGCGCCGTTGGCCCCGGCGAGCACGTAGACCGCGCCGTCCGGCACGCGCAGCCCGACGTCATCGAGCACCGTCTCGCGCCCGTATCGCTTGCACAGCCCGTGGGTGGCGACGGCCCAGCCTTCCCCCGGAACAGATTGGGTGCTCATTCCCGTTCTCCCTGGTTCGCCGCGGCCGGGGAGGGCTCCCCCTCCTCGTCGGCCGCCACCTCGCGGATGATCGCCACCAGCTCCTCCGCCCCCAGCCCGTTGCGCCGGGCCTCCAGCAGCGCCCGCTTCGCCACCGCCCGCCCCAGCGCCTCGCGGTCCGGCCGCACGCCGGGCGACACGAACGTCCCCTGCCCGCGCCGCACGTACACGACGCCCTCGCGCTCCAGCTCCCCGTACGCCTGCGACACCGTGCGCGGGTTGATGGCGAGGTCCGCCGCCAGCTCGCGCACGGAGGGCAGCGGGTCCTCCGGCCGCAGCGTGCCGACCACGAGCGCCCTCCGCACCTCGTCCATGATCTGGAGGTACAGCGGCCGCGCGTCGCGAGGATCGAGGTTCACCAGCATCGAGGGCTCCGGTGTGGCGGTGTGGTGCACGTGCGCAACACTACATCAGTGCGGCCGCGCGCGCAAGTGCCCTGGCCTCACGCGGAGACGCGGAGACGCAGAGAGAGCTCCTCCGCGCCCTCCGCCTCTCCGCGTGAGACCTGCTGTTCGGGGATCTTTACGCCCAGAGCCGGAGCGGCAGCAGCCCCCACACCGCGAGCACGAGCGTCCACTGCAGCACTGCGGCCAGCGCAACGCTGTCCAGCCACGATGTGCGGCCCGCACGCCACAGGCCGAGTGCCGCCGCGATCGGGAGCGCACCCGTCACCACCGCCAGAAAGACATTGGTCGCGGTGAGGTCGCCGAGCTGCAGCACCGGCTGACGCCAGAGGAGCACGCCCGCGATGCAGGCCGCCAGCGCCACGACAAAGGGGGCGAGGAGCGGGTCCGCGGGACGCAGCCGGCCCCGTGCCGCCCTGTAGAGGCCGAACGAAAAGACGTAGAGGAGCCCCAGCACTCCGGCCACCAGGCTCGCCCAGAGCGGCACCATCCGCCAGAGGCTCACGCGTTCGTACGTGCTCAGGCCGTTGCTCAGGGCCGGGCCGCGCTCGGTGGAGAGCAGGACGTGGGACGGAAGCGTGCGGCCGGGCGCGCGGAAGAGCGGCCCACCCATCGGCTCGAGCACCGTCGGGCTTCCCTGGAAGGGCGCCAGGACGATGCGCCCCCGATCGGCGCGCACCCGCACGAAGTCCAGCACCACGTCGATGTAGGCGAACATCTCGAAGCGCGCGGGGGAGATCACGTACGTTCCTTCCCATCGCCGCGTGTCGAGCGTCGTGGCGCGTACTGGCGCGGCCGGACTCGGCGTGAGCCGGAGGGTGGTGATCACGAGGGAGTCGAGGCGCGCGTAGTCGGCGTCCTCGTTGTCGGCGTTCATTGCGACGAAGAACGCCTTCCGCTGCTCCGGATAGACGCAGAACATCGCGCGGTAGCCGACGGTGTTGCCGGCGTGGCAGCGTCCCACGACACCGTGCCGGTCGCGGATGCTGAGCCCGAGGCCGTATCCCACCTGGAGCCCGGCGCGCGCCGCCTGCGTGCCGGCCGGCGTCCCCATGGCGCGCAGAAGGCGCGCGTCCACCAGCGGACGGCCGCCGACCGTGCCGTCGCTCATGAGGAAGCGGGCGAACCGCGCCATGTCCGCCGCCGTGGTGGTGAACTGCATCGCCGGGCGGAGGTACGTCGGGACCGCGGGGGCGAGCGCGCCCTTCTCGAAGTGCCCCATCGCGAGCCGCGGGTCGGCGCCGGGGCCGCTCTGGGTGACGAAGTGGAAGGTGCTGTTCGCCATGCCGAGCGGGCGGAGCAGGCGGGCGTCGAGGTACGTCTCGTACCGCTCACCGGTGACCGCCTCGATGACAAGGGCGAGCAGGCCGTACCCTGTGTTCGAGTAGGAGAACCGCTCTCCCGGCGGGCGGCGGAGGACGAGCCGCAGCCGGTCGGGGTCGAACCCTGTCGCGAGCGGAGTGTTGGGGCGCGGCTCCGCGTTGAAGAGCTGCCAGAGCCGCGCGTCGTCCAGCCCTGACGTGTGGTCGAGCAGATGACGCAGGAGGAGCGGGCGCGACACGGCCCACGGGTTCACTATCTCGAGCTGCGGGAGGTACGCCGCGACCGGTGCGTCGAGCCGAAGCTTACCTTCGGTCACGAGCTGGAGGATACCGGTCGCCAGCAGCGTCTTGGTTACCGATCCGACCTGCACCCGGTCCGTCGCGGCCAGCGGCTCCGGACGATCCGCCCGTCTGCGCCCCGCCGCTCCCACCGACACGCCCGAGTCCGCCCCGACCGTCGCCCAGACGGCCCCGACCAGCCCCTCCTCGCGCAGCCCCCTCGCCATCGCATCGGCCAGCGCGCGGTGATCCTGTCCGGCAGCCGAACCCGCCTGCGCCAGGAGCAACAAGCCTGCGATCAGGCAGGAACGGGCGATCAGGAACGTGAGGCGAGACATGAATAAGGCAGGGGACGTGGGAGGGGCGCGGCCAGTCGTGGAACGGCTCCGCGGCGCGCACCCAAGCTAGCCCTCACGCCAGCCGCTGCCGATCAGTCCGCGCCGGGCGGCCCCGAATGGCGACGAGCGGCCAGTGGGAGCGACGAGCGCGCTGGAATACGCGCCGATCACCCCAGCCGGTCGCGCACCCGCATGCCGTAGCGGCGGCTCATGCGCACGGGCTCGGGCAGGCCGCGCAGGTGCACCAGGTAGCTGGCGTGCGACCACTCGTCCACGCGGGTGACGTACTCCAGGTTGACGATGGTGGAGCGGTGCACCCGCGCGAAGGATCGCTCCGGGAGCCGCGCTTCCCAATCCGCGAGGCTCCTGTTGGTGCGCGCCCCCGTCGACCGGCCGGCGAGGTGCACCAGCGACTCGTCCCCCGCCGCGTGGATCGCCACGATGTCGCCCACCCGGATAAACGCGCGCGCGCCGTCGAGCCGCAGGAAGAGGCGGTCATCCACCGTCAGCGGACGCGCCGTCTCCTCCTCGCGCGGCGTCATGCACCGGGCAATGGTGCGCGCGAGCCGCTCCGGATCCACCGGCTTGAGCAGGTAGTCGAGCGCGTTGACTTCGAAGGCGCGGATCGCGTAGGCGTCGTGCGCGGTGACGAACACCACGTCCACGTCGGCGCCCAGGTGGGGGAGGAGGTCGAAGCCGGACTCGTGCGCCAGCGTGATGTCCAGGAATACCAGGTCCGCGTCCGTGGCCTCGGCCAGCCGCGCGCCCTCCGCCACCGATGCGGCTTCCCCCACGACGTGCACCGTCTCCGCATGTCCCTTTTCGAGGAGCGTGCGCAGCTCCCGGCGCGCCAGGCGCTCGTCGTCCACGATCAGTGCGTGCCGGCGGCGCATGCTTCCTTCAGTACGTGGCATCGTCTTCACGAACCGCTGGTATGTCGATGGTGACCCGGACGAGCGATGCGCCGGCTTCAAGGGCGAAGCGATGCGTCCCCGGATAGTGATGCTCCAGGCGCTCGCGCACGTTGCGCAGGCCCACGCCGCCGCCGGAGCGATCCGGCGCGGCGCGCTCGTCCAGCGTTCCGGAATTCTCCACCACGATCTCCAGCCGCCCCGCCAAGACGCCGGCGCGCAGACGCACCCTGAGCGGCGCGCCCGGGTGCGGCGGGCGGCCGTGCTTGATCGCGTTCTCCACGAGCGGGTTCAGCAGGAAGGCAGGGACGCGGCACTCCGCGGCGGCCGGCGTCACCTCCACCCGCACGTCCAGGCGGTCCTCGAATCGGATCGCCTCGATGGCGAGGTATCCCCGCACGGCGGCGACCTCCTCCTCCAGCGGCGCCAGGTGAAGCGGGCGGTCGACGAGTGCGTAGCGTAGGAAACGCGCCAGCTCGGTGACCATGTCGCGGGCGCGGTCGCGGTCCTCGTCGATCATTGCGCGCAGCGAGTTGAGCGTGTTGAAGAGGAAGTGCGGATTGAGCTGGTAGGCGAGCATCCTGAGCTGCGCGTCGCGCGCCTCGGCGGCGGCGCGGAGAGCTCGGTCACGCTGCGCCTGGAGCATGTCGCGGTACAGGAGGCCCACGTAGAGCGTGCTCCAGGCGACGAGGGTGAGCGTGTTGTACACCGTGTTGTCCAGCACCGGCGCGCGGCGGATGGGGAGCACGACGCCCGGATGCATGCGCACGATCAGCGGCACCGCCACGCCGTGGAGGTACGTGTGGAAGACGGCAGTCCACACCATCCCCGCGAGGTACGACAGCAAGAAAACGAGCAGCACCGTGCGAAGGGTGGAGCCCTCTCCCACCCGCAGGGCGACGAACGCTCCGTACAGCGCGAGCGTCGCGAGGAAGCCGAGCGCGGCGAACGGTGCATCGACCAGCAGGATCGCCAGACCGGGCATCTCTCCCACGCGCCCCAGCCCCATCGCCGCGCCGAATCCGATCCAGCCGCCGAGCTGCAGGTACCAGAACCCGACCGGGCGCCGGGGCGTTCGGCTCGCCTCGCGCGGCGGCGCCAACGCACCGGGGAAGCGGTTCGTGGCCGGTCCCGCCGATGGGGTGCTCGTCATCGATCCGATGTGTACTCGCAGGTTCGGCCGGCGAGCCGCCGGCCCTTCCCCGGGAGTATATCTCCGCCGCCCCGCCGCAACCATGCGGGGCGGCCGGACGGTCGCATTACACGACGAGCGGCCGCCCGGGACGACGAGCGGCACGCGCGAGCATCCTGACCGCCTGCCGTCCGCACGGCGGCACCAGCGACCGCTCGGCGGCTCGTGACAGCCGTCCACAGGCGCGCCATGGGATGGTCCGGCCGGCGGCGATACGGTTGGGGCGTTCCCACTGTGCTCACCCGCGCCGACACTACCGAATGCGAATGCTCCTTCATCTCGTCATGACGACGACCCTCCTCATCATCGTCATCCCTACACCCGCCCCTGCCCAGGCGAAGTCGCTTACGCACGGCGCCGAGAAGCGGCGCTACATCGTCTACACGCCCGCCTCGTATCCGGCGGACACCGCGAGGAAGTATCCGGTGGTGCTGAACTTCCACGGCGGCGGCATGACCATGGCCGAGCAGATGCTCTACACGCGGATGAACCGGACCGCGGACGCCGAGGGCTTCATCGTGGTGTATCCGCAGGGGCTGCAGCAGGATTGGAACGTCGGCTTCGGCACCTCGTACAGCGACGGGACGGACGACGTGGGCTTCGTGGAGGCCCTGCTCGACCAGCTGCAGCGCGACTACCGGGTGGACGGCAGCCGCATCTACGCCACGGGGCTCTCGCGCGGCGGATTCTTTTGCCAGCGGCTCGCGGCCGAGCTATCGCACCGCATCGCCGCCGTCGCGTCGGTGGGCGGGCCGCTGCCGCACCCCGTCCTGGAGCAGCAGAAGCCCCGCGGCGCCACGCTCCCCGTGGGCGTGATGCTGGTGCACGGCACCGCGGACCGCGTGGTGGCGTACGATGGAAAGCCTGCGGGCTACCTCTCCGCGCCTGAGACGTACCAGTACTGGGCGCGGCGAAACGGCGCGTCCGGCGCTGCTTCCACGACGCGACGCCTCGACACCGATCCCCGCGACGGCACCTCCGCCACCCTGCTCCAGACGGCGGGCACCGCCTCGGTGGCGCTGGTCACGATCCACGACGGCGGGCACAACTGGGCCGGCGCCGATCCGTTCAACGTGGGCCTCCCGATCGGACCGACCCCGCAAGACGTTGACATCAACGTGGTGATCTGGCGCTTCCTGGCAAGTCATCGGCGGTAGGGCCCCTCGCGTACAGCTACGGATCAACTCGAGAAGTGCACCTTTTCCTGCAGCCGCGCGCGGAAGCGGCGGCTGCAGGGGAGGCGGGTGCCGTCCTTGAGGGTGACGGTGAGGTCGCCGTGGAGGACCGGCTCCACGAAGGCGATCCGGCTGAGGTTGACGATGGTGGAGCGGTGGATGCGCACGAAGCGGTCGGGGTCGAGGACGCGCTGCTCCAGCGCGGTGAGCGACTTGTGCAGCGTGCGCCGCGTGGTGCCGCTGTGGATGACGATGTGGTTGCCGTCCGCCTCCAGGTAGTCGATCTCCGCCACCGGGACGAACCGGTGCTGGGAGCCGATCTTGACGGCGAGCGTCTCCGGGTAGCGGGGGCTTTCGGGGGCGTGCAGGAAGGAGAGGAGCGCCGCGATGCGCGGGTCCTCCAGGGTGCGCCTGGACCGCACGGCCTCCTTGGCCCGCTCCACGGCGGTGCGGAAGCGCTCCTCGTCGAACGGCTTGAGCAGGTAGTCGAGGGCGTACGCGTCGAAGGCGCGGAGCGCGAACTCCACGTGCGCGGAGACGAACACCGTCACGGGCATGCGCGCCGCGCCGATCGCCTCCACCACGCCGAAGCCGTCCACGCCCGGCATCTGCACGTCCAGGAAGACCAGCTCGGGCGGCGAGTCCCGGAGCTGGCGGATGGCGTCCGGCCCGTTCGCGCACTCCCCGGCCATCACGAGATCGGCGTCTGCGGAGACGAGAGCGGCGACGCGCTCGCGGGCGAGTGCGTCGTCGTCCACGACGAGGGCGCGGATGGGGGTGCTCATCGGTCGAGGATCGTCTGTTCGTGCCAGGGAACACGGAGGCGCGCGGTGGTGCCGCCCCCATCGCGCGGAAGCAGGTCGAGCGCCCCGTCGCCGCCGTACAGCTGCGCCAGCCGCGCCCGCGTGTTGCTGAGGCCGATGCCGCCGCCCGGCGCCTCTGCCGCCGAAGCGGCATCGGCGCCGGGCCCATCGTCCACGACCTCCACCTTCAGCCAGCGCCCGGCCCGCCGCGCCGCGATGCGCAGCCGCCCCTCGCCGGCCGGCGCGATGGCGTGCTTCACCGCGTTCTCCACCAGCGGCTGCAGCGACATGTGCGGAAGAAAGGCGCCGAGCGCTTCGTCGCAGACCGCCCACTCTATCCGCATCCGGTCCTGCAGCCGCAGCCGCTCGACCTCCAGGAAGTGCCGCAGCGTTTGGATCTCGTCTCGAAGCGCGACCTCCTGGCGGGCGGCGCCGCTCATGGCGTGGCGCAGGAGGTCGGCCACGCGCACGATCATCAACTCGGCCGTGGCCGGAGCGCGGCGCAGCAGCCCGGTGGCCGCGTGCAGGACGTTGAAGAGGAAGTGCGGGTTGAGCTGCATCGTAAGCGCGCGCAGCTCGGCCGAGGTGCGGTCCAGCTCGGCGCGCGCGAGCCTGGCCTGCAGCCGCAGCTCCACCATCTCCCGCTCCCGGTGCCGTCTCGCGTACTCGATCGCGTCCGCGGCGACGGCGATGGAGGCGTACACGGCCACGTAGATCGCGAGCGAGAAGAGGAAGATCGGCACCGCGGACGTGGGTACGGTACGGTCCCATCCCCGGATCACGGCGCCCGTGACGATGTCGCTGGCAAGGAGCAGCGCCGCGGAGCCGAGCCCCGGAACGAGGTGCGAGCGCACGCGCGTACGCCAGCCGCGTTCCGGAAAGGTACGCGCGGCGCTCGCCCGGAACGCGCGGTACACCAGGTGGGTGAAGACGGCGGCGGTCATCACCAGGCACCCGAATGCTTCGGCCGCGCTGACGATCCCTCCCCCCTCGCGGGCCGTCCCGACGTTTTCCGCGTACTCGCCCCACCAGAGGAGGATCAGCCCCGCCATCAGCAGCAGCCACACCAGCGGCGACGGCTTCCGTGCGGGCGTCACCTGTTCCGGTGTCTGCGGTTCCGTTGGCCCCGGTGCGGGCGGGAGCGCCGTCGCCTCCTCCTCCTTCCAGGGGACGCGGAGGCGCGCCGTGCCGCCCTCCGCGGGACCGTGAAGCACCTCGAGCGCCTGGTCGGTCCCGTAGAGCCGCGCCAGCCGCGCCCGGGTGCCGTCCAGGCCGACGCCGCCGGACGCCTCCCCCTCCGCCGCGGCGCCATCCGTGCCCGCCGCGCCACCGCCGACCTCCACCCGCAGCCAGCGCCCCTCCCGCCGCGCCGCGATCCGCAGGGGCCCGTAGCCGGCGCCGTTCAACGCGTGCTGCACCAGCGGCTGCAGCGTCATGTGCGGGAGGAAGGCGTCCAGCGCCTCGTCGTCCACCTCCCACTCCACCGGGAGGGGAAGCTGGCGCCTCGCGCGCTCCACTTCCAGGAAGTGCTCGAGGGTACGGATCTCCTCGTCGAGCGCGACCTCCTGGCGGGTGGCGCCGTCCATGGCGTGGCGCAGCAGGTCGGCCAGCCGCACGATCATCTGTTCGGCCGTGGCGGGGGCGCGGCCGATCAGCGCGGCCGCCGCGTTGAGAGTGTCGAACAGGTAGTGCGGATCGAGCTGCGCCGTGAGCGCCCGCAGCTCGGCGGAGGTGCGCTCCAGCTCGGCGCGCGCGAGCTCCGCCTGCAGCCGCAGCTCCGCCACCTGCCGCTCCCCGTGCCGCCGGGCGAACTCGGTGGCATGCACGAGCAGCGCGAGCGCCGTGGATGCCACCGCGGTCCATGCGAAGACGGCCAGACCGCCTCCGGCCGTGGACGGCTGCGGGCCTCCTGCCAGCCAGCGTACGCCGATGGCCAGCACCCCCGTGCCGGGGACCACGCACGCCAGCCAGAGCAGGTCGCGCCGGGCACCGCCGCGGCCGGGGAGCGAGACGCCGGCGCGCCAGGAGATCACGCCGCCCGCCACCGCCAGAGCGAGCGCGAACGGGGCGGCGGCCGCCCAGCCGCCGCCCCGGTACTGCTGCAGGACTCCCCCGGCCGCGAACCCGACAGCTGCCCAGGCGGCAACCCGCAGCGCGCGAGGGGCGGGTGCGAAGCGGCGGCCCGCCATCACCGCGCCGGGAACGGGCATCCGCTCACGAGGGCACTTCGGCGGCGGCCACCGCGTTGTCGCGGCGGTTCACGTCCACTCGCAGCACGTGAGGATCCACGGTGACCTCGCCGTGCCGGCCGCGCACCACCAAGCGCACGACGTTGCGGCCGGAGCGAAGACGGTGCCGGAAGACGGCCGCAGCGCCGCCGTCCAGTGGCGCGACGGCCAGCTCCAGGGCCTCGTCGAGCGGCATCTCGGCCCCGCCGTGGAGGGCGCGCTTACCGGCCCGCACCACGGCCGTCACCTCGTAACGCCCGCCGCCGATCGGGCGGTACCGCGCGGAGTCGACGGACAGGTCGTACATCACCACCTCCTCCAGCCACTCGCCGACGAGGGCGCTCCGCTCCGGACCGGCTCCATCCTGGAGCAGCCGGACGAGGTCGCGCACCCGGGGCCGCGAGCGCGCGCCACCGTGATCCGCTACCAGGCGCCGCAGGGCACCGTTCATCGCATCCTCCCCCAGCAGCTCGCGAAGCCCGTTCATGACGACGGCACCCTTCCCATAGTAGAGGTGCGACTGGTCCGTGACCCGCGCGAGGGGCGGCTCCGGATCGCGCTCGCGGGTGCGGCCCTGGGCGTAGCGCTCCAGGTCGGCCTCCACCACCCTGGCGACGTGCGCGCGGCCATGGAGCCGCTCCAGCACGATCTGCTCCGAGTACTTGGCGAGAGACTCGGTGAGGGTGGAGGCGCCCGGCCCGGCCCCGGCGGTCACCTGGTGTCCCCACCACTGGTGCGACACCTCGTGCGCCACGCGGCGCCCGATCAGGTCGATCTGGCGCGGGTCGCGCGCATCGGTCAGGAAGCCGCGGTTTTCCGGGAAGTACACCATCCCGGGAAGCGCGTACGCACCGAAGCTCCAGTATCCCGGCACCTCCACGATGCGCAGCGTGCGGTGCGGGTACGGGCCAAAGGCTCGGGTGAACAGCTCCATCGACGCCGCGGCCGTGCTCAGCATCCGTTCGACGTTCGCCGAGTGGCCCGGGTGGAAGTAGAGCTCGATCGCCACGCCCTCGCGCACCACCCGCCGCACGGCGTAGCGCGCGGAGACGTACCCGAAGCGCATGTTGACCGGAGCCGCCGTGCGGTAGCGGAAGAAGCGCCGCCCGCCGCGCCGCCAGCTGGCCGTCAGCTCCCCCGGCGCCACGGCGATCTGGTCCGCGCTCGTGGAGACCGTGGTCTCGAAGGTCCCCCGCTCCAGCGAGGGCCCGTCCTCCTCCTCCTCACCGGCGGCACGCTCGGGGCGTGGCGGAAGCCGGTGCTCGCGGCGGTCCGCCGGCCGCGTGAGCTCCTGGCTCCCCCGGTAGCCGAGCGTGGGGAACGCCGCATGGTGAGCCAGCATGGTGCCGTTGTCGGCCACGGACAGGTCGAACCCCGCGGCCCTGATCCCCCGCTGCGCTTCCTCCAGGTGGTAGCCCATGCGCGCCTCCGCGCCGGCCGCCAGAGGACGCCGCATGCGGAAGCCATACATCCCGAACCGCGCGTCGCGCACCACGGGGTCGGCCCCCTCCACCCAGAGCCGCACGACGTCCGTGTGCCGTCCGGCGGTGACCCATACGGTGTCGATCGTCCTCCCGGTTTC
The DNA here is from genome assembly GCA_036398975.1 of Longimicrobium sp. Classification (GTDB taxonomy): domain Bacteria; phylum Gemmatimonadota; class Gemmatimonadetes; order Longimicrobiales; family Longimicrobiaceae; genus Longimicrobium. The sequence continues at coordinate 13,194 of DASWNZ010000250.1, forward strand.
GTTGCGAAGCCGGTAGACGCCGCGCGCCGTGAAGCGCCGCTGCTCCGGATAGAGATCCACCTCCGCTCGTACCGTCACCATGCTCGGCGCGGGCGCGGACTCCACCCGCTTGTACGCGCGCTCGTACCCGGCCCTCCAGCGCGCGGCCTCCTCGTCCGTCTCGTGGCGGTTCAGCCGGTGCACGTCGCGGAAGAGGAACCCCGCCGTGGTGAGGAGGAGGACGGCGCACGCCAGCACGCCGGCCGCCCCCCGCCGCCCCAGCCGCGCGGGAAGCGCACGGATGCGCGCCCGCAGCGACCCTGCGGTGCCGCGCCGCCAGAGTCCGTACGTGACCTGGGCGAGCAGCGCCGCGCACAACCCCCAGTACAGCATGAACCACCGCGCCGACGCGCCCGGCTGCCCGTCGCCCGCCATGTCCGAGTGCGGAACGGGCGGGATGGCGCCGTAGCGCAGCAGCGGCCCCAGCCCGAGCTTGTCGCCGTGCAGCGTGGCCACCGCGGCGAGCGCCGCCAGCAGGATCCCCGCGGCCCGGTTGGGGCTCAGCGCCTGCGCCAGCAGCGCCGCCACGGCGAAGAGGACGAGCGGCACGCCCGCCGCCGCCAGCAGCCGCAGGTGCAGGAGCGGCTCGATGTGCGTGTAGCCGCGCGAGGCCTGCATCGCCACCACGACCAGGCCGGTGGCGGCGCACAGCACGGCGACCACCACCATCAGAGTCCCCAGCCTCGCCAGGTAGAAGACCGCGTTGCGCGCCGGAGTCGCGTCCACCAGCTCGGCGATCCCCGCGGAGCGCTCCCGCCACACCAGCTCGGCACTGAAGAAGACGACCACCGCCATCCCGAGCTCGGACAGCAGCCGCGCGGCGGTGCCCAGCAGCAGTCCCGTGGTTGGGTACGCGCGCGTGCCGTACTCCGCCGCCTCCGCGCCGGAAAGGTTCGCCCACAGCACGATCAGCCAGAGCGCCATCAGCGCCAGGAAGGGCCGGCTGGTCAGCACGTGCGTCGTCTGCATGCGCACGGTGGACCGGAGCGCCGCCCGCCCCGTGCCGCGCCCGCCGACCGGGACCGGGTGGTACGCGGGGATGGAGGACGGCGCCGCCTCCACGGGGGTGCTGGCCGCGCGCCGCCGGGGCGCCCGCAGGCCGGTGCTTCGCCACCGCGCCAGCCTCAGCGCCCCCGCCGCTACCGCCAGCCAGAGGAGCCGGTTGGCGAGAAGCGGCCCCCGCAGCGCCACGTAGCGCGAGTTCTGTTCGTCCGGCGTCCACAGGCGCGCCTGCTCGAACAGCGCGGAGATCCCGAACGGGTCCAGGATCGCCGCCCGCGCCAGCGTCTCCGCCGACGCCGGCGCCGCGCCGGCGATGAGCGGCGACGCGAGCAGGTACGCCACGAGGAAATACCCCGCGTACAGCGCCAGGGCGGCCACGTAGCTCGCCAGCGCGCTCCGCGTCAGCACCGCCACGGCGAAAACCGCGGCGGCAAGGAGGACCAGGTTCGGGATGCCGATCACCGCCAGCGCCCAGAAGGGAGCGCCGGGATCGCCGGGGCCCAGCCGCTCGGGATCGACGACGGCCAGCACCGGTGCCAGCGCCATGCCGAGCGCGCCCAGGCCCAGCACCGCCGCGCACGCCAGCACCGCGCCCGCGAAGCGCCCGAGCAGGTAGCGCGACCGGCCGACGGGGGTCCCCTGTACGATCTCCTCCATCCCGTGCTCCGCGTCGCGCAGCGCGGCCGCGGTGCAGAAGACCGTCGCCAGGAAGATGGCCGGGAGCGACAGCAGACCCATCGCCTGGGCAGCCACGAAGGGCGAGTTGACGTTGGCCGATTCCGGCCCGTAGCCGGTGGCGACCAGGGCGAACCCCAGGAGGAGGAAGAGGAGGGCGGCCAGCACGAAGGCCGGCTGCCGCGACTGCAGCCGCCACT
>DASWNZ010000251.1:0-20956 GCA_036398975.1 Longimicrobium sp.
TGCGGCTCGAAAGGAACCGCATCGCCACCAGAATGAGCTGGGTCGAAGCAAAGGTGAGTATCACGCGCAATGCCGTGCGTACCTATCTCGCCAACCCCAGCTTCACTTTAGGGGCAACTGCGTAAGTCCTATCTGTGTGAGATCGCTGTTCGGGGGTGACGCAGATGTGGGTTTTCCTTGCGCTGATGTCCGCGTGCTGCTCGGCGGGGACGAGCTTCTCGCTGAAGCGGGCGGTGGGGCACGGCGGCGCCATCGTGACCACGGTGTCGGCGCGGCTGGTGGCGGGGATGATCTTGCTGGGCCTGGTGGCCGCCGTGGGCGCGTGGCCCGAGCTGTCCCCGGCTTACTGGCGCGCGGCGGGGATGGTGCTAATTCCCGAGGTGCTGGGCACGATCTTTCTGACGCTCGCCCTGCGCGCGGGCGACCTGTCGCTGGTGCAGCCGCTGCTAGGGCTGCTTCCGCCGCTGGTGATGGCGGGCGGCGTCGTCTTCCTGGACGAGGTGCCCACGCGCGAGGCGGGGCTCGGCGTCGTCCTGGTGACGATGGGGGTGTACTGCGTGGGGCTCGCGCCGGGGGCATCGCTGCTCCAGCCGCTGCGGGCGCTGGCGCGGGAGCGGGCGAGCTGGTTCGCCGTGGCGTCCGCGTGCTCGTGGAGCCTGGCGACGCTGGTGCACAAGATGGGGATCGACGCGGTGGGCCCCTTTCCGTGGGCGGCCACGCTGGCGCTCGGGACGGGCCTCGTGCTGGCGGCGCTCCTCCCCTGGATGGCGTGCAAGGCGCCGGCGGGGATCGGCCTCCCCGCGGCCAGGTCGCCGTGGAGGCGCTTCGTGATGCTCGCGGGATGCTGCTTCGCGCTGCAGCAGGTCTGCCTCCACCTCGCCTTCCGCGCCACGCAGACCGGCTACGTCATCGCCATCACCTCCACCGGAATCCTGTTCGCGACCGTACTGGGGATCGTGCTCCTCCGCGAGCGCACGGCGGCGCGCACGCGGCTCGCCGGCGCCCTCCTGATCAGCTGCGGCGCGATGCTGGTGGCGCTGTTCGGCTGATCGCCTTCTTGAATCGTCCGCGCCGTACGAGCATCTTCAGTCCCGGTGGTTCACTCCGTGTCCTCTTTCCCCGCATCCACATGGCCGATCGGTATCGCATCGTCGCAAGAGACGGCGCTCTCCACCTGGAGGAGTCCGGCTTCTTTGGCAAGGACCTGGGCGAGCTACACGAGACCTGGGGTGGCAAGCTGGAGACGCGCAACCTCCTCGCGGGCGACTACGTGCTCGAGGACATCTCAGGCGTGTTCTCGTCGGGGCAGAAGTACAGGATCACCCTCCCCGACGGCACCACCGGCACGCTCACCAAGGGCGCCTTCGGCGACAGCTACGCCTTCGAGGCGGACTGACCGCGCTCTCCTTGTAAAGCCGCGAGCCCCAGGGACGTTCCTTGGGGGCCCGGCTGGCTACTTTTTCGGCGGATTGTTGCCCCGCCCCTTCCCCGACTCGTTGCCCGTCGTGCTCGGCCCATTGGGCGGGCGGGGCGCCGCGTTCTGCTTCGGCATGGAGATCTCCTCGTTATTCCCTCGACGTATGATCGGCGACAGGTGGAGGGAGTAGCGCCTGACGTCGGCTACGGGCTACGGATCAAATAACAGGCCAAAAGGCGCGCGAGGTTGGCGGGCGTGCCGGTGGAGCGGCGGCTGCGCACTCTGGCGGCGGAGCGACGCGGGTTGTAAATGTGGGTGCCCTGTGCCTGCATCTCATTCTACGGAACTCCCCCACGTGAAGCCGACCATCACCACGCGCACACTGCTCGCGCCGGCGCTCATCGCCGCCGCGCTGACCGCCGCTCCGCTGCACGCAACGATGCCGGGCGACACCACGCCCACCGCGCGGCCGGTGGCGCGCCGCTCGGGGGAGAGCCCGGAGCTGGCGCGGCGCATGGGGTGGCCGGTCGAGGGGCCGCGCGCGCTCCCCGGCGCGCTCCTGCCGGGCAGGCGCATCGTGTGCTACTACGGCAACCCGGCGTCGCGGCGGATGGGCGCGCTCGGGCAGTATCCCAAGGCCGAGATGCTCCAGCGGCTGCAGCGCGAGGTGGGGCGCTGGAACGCGGCGGACCCGGAGCACCCGGTGAAGCCCTGCCTGCACCTGGTGGCATCGGTGGCGCAGGCGGATGCCGGGCCTTCCGGGCACTACCGGGCCATCGTCCGCGACTCCACCGTGCGGATGGTGCACCGGTGGGCGCGCGAGGTGAACGGCGTGCTGTTCATGGACCTGCAGATCGGCACGGACAACATCCGCAACCTGCTGCCGCGGTTCGAGTGGATCCTGCGCAACCCGGACGTGCACCTGGGGCTCGATCCGGAGTTCTACATGAAGGGCGGGCAGCGCCCCGGCACGCGCGTGGGCACCATGAGCGCCGCCGACGTAAACTACGCTGCCGGCTTCCTGGCCGACCTGGTGCGCAAGCACAACCTGCCGCCCAAGGTGCTGGTGGTGCACCGCTTCACCCGCCGCATGCTCACCGACGCCCCCTCGATCCGCCTGCGCCCGGAGGTGCAGTTCGTGATCCACATGGACGGCTGGGGCCCTCCGTTCCTGAAGCGCGACTCGTACGAGGCGTTCGTGGTCCGCGACCCGGTGCAGTACGCCGGCTTCAAGCTCTTCTACCACAACGACACCAAGCAGGGCCACCCCCTCATGTCCCCGCGCGACCTCCTGCGCCTGGAGCCGAAGCCGCTGTACATACAGTACCAGTAGACCGGCGGTTGAAACCGCTGCAACAACCGCGGGAAGCCTGCCTTCGCAGGCTTCGGGGGCGGGCGCCGGCCACGCCGGGGGCTGAAGCCCCCGGCTGGAACCACGCGAAGGCGGCTAAAGCCGGCTTGTTCACCCCGAGCATCAGACCCCGAGTCCGCGAAGGCGGACTTTGCGTGTTTCCAGCGGCGAATTTATTCGCTCCTGGAAAGAGACCGAATCTCGCCCCCGAGTCCGCGAAGGCGGACTTTGTGCTGTTGTTGCCGCGAGTTCACTCGCCACCCTGTGTCAGGGCGGGGGCACGGAGACCTGCCGCTCCGCCCATCTCACCATCAGCCCGAGGTGGAGGGGACGGTTGCGCAGTCCGCGCCGCAACACGCCGCGCAGCCCCTGGACCTGGACCACGTGGTCGGCGCCGGGGATGATGACGAGCGAGTCTCCCGGGTTGTCGATTGCGCGCCGGGCGGCGGCGACGGCGGCCCGGCTGCGCTCGACGGGGACCAGCGCATCGGCGCCGCCCCAGACGGCGAGCACCGGCGCGCGGAGCCGCTCCAGCGCGGGGACGGGTGTGTAGTCCATCTTCGTCCGGTACCAGGCCCACCACCAGTCGTTGCGGTCCGTCAGTCCCGCGAGCCCCGAGTACGGTCGCCCCGCCGCGGACCGGGCAGCCGCCTCGTACTCCTCCCATCCGGCACCCGTCCGCGCGTAGGCGTGCTTCAGCCGCTGAAGGTGCATCGCCGCGCGCCGCTCCTCCGACGCCAGCGCCTGCACCTGCCCCGCGGTCTGGTGGAGGTTCTGTTCGGCGAAGGTGACGCCCGTGGCGGACTGCATGATGACGAACGCCAGCCGCTCGCGCAGCGCCACCTCCGGCGCGATGACGGCGCCCTCGCTCCCGCCCCAGACGCCCACGCGCGCCGAGTCCACCCACGGGTGCCTGCGAAGCACTCCGGCAGCCGCCGCCGCGTCGTCGATCAGCGCGCCGAACGGGCTGAGCCGCCAGTCGCCTCCCGATGCGTGGCTGCCGCGCTTGTCGTAGATGAGCACGGCGAACCCGCGCCCGACGAACGCGTCGGCGAGCATATCGTAGTACGGATTCTCTCGGCCGTCCGGCCCCGAGCCGTGGAGCAGGAGCACCGCGGGATGCCGCCCGCCGTCCGCTGGCGCCACGACGGTCCCCGCCAGCACCACACCTCCACTGGCGATGCGCACCTCCTGCCGCCGCACGGGAGCTTGCGCGCACGCTGCCGCGAGAAGCACGAGGAGCGCGGCGCACCACCGGCGCAGCGAGGCCGTCTTGTTCATCGGCGGACCGTTCCTTGGCGTGGAAGTTAGACGGTGCTACGATCCATACGATGCTGCCTCGTGGCTCCTCGCCACAACTCCCCCCCCCGACTTCATCCCGCCGATGCGCATCCGCCTCGCTCCACGCGTGAAGAGGACGCTCCGCGCGTTCCTCGCGGCAGGGGCGGTGATGGGATGCGACGCGCAGGCGGCGCCGCCCACGCTGGCCATCGTCGACGTCGCGCTGATCGACGGGGTGAGCGACACGGTGCGCGCGCACCAGACGGTGATCGTGCGCGACGGCAAGGTTGTGGCGGTGGGACCCGCCGCAGAGACGGAGGTGCCGCGCGGCTCACGGCGCATCGACGGGCGCGGGCGGTGGCTGATGCCCGGGTTGTGGGACATGCACGTGCACGCCTTCGCCAACGACTTCGCGGATTTCTCAGGCCCGCTGATGCTGGCGTGGGGCGTCACCGGCGCGCGCGACATGGGCTTCTACGTCGACACCGCCCGCTTCTGGCGCGGCGAGGTGGCGGCGCAACGCGTCCAGGGCCCGCGGATGGTCGTCGGCGGACGGCTGGACGGGCCCGCGAACCGCGCGCCCTGGGTCGCGCGCGCGGCGACGGAGGCGGAAGCGCGCCACGCCGTGGACTCGCTCGTGGAGGCTGGCGCGGACTTCATCAAGGTCTACAGCAGCCTGAACCGGGCGGCGTACTTCGCGGCGGCGGACCAGGCGCGCCGCCGCGGGATCGTCATCGCCGGGCACGTGCCGCACTCGATCTCCACGCTGGAAGCAATCCGCGCCGGCCAGCGCAGCATCGAGCACGAGGACGACCTCATGCGCGCCTGCACAGGCGAGGACGCCACGCTGCGCCGCGAGCTCTCCACGAAGCCGGCCGGCGCGCCGCCATCCGCGGAGCTCGCGATGATCCGCGACCACGCCCGCCGCATGCGCACGGGGTACGATGCGCCCCGCTGCACCGCCGTCCTCGCTGAGATGGCGCGCGCCGGGACGCGGCTCACGCCCACGCTGGTCGTCTACCAGCCCTACCTGGCGCGCACCGACACCGCGGTCATGCACCCCTCCGCGCTCGCCTGGGTGCCCGCGCGCCTGCAGGCGGAGTGGCGGACGCGGCTGGATCGCGCGACGCCGGCGGACAGCGGCATCGTCGCCGCCTTTTTCAGCCTCGCGCGCACCGGCGAGGCCCACCGGCTCGGCGTGCGGCTGATGGCCGGGAGTGACGCGCCGCTCGCCTACGTCTACCCCGGCCTGTCGCTGCACGACGAGTTGGCCCTCCTGGTGCGCGCCGGCCTGACGCCGATGCAGGCGATCCGCGCGGCCACCTACGAGCCCGCCGCCTACCTGGGCGCGCTCGACTCGCTCGGCACCATCCGCCCCGGCCGCGGCGCCGACCTCGTCCTCCTCGACCGCGATCCGCTCGCCGACATCCGCAACACCCGCTCGATCTCCGCCGTCATCGCGCGTGGACGCGTGGTGGACCGCGCAGCGCTGCTGCGCCGGGTGACGCGTGCGTCCTCCCGAGTGCGGTAAACGTGGCCGATCCCTCGTCCTCCCACTTTCCGCACAGCGACCAGGTGACCGAGCGCGATGAAGATGCGTGGAGGCAGCTCGAATCGGTGCACACCGGAGACCTCCCGGTGGAGACGTTCGAGCAGTGGGTCTACTCTCGCGCCGATCTGGAGGCGCTGCTCGGGCCCGCGCTGGCGCTCGACTTCCTGACGCTCGACTACCGGCGGCCGCACGCTCATCACGAGCTGCGGAAACTGGTCGAGCGAGCGTACATGCAGCGCCGTCCGAAGCAGCTCCAGTACGACATGATGCGCCGGATCGCTCGCGAGTTCCTCTCCGGCGAACGCGACGTGTGGCGGACTACGGCGCCGCTCGCGCGCCTGATCGCCACAGGAAAGTACGACTGGATTCCGCCAGACTTCCTGTACCTGGATCCGAGCTGGACGCGATCCCTTCACCCGCGGTGGGTTCGCTGTGGGACCCCGCCGCCCTCGCGAAGCTGCTCGAGAACAACCGAGCGCTCCTCGTCAGCTACGAAGTTTCGGTCCGCGAAGCCGTGGCCGTGCTCCTCGAACGCCTCGAAGCGCGCACCACCGGCAAGCGGGCCCCCGACGCGGAGCTATAGCGCACCTCCAGCACACGCGAGCGGGTCGTAAATGAGGCCCGGATCTTTCGGAGCGTTGACCGGCGGGCAGCGGCGCGCGAACCCCTCTCACCGGAAGCCGGCGTGGAACTGGACACCGACCTGGGCGCGTTATTCATGCTGGCGGGGATGATCGCCTTCCTCCGTCTGCTTCCGGTGCTCGACGGCTGGGGCAGTCTGGCCGCGCGCTATCGCACCGCGAAGGGCGACGGCGGGGAGGTTTTCCGCTTCGCATGGGCCCGTGCGCGTGGCGTGAACCTCAATGTAAGCGTCCTCGTAACGCCGGCCGGGCTCGGAATCCGTGTATGGGCGCCGTGGCACCCGCCGATCTTCGTTCCCTGGTCCGAGATGGTCTACTGCAAGCCCGCCGGCCTCTTTTCCGGGAGCGCCAGGCTCCTCTGCCGCCACGCGGAGAGCGTGCCCATCTATCTCTTCGGGCGTCCCGGGCGCGCCGCGGTCGCCGCATGGGTGCGCAACCGCACAGGTACGCCCTCCAATGGTGTGACCGCGCCACGGCGCGTCTGACGGTCCTCTTTCCGCGAGATAGCTCGAATGGTCACGAAGCTGGAGAAGCCGCTCAAGCGCGAGATCGAGGTGGACGGCGCGATCTACGTCGTCACGCTGGAGCCGGAGCGGCTGCGGATCACGAAGAAGGGGAAACGGAAGGGGCTCGAGCTTCCCTGGGCCCAGATCCTGAGTGGCGACGCGGGGCTGGCGGCCGCGCTGCAGGCGTCCGTCGCGTCACCCAGCAAGTAGGATCGAGCTGCGTCACCGCTACGAACGGGCTGCGCGGCACTTCGTACGTGACAGGGTGAACACCACGCCGCCGAGCGCGCCGGCGCACAGGTAGAGGGGCAGGACGGCGAGGTCGAAGCGCGTGCCGGTGAGCCCGACCCCGAACCCGCGCGAGTACGCCCGCGGGATCAGGGAGATGGTGTACAGCATCGCGAACGCCCCGAGTATGCCGCCGGCGACGAGGCTCCTCTCGGTCCGCTCGGGATCGCGGCGCCGCCTGCCGCCGAGCAGCTGCAGGGCAAAGAGCACGATCAGCAGCACCTTCACGGCCGGGCCCATGTCGTCCGCCCCCTTCCACACCGCCCGCCCGAGCTCCTGCAGCGTCGCCGGACCCGGGCCTGGCCCGAACGCCGCGATCAGCAGGCTCGCGCCGAACACCATCGTCACCCACGCGGCCAGCAGCGCCGTGAGGGTGCATCTGAGATCGCTCCGTTCCACCGTCATCTCGCTACACTCCCGTGGGGGGATCGTGCTGCTCCGCGCACACCTCCCGGACGCATCCGCGCAGCCATCGATGCGCCGGATCGCCGCCCATCCGCGGGTGCCACAGCAGCGACACCGTGATCTCGGGCGTGGAGAACGGAAGGGCGAAGCTGTGCATCCCCTCGCGTAACGTGCCCGTGTGCCGCTCGGGCACGCTCGCGATCAGGTCTGATGCGCGGGCCAGCGCCAGCGCCGTCGAGAAGCCGCCGACCGTGGTGACGATCTCCCGCTCCAGCCCCAGCTCCGCGAGCGCTCCATCGACCTGCGCCTGGCTGTGGCCTCTCCGCGATACGCAGACGTGCTTGCCGGCCGTGTAGCGAGCGGTCGTGACCTCGCCGCGGCTGAGCGGGTGCCCTGCCCGCACCACGCCGATGAAGCGGTCTCTGAACAGCGCCTGCGCGCGCAGCTCCGGAGCGGTCGAGTCCTCCACCACGCCCGTCTCCAGGTCGATGGCTCCCTCGCGAAGGGGCGTGCCGTCCTTGTCCGCCTTCTGCACGAAGCGCAGCCGCACGCCGGCCGCCTCCCTGCCGACACGGGCGATGAGCTCCGGCCCGAAGTTCTCCACGAACCCCTCGCTCGTCCGCAGCGTGAACGTCCGCGCCAGTTTCGAGAGGTCGAGCTTCTCCGCCGGACGCAGAACGGCTTCCGCCTCCTGCACGAGCTGGCCCACCCGCCCGCGCAGTTCGAGCGCGCGCGGCGTGGGCACGAGGCCGCGCCCGGCCCGCACCAGCAGCGGATCGCCCGTCGTCTCGCGCAGCCGCGCCAGCGCCCGGCTCATCGCCGACGGGCTGAGCCCCAGCCGCCGGGCCGCGCGCGCGACGCTGCCCTCCGCGAGCAGCACGTCGAGCGTGACGAGCAGGTTGAGATCGGGTCCGGGCACGCGTCACCCTCGCGGTCGCGTCGTGGCATGGCGTCAGACGCACGAATAAAGTGCAATCCGTGCGTCTTCCGCAATGCTCGCGTCCGCCTGAGCTTCCCAGGGCGTGTTGAATCCACCGCCTGTCCGAGGGAAGAACGATGCTCCTCACGATGTCGAAGCCGGCGACCGCGCCCGGCGAGGACGCAAACGCGAACGCCTCAGTCCGCTGGGCGCTCGCGAGCCTCTCGCTGTCGATGCTGCTGTCGTCGCTGGGCACCAGCATCGCCAACGTCGCCCTGCCGACGCTGGCGCAGGCGTTCGCGGCCTCGTTCCAGGAGGTCCAGTGGATCGTCCTGGCCTACCTGCTCGCCATCACCACGCTGATCGTCAGCGTCGGGCGGCTCGGTGACACGATCGGTCGCCGCCGGCTGCTGCTGGCTGGCATCGGCTTCTTCACGGGGGCCTCGGTCCTGTGCGGCGTCGCGCCGGCCCTGTGGATGCTGATCGCCGCCCGCGCGGCGCAGGGTTTGGGCGCGGCCGTCATGATGGCCCTCACCCTTGCCTTCGTCGGCGAGACGGTGCCGAAGGAGAGGACCGGCAGCGCGATGGGCCTGCTCGGCACGATGTCCGCCATCGGCACCGCGCTCGGGCCGTCGCTTGGGGGCCTGCTGATCGCCGGGCTCGGCTGGCGCGCCATCTTCCTGGTGAAGGTGCCGCTGGGCATCCTGGCCCTGCTTCTCGCGCGCTGCCATCTCCACGCGGGCCGCCCCGCACCGCAAGCCGATGGAGCGCGCCACGATCACCTCGGTACGCTGCTGCTCGCGCTCACGCTCGCGGCCTACGCGCTGGCGATGACGATGGGCCGCGGCCGCTTCGGTCCGCTCAACGTCGCCCTGCTGTCGGGCGCCGTGCTCGGAGCCGGTCTCTTCGTTCTCGCCGAGACAAGAGCGGCATCGCCCCTGATCCGCCTGGCGATGCTCCGCGACCGCGTGCTCGGCACGGGCCTCGCGACCAGCGTGCTCGTCTCCACGGTGATGATGGCGACGCTGGTGGTGGGGCCGTTCTACCTCTCTCGCGCGCTCGGGCTGGACGCGGCGCTGGTGGGGCTCGTGCTCTCCGTCGGCCCGCTCGTCGCCGCGCTGACCGCCGCGCCCGCCGGCCGCATGGTGGACCGGCTGGGTGCGCCGCGCCTCACAATTGCCGGGCTCGCCGCCATCGCTTCCGGCGCCGCCGCTCTGTCCCTGCTGCCGCCGAGCTTCGGCGTCGCCGGGTACGCCGCGCCCATCGTCGTCATCACCGCTGGCTACGCGCTCTTCCAGACGTCCAACAACACCGCCGTCATGAGCGGCGTCGGCGTGGACCAGCGTGGCGTCGTCTCCGGCATGCTCAACCTGTCGCGCAATCTCGGCCTCATCACCGGCGCATCGGTAATGGGCGCGGTGTTCGCCTACGCATCCTCATCCTCCGCCATCACGACAGCACCTCCCGCCGCCGTCTCCGCCGGCATGCGCACCACCTTCGCCGTCGCGACGACGCTGATCGTCTCCGCGCTCGGCATCGCGGTTCGATCGAATGCGATCGATCGGCGTTGATCTAGTGTCACATCTCCGCTGTTTAGCTAACGGGCGCTTGCGATCTCCTCTATGTAGCCGCGGAGGTTCTGAGCTGCTTCCTCTACATCCCGGGTGGGCAGCCCTACTTCGGCGGCTAGGCGGGCGAAGGGCTCGGACCAACTTGCCGGAACGACGACCGCAGGAGGCCAGGGCTGCATTGCGCGACGGCGGAATACATCCTCACACGCCTCGCGCACTTCTCCGAGGTTCGTCCCGAGTTCGCGGAGAAGCCAAAGGTCTACGAGGTCGCGGTACCGCTCGCTCGGACGGCCGCCGTGAGGTGGGGTGGTCAACGCGTGGATCTTCTGGGCAATCTGATATCGCGCTGACAGGCAGTGGATGTACTCGGGGCCTTCTATCCCAAGCTCGGACAGATCGGTCGCCGACACGAGCTCCGCCTCCACGTCCTGGCTCTCGCCTGCGGAGACCTCCATCGGCACGGTGGCCCAGGGCCTCCCATGGTATTCCAAACGGATTTCGATGCGCTTTGCCCTGCCGCCCAGCTTGCGGATCTCACCTCGCCGCATCAGGGTGAAGTCGCCGTACGGCTCCGCCAGTGCACGATCCACGGCCTCGAGCATTTCGCCGAATTGTTCTCGGAACGTCGCGTCGAAGTCTTTCGTCGCGCGTGCGCGGAGCCGCAGCCGGAGTTCCAGCGCGACTCCGCCTTTCACGACGAACGCCGGTCCTCCTCCGGCGTCCTTCACCCGCTCCAGCGCGCCACCCAGCACCATGAACGAGATCCAGCCACGGACCCTGCCCTGTGGAATTTGATAGTGCCGGGCGTACCGCCCCACCATCTGCTCAAGAACGCTTTTGGTCTTCGGAGTCGCGGGGCGCCGCAGGCGCTCGGGTTCAGCCATGTTCACTCCCGGGTGAGCCGAGGCACTCCATGCGGAGTCTCTCGGCCCCGCTCGCGTCGAGAAGGCCCCTACGCAACCCGTCATCGATCGCCTGGCCAATCAGCGCCGGCCCGAGATGGGCACGGCAGCAGTCCACGATGGTTCTTGCGGGAGTAGTCACAGGAATTCCATTCACCTGTTCGATGTCGCGGTCGTCGAGGTCCGCGCCGTGGACGGCATAAACCGGGGGGATCGGGCGTGTGATGCGGTAGCCCGTTGGCAGCGTGATGTGAATCTTCGCGGGGTTCACGTCCGATAACTCGTGCAGCACGAGCGCACTGTCGTGCGACACCACGCCCTGAGCGCCTCGCGGCCAGAGGCTCGCCTCCATGTACTCGGAATGCGCGGAGGGCGGAAGCGCGACTACCCTGTAGAGCCCGGTGCTCACGTGCTCCAGGGTTCCACGCTTCGCCATCATGTGCAGCGTCTTTGGCGAGACGTCGACCTCGCGCGCCTGCTCCACCCTGATGTAGCCGAAGTTGTCTGCAGCAACCTCGAACACCGCTGAGTACTTTTCTCCAGGCATAGTCACGAGAGGGCTCGAGAAACTGTTCGTTCGGGTAGAGAACGATACCAGCCCTCGTCGTACAAGGTTCCACGTTTTGTGGAATCCTGTGCACCTGATCCCGCGTCTGCCTCCCTTCTTCAGCCTTGGTACTGAATACCCCGGATCCATGAGGTAGAACGAAATACCCCAGGCACCGCCGCAGCGGTACCTGGGGAAAAGTGGGCCGGGTGGGACTCGAACCCACGACCTAGCGATTAAAAGTCGCGTGCTCTACCAACTGAGCTACCGGCCCACAAGCGGGGCAATATAACGGCGCGCGGGCGGTGCCTCAACGGGCGCCGAGAAAAGCATCACACAGAGACACAGAGGGAACTTCAAGGGCACAGAGAACCCCTTCTGCTTTTCTCTCAGTTTCTCTGTGGCTCTGTGTGAGACATCTGTTCTTTACTCTCCTGCGCAGGATCACCGCTTGGTGATGCGCATGCCGTTGGGTGCGACCCCGTTCGGCGGGCCCGGCTTGAGGGCGCTTCCCTGCCCCGCGGCCGGGCGACGGTCGGGCTGGCGCTCGGGGCGGCGGGGCGGCCTGGCCTCGCCGCTGCGCATGGAGAGGGCGATCCGCTTGCGGGGTACGTCCACCGAGAGAACGCGCACGGTGACGCGGTCGCCGACGCGGGCGGCGGCGTTGGGGTCCTGCACGTAGCGGTCGGATAGCTCCGAGACGTGCACGAGGCCGTCCTGGTGCACGCCCACGTCCACGAACGCGCCGAACGCCACCACGTTGGTGACGGTGCCCTGCAGCGTCATGCCCTCGCGCAGGTCCTCGATCTTTTGCACGTCGTCGCGAAAGGCGGGGGCCTCGAAGGCGTCGCGCGGGTCGCGGCCCGGCTTGCGCAGCTCGGCCAGGATGTCCTGCAGCGTCGGCAGGCCGACCCCTTCGCCCACGTACCGCTCCGGCTGGATGCGCGCGATGGCACCCTCGTTCCCCACCAGCTCCTTAACCCCGACGCGCAGGTCGCCCGCCATCCGCTCCACCAGTGCGTAGCGCTCGGGGTGCACGGCCGACGCATCGAGCGGGTGGTCGCCGCCGCGGACGCGCAGGAAGCCGGCCGCCTGCTCAAAGGTCTTAGGGCCCACGCCGGGCACCTTGAGAAGCTGCGAGCGCGAGCGGAAGGGGCCGGCTTCGTCGCGGTGCCTGGCGATTCGCTGCGCCGCCGTCGGGCCGATGCCGGCGACGTAGGAGAGGAGGGCGGGCGAGGCGGTGTTCACCTCCACGCCCACGCGGTTCACGCAGCTCTCCACCGTCTCGTCCAGGCGGCGCTTGAGGCGGGTCTGCGAAACGTCGTGCTGGTACTGGCCCACGCCGATCGACTTGGGATCGATCTTCACCAGTTCGGCGAGCGGATCCTGCAGCCGCCGCGCGATGGAGACGGCGGAGCGGAGCGTCAGATCAAGCTCCGGGAACTCCTCGCGCGCCACGTCGGACGCGGAGTAGACCGATGCACCGGCCTCGTTGACCATCGCCACCACGGGACGCCGCTCGGCGGGGATCTCGCGCAGGGCTTCCCTGACCAGCTTGTCCGTCTCGCGGCTGGCGGTGCCGTTCCCGACCGCGACCAGCTCCACGGAGTGCTGGGCGGCGAGGCGGGCGATCTCCTGGCGGAAGCGGTCCTCCTGGTGCAGGTAGACGACGCCGGTGGCTAGAAGCGCGCCGGTGCGGCTGACGACGGCCAGCTTGCACCCGGTGCGGAAGCCGGGATCGACGCCGAGCACGGAGCGCTCGCCGGCCGGCGAGGCCAGGAGCAGCGCCTCCAGGTTCTGCCCGAAGATGGAGATCGCCTCCTCGTCCGCGCGCGTCTTCAGCTCCATCCGCACTTCAACTTCGACGGAGGGCGCCAGGAGGCGGCGATGCGCGTCCTCGACGGCACGGCGCATCTGCTCGGGCGCGCGGTGGCCGGCGGCGAAGCGGCGCAGCAGCCCCGCGACGATCTCCTCGTCGGGCGCGGCGATGCGGGCGGTGAGCACCTCCTCCGCCTCGCCGCGGCGGATGGCGAGGATGCGGTGGCTGGGGAGGAGGCGGACGGGCTGCGAGAAGTCGTAGTAGTCCTGGAACTTGCTCGCCTCGCCCTCCTTGCCGCGCGCCACCCTGCTCTCCATCACCCCGCGCTCGCGCACCAGGTCGCGCACCCGGGCACGGGCCGCGGCGTCCTCCGCGAGGCGCTCCGCCACGATGTCGCGCGCACCGGCGAGCGCGTCGTCCGCGGTGGGGACGCCCTTTTCTGCATCCACGAACCGGGTTGCGGCGGCGGCGAGCTCCGCGTCGGAGGTGCGGCCGGCCCAGAGCAGCTCGGCCAACGGCGCCAGTCCACGCTCGGCGGCGATGATGGCGCGGGTGCGGCGCTTGGGCTTGAAGGGGAGGTAGAGGTCTTCGAGCGCCTGCTTCGTCTCCGCGCGCCCGATGGCGGCGCGCAGCTCGGGGGTCAGCTTCCCCTGCTCGTCGATGGACTTGAGGATGGCGGCGCGGCGCTCATCCAGCTCGGCCAGGTACTCGTGGCGGTCGCGGATGTCGCGGAGCTGCACCTCGTCCAGCTCGCCGGTCGCCTCCTTCCGGTAGCGCGCGACGAAGGGGATCGTGTTGCCGGCGAGGAGAAGCTCCAGCGCGGCGCGCACCTGCAGCGCGCGCAGCCCGAGCTCCGCGGAAATGCGTTCAGCGTACAAATGGTCGTGGAAGTTCAGGGGAACGGCAACCGCGCCTCACACAGAGCCACAGAGGGAACGGCAAGAAAAGAGAAGAGCTCCGTTCAGTTCCTCTGTGTCCTCGCTGTTTACTCTGCGTCTCTGTGTGAGATTGTTTTTTTTCTCAGACCCCGGATCTGCGCGTGGCGATGCGGGCGCCGATCGCGGCGGCGATGACCTGGAAGAGGACGGCGCCGGCGGCGGAGGCGGGGGGGACCTGCCATTCGGAGGCGTTCAGCGTCTCGCCTGCGATGAGGTTCGCGATGAACCAGACGGCGACGGAGAAGAGCCCGATGCCCACGGCGTGCAGGATGGGGGCGGCGCGGACGCGGATCCCGGTGAGGTAGCCGCCGGCCAGGAAGCCCACGAAGACGGAGAGGAGCACCCAGCCAAGCCCGATCTCGCCGGTGCGCGGCACCACGCCCAGGGCGATGAGGCCGAAGAGGATGGCGGACATCACCGCCACCCCGATGAACCAGCCGAAGGCCACCCACGAAGGACGTACGTTCTGGAGGTGCTCGCTGTGCATGGCCCCGTTCAGGAAAGCGTTGGGTCGAAGTTGACGCGCACCGGCGCGAACGAGGTGCGATGGTGCGGCGTAGGGCCCTGCCGCGCGAGCGCCGCCAGGTGCTCGGCCGTGCCGTACCCCTTGTTGCGCTCCCACCCGTAGCCGGGGTAGCGCCGCGCCAGCCGGTCCATCAGCCGGTCGCGCGTCACCTTGGCCAGGATCGACGCGGCGGCGATGCAGTGCACGCAGCCGTCGCCCTGCACGATGGCGGTGTGCGTCCCCACCCCCAACTCCGGCACGGGGAGCCCGTCCACCAGCAGGTGGTCCGCGGGGATGGGGAGGCGCGCGATGGCCCGGCTCATGGCCAGCGCCGTCGCGCGGCGAATGTTGATGCGGTCGATCTCCCGCGCCGACGCCGCGCCGATCCCGAACGCCACGCAGCACTCCGTGATGCGCCCGATCAGCTCCAGCCGCGTCGCCGCCGTGAGCTGCTTGCTGTCCGTGACCCCCGGGATCCAGCACCCCTGCGGCAGGATCACCGCCGCCGCGACCACCGGCCCGGCGAGCGGCCCCCGCCCCACCTCGTCGACCCCCGCCACGAACGACAGCCCGCGCTCCCAGAGCCCGGTCTCGGTGGCGAGCAGCTTCCGCAGCCGGGCCGGCGAGGGACGGCGCGGGCGCTTGGTGGTTGGCACGCAGTGGGAGAGGGTACAGGGTACAGGGCACAGCCATCAGCGGCAGGGACGATAAGCCCGGCGGGCGGCGCGCACAACCAGAGCCGGCGAATGCCCCCGTATGGCACGGCGCCGTTCCGCGATCAGCGTTATCGGCAGCCGCTGTCGGCACAGTCCAGAGCGCCGGGGTACAATGAAGGCGCTCTTTCCCGAGGGCACCCGCAGAGTTTCGGGAGAGATCAGGCGCTCCAGTCGCGTTGCAGTTCGATTCGCATAGGAGGGCTGATGGATACCACGACGAGGAGGAGCGCACATACACCCAGCGCAATGTAGCCGCATACGCGCACACCTTCCGGACCGAGCCACCCTGCAAGCAGGAACACGAGCAGCGACCCAATCTTCTCCTTGACGTTGTCGCCCTGTATCTCCGGAGCTACGCCTTTGGCCATCTCCGCAGCGGCATGCTCCAGTCCCAACGAGCACAGCCACACGACACCCATCAACAGCAGGATCTGCCATGCATTAGCGAACCGGCTCGTCCTTACTCTCCGGGCGTGCCACCCCGGTCCGAGCATGCGTGCAAGCACCGAGAGCAATTCCATCCGCTCGGCCGCGCCCGCTAGAGGGACCGCGACCTGTTCGGTCCCGGCGGGTGCGACCCGGTATGAGATCGTAAGTTCCGAAGATTCCTCGTCGCCGTAGATGCTCTCAACTGCACCGAGCGGAATGTGCTGCGCCGGTACCGGTTCACCTCGTGACAATGCGAAGACTGCGGTGTCGATATAGGAGCTGGCGATGGTCGCCAGCCGTATCTCTTGCGGCGTGACCTGAACGAGTGTGGGACACCCTTCTGCCGCAGTAGGATGCACCCATACTCCTCCCGCTGACCTGGACGGCGGAGGCTCTGGAAGCGTCCACTCCCTCGCACCTTGCCGGTGCTGGTTCAAGGCTGGCGAAGAGACACGCGCCTGCCGCACCCTGACACGCACCACTGCCGTCCGCGAGAGTTTGTCGTGCCAGCCCTGCTTGCGAGAGTCGAACAGAACCCAGAAAAAGCCAAGGCCGAGCGGTAGCAAGGACAGGTAATAGCCAAGATACCGTGCTGTAAGCTGCCAGGTTGAAGCGGCTTCGCCGGTGCGGACATCCACGATCTGTGCACCAATCAACATTTTCCCTGGCGTGGCCCGCCAATGCTTCCAGAACAGGATCGTGGCGATCGTTGGAAGAACTGTGTCGATCAACAGCTTCAACAGGGGCCGGTCTGACACCCCGGTAGCTTCGTTTACGCCCGCGCCGAGAAGGTGGAGAAGCACAAGGATTAAAACCAGCTCGATGATCGTGTCTATCGTCATCGCGCCGAAGCGCGGGAAGAATCCGACGTATTCCCATTCCTGCGGCATTACCTCGGCCTTGTCCGGCTGTCTGATGTCCATCATTGATTGCGCAGGTGGGGAGGCGTGAATTCGCGGGGCGAATCGGGCGGTGAACAGATTAGGGCAGGCAGCCACACAGTACCGAATGTGCCTATTCCCCACAAGTAAAACGGTCCATCCGCTTCCCGCAGAAGTGCTACGCTCTCCCCGCTCCCGTTCTGCGGCGCGCGAGCGGACTCTAATGCACGAAACAGAAACAGCCACCCGGCCGCCGAAGCGCCGGGTGGCTGTTCCCAACCCTGTGTCCCTGCCTTACTTCGCGCCGGGACGCGCCGTGCGCCGCTCGCGGATCCGGGCGGCCTTGCCGCGCAGGTTGCGCAGGTAGTACAGCTTGGCGCGGCGAACGCGGCCCTGGCGCACGACCTCGATGCTCGCGAGCATCGGGGAGTGCAGCGGAAAGGTGCGCTCCACGCCGACGCCGCCCGAGATCTTGCGGACCTTGAACGTCTCGTGCACGCCGCCATGCTTGCGCGCGATGCAGACGCCCTCGAACGCCTGGATGCGCTCCTTGTCGCCCTCGCGAACCCGCACGTTCACGCGCAGGGTGTCGCCGGGGCGGAACTGCGGAAGGCCCTCACGCAGATATTCCTTCTGGGTCTCCATGAACGGATGCATCGCTCGATCCTCGTGTTTGTTGAAGTGTGAGAGGTTGAGGGGACCGCGCACCGCGCGCGGCGTATGTCCCCAACGTCAACTCGTTCCCGGCCGCTCCAGCAGCTCGGGCCGCCGCTGGCGGGTGAGGCGCTCGGCCTCGTCCCGCCGCCACGCGGCGATGCGCGCGTGGTCCCCCGAAAGGAGCACCGGGGGCACCCCCATCCCGCGAAACTCCGCGGGGCGCGTGTACGAGGGGGGGCTCAGCCACCCGTCGTAGAACGAATCGGTGGAGGCGGACTCGTGGTCGCTGATGGCTCCGGGAAGGAGCCTGACCACCGCGTCCACCACCGCCAGCGCCGGGATCTCGCCCCCGGAGACGATGAAGTCTCCCAGGCAGACCTCCTCCGTCGCCAGCCCTTCCGCCACCCGCTGGTCCACGTCCTTGTAGTGGCCGCACAGCAGGGTGATCTCCGGCTCCAGCGACAGCCGCACGGCGTCCTCGTGCGTGAACCTCTTCCCCCGGGCCGACATCAGGAGGATCGCCCCCTCGGGACGGTCCCGCCCTTCCAGCGCCAGCGACTCCACGGCCTCGAAGAAGGGGGCCGGCTTCATCACCATCCCGGCCCCGCCGCCGAACGGCGCGTCGTCCACCGTCTGGTGGCGGTCGTGGGTGAAGTCGCGCAGCTGCACCAGCCTGTACTCCACCAGCCCCGCCGCCGCCGCCCGCGCCGGAATGCTCAGCCCCAGCGGCCCCCGGAAGAAGTCCGGGAAGAGGGTGACGACGTTGACGCGGAGCTTCACAGCTCCAGGAGCCCCGGCGGAGCGTTCAGCTCCAGCACCCGGGCCTCCACGTCGATGCGGCGGACCATCGCCTTCACGAAGGGGATGAGGAGCTCGCCCTTGCCCGGGCGGTCCACCGCCAGCAGGAAGCCGGAGGGCGCGTCGTACAGCTCGCGCACCGTCCCCACCGTCCCCTCGTCCGCCGCCACCGTCATGCCGACGAGCTGGTGGAGGAAGACCTCGTCCTCGTCCAGCGGCCGGGCCTCGCCGCGCGGGATCACCAGGGTGAGCCCCCGCAGCGCGTCCACGTCCGACTCGCGCCCGTGCGGGTCGCGCGGGCCGATCTCGACCGCCTTCAGCAGCAGCCCGCCCTTGAAGGGGCGGGCCCGCTCGATGGTGAGCGAGCGGTCGATGGGGCGCCCGTCCGCGTCCGCCAGCCGCACCACGCGGCCGGTGGCGAAGACGTCCGTGGGATGGTCGGTCTCCACGCGGACGAACACCTCTCCCTTGATGCCGTGCGGCTTCTGCACCGCGCCGACGATCAGGAAGTCCCCCTCGGCCTCTGCCACTGTGCTGCTGCTCAGCCGGCGTTCTCTTCGGTCGCGTCGGCGGCCGGCGCATCGGTCGCCTCAGCCGCGGGCGCATCGGCCGTCTCGGCCGCGGGGGCGTCGTCGCCGCCGCCGGTCACCCGCTCGACGGCGGAGCGGACCGTGTCAGCCACCGCCGAAGCCGCGCTGGAAGCCGCGCCCGTCACCGCCTCGGCAGCCGACGAAGCGGCGTCCGTCACCGCACCGGCGGCCGTGGAGGCAGCGCCCGTCACCACGCCGGCGGCAGCCGAAGCGGCACCGGCGACGGCGCCCGCGGCACCCTTGGCGGCGCGCCCCGCGCCCTGGACCGCACCGGAGGCGGCGGCGGCGACGTTCTCCACCACGCCCTCGGGCACGGGCTGGAAGACTCCGCCCTTCTTGAGGAGCGAGTTGACCGTGTCGGTGGGCGTGGCGCCCTGGCCGAGCCAGAAGAGCGCCTTGTCCCGATCGACCACGAGAGTCATGGGGTTGGTGGTCGGGTTGTAGTGGCCGATGTTGGCCACGAACCGGCCGTCGCGCGCGTTGGAGCTTTCCGCGATGACGATGCGGTAGTGCGGGGCCTTCTTACGCCCCATCCGGCGGAGGCGAATCTTGAGTGCCATTCCTGACTCCTGGTGGTGGATCGGGTGGCGTCCAGCCCGTGCGGCGGTTTGCCGGCATCAGTGTGCGAGCGGACGATCGAAACGACAAAGTGCAAAGTGCCTAGTGCCGAGTGCCTAGTAAGTGCAACGACTAGGCACTGGGCACTGAGCACTGGGCACTTACATTCGGGGCATCCCGCCCCCGAACGGCAGCCTGGGCATCCCGCCTTTCGGCATCATCCCCTGCAGCCCCTTCATCTGCTTCATGAACTTCTGCATCTCCTTGAACTGCGCCAGGAGACGGTTGATCTCCATGACCGGGCGGCCGCTGCCGCGGGCGATGCGGGCGCGGCGCGGGCCGTTGAGCATCTCGGGGCGGCGGCGCTCCTGCGGGGTCATCGACAGGATGATCGCCTCGATGTGCTTGAACTGCTTGGGATCGACCTTGACGTTCTTCAACATCTTGTTGTTCACGCCCGGGATCAGCTTCAGCAGGTTCTCCAGCGGCCCCAGGTTCTGGAACTGGCGCAGCGCGACCAGGAAGTCCTCCAGGTCGAACCGCCCCGCGCCCATCATCTTCTTCTCGAGCTTGGCGGCCTCGTCCTTGTCGAACGCGCGCTCCGCCTTCTCCACCAGCGAGAGCACGTCGCCCTGCTGCAGGATGCGCCCGGCCATCCGCTCCGGGTGGAACTCCTCCAGCCCGTCCAGCTTCTCGCCCACGCCCAGAAACTTGATGGGCTTGCCGGTGACGCCGAAGATGGAGAGGGCCGCGCCGCCGCGGGCGTCGCCGTCCATCTTGGTGAGCACCACGCCCGTGACGTCCAGCGCGTCGTCGAAGCCCTTGGCCACGTTCACCGACTCCTGGCCGATCATGCCGTCCGCCACGAAGAGGATCTCGTGCGGCCCGACGGCTTCCTTGAGGCGGCGGAGCTCGTCCATCAGCTCCTCGTCGATCTGCAGGCGGCCTGCGGTGTCGAAGATGACCACGCGGTCGCGCTCGCTCTTGGCCAGCTCCAGCGCGCGGCGCGCGATGCCCACCACGTCGGTGGAGCCCGGCTCGGCGTAGACGGGAACGCCCACCTGCTCGCCCAGCGTCTGGAGCTGCTCCACGGCGGCGGGGCGGTAGACGTCGCAGGCCACCAGGCGCGTCTGGCGCATCTCGCGCTTCATGCGCCGCGCGATCTTGCCGGCGGTGGTCGTCTTACCCGAGCCCTGCAGCCCCACCATCATGATGACGGTGGGGGGGAGCGGCGCCAGCGCCAGCGGCGAGCGCTTCTCGCCGAGCATGGAGGTCAGCTCCTCGTGCACCACCTTGACGATCTGCTGCCCCGGCGTGACCGACTTCAGGACGCGCTCGCCCAGCGCCTTCTCTTCCACGCGCTTCATGAAGTCGCGCGTGACCTGGTAGTTGACGTCGGCCTCCAGCAGGACGCGGCGGATCTCCCGGAGCCCTTCGCGGATCATGGGCTCCGTGAGGACTCCACGCTGCCGCAGGCCGGAAAATACGCCTTCGAGCTTGTCGCTGAGCTGGTCGAACATCGGCGCCACCTGGATAAGACGAAAACCGCCGCCCGCGCGACGGCACGGGCGAGCGGGAGGTGCACAGCCCAACAATATAGACGCGGCGCGCGATTTGGACAACCCGGTCCCCCACCCCCAGCGTCGCTCCGCGACGCATCCCCCTCCCCCAAAACTGCCTGGGGG
>DASWNZ010000252.1:0-11632 GCA_036398975.1 Longimicrobium sp.
AGAAGCCCGTGCGCATCAGGATCGCCTGGACGCGCACCCGGTACTGGCGGCGGCGTTCGGCCAGCGCCGGGCGAAGGCAGACGCACACGCGGCGGCGCACGTACTGGCCTGGACAGCGGTCGTGCGGCGCGCGCTGGCCCGGGCCGACACGCCAGAGGAAGTCGAGCTTCCGCCTCCACCGGAGAACGCGAAGCCGCGCATCGGGTCGGCGGGGGTCGAGAATGCAATAGAGGCGGTGCTGCGGGGGGAAGCGGCGTTGGGCGTGAGTAGCCAGGCGTTCGAACCCGCGCCAACCGTGCGCCCGACCCGGCTTCGGCCAACGGTGGTGCTGGCCTGCAGTGTCGCGGTCGTCGCGGCGCTCTCAGCGCTTATGCTACGACGGGAAGCCCGGGATTATGAGCTGACGATCTCATGCGCGGATAGGACCCGGATCGAGGCGCTGGCCCTGCAGTTCCAGCATTACGACGCGCTGGTGAAGTTCGAAGACACTGAGTCCGCAGGCCGCATGTGGACGATGGTCATGCCCCCACTGCCCGAGTCAGAGGCGGAGCGGATTGCGTATCAGGCGAGGGAATGGAGGGCCGTTGCTCCAGGCGACTGCTACGCTTCGGCAATATGGAACCCGTGAGGTGCCGCGGCCTTCTGGTACTCGTCCTCGCGGTGCTCGCCGCGTGCTGGGCGGAGCCGCCCGCCGCGCCCGCGTCGCTGGCGGCGGTCGGCCCGATTCGTGTGGGGATGCCGGCTGCGGACGCGAACCGGACCCTCAAGTTGCTGAGCCTAGATGTAGAGTGCAGGGACAAGGACGGCATCACCGACTGTCGCACGCACCACGCCGGGACCATGGGGCTGCGGTACGAGCTCGCTGGCGGACGGGTGATGTCGGCCACTCGGCTTATAGCGTCCACGACCCTCCCGGCCTCCGTAAGTGAAATAGCTGCGGCATGGGAGAGCCGGTACGGTCCCCAGGACGCCGACGCGCCCGCAGTGCAGGAGTTCAGTGTGATCCGGCACTGGTACCGCGAAAAAGAGGGGGTGTACCGCGTGAACCTGTGCGGGCGCCCCGGCGGGATGTTGGCATGCGTGGAAACCGCGATTGGCGTGTCGCCCAGTGCGATTGCGGCCCGCGTGAGCAGCGAGGCGTGGGACCGGCGCGACGTGATGGTGATCTGCTCTACCTGGAACGATGTAGTCGACGCCAAATGCAAGCGCTTCGAATACGGCTCGCTGCGGCCACTCTACCACGGAGAGGTCATGCGCATTCGAGTTGTGCGCGGGAGATTGGAGGCGCATCCGGGGGGGACGCTCCTATTTGAGTCGGAGGGCGCCATCCGTCATCGCATGTGGCGCGTTCCGGACGGGAGCCTTTACGGCGTCTCATGCCGGGATTTCGAAGATACGGAATTGTGCTGGGAGGTAATCGCGCGCTATGAGCCGCGCCCGCTCTTGACTGCCGTAATCGAGGATTGACAGGCATCCGGTAGGCATTTGGGAAGCACTCACGCAAAGCTGAGGAAATCTCGTTCAGGTGTTCTGTCCCTCCATATTCTTCGGCCTGAATCGGCAATCAGGGTTGATCCGTGCCTTGGCTAGTCGGCGCTGCTCGCCTCAGTTCTGTACGTCTCCGCGCGTACGTCGCGAACAGGGTGGTCGAGACGAGCGGCTCGGTCTACGTGCCGCGACTCCCCGCGTAAGCCGACGCATAGTTGCAGGAGGAGTTCACACCCGCTCTCCAATGTAACGCGCTGCCGCGGAAACGTGTTAGTATGACCACGGCGGTAAACTTGCGCAGGCGGCCACCGACACAACGGGCCGCTCGGCCGCCGTTCCACCCGGAGAGCCGTTTCGCATGGACAACCACCCCCCGAGCGGGGAACCGGCTCGCGCAGCGGCGCAGGTTCGCACGGAGCTCGGGCCGGATTCCGCGCGCTCTTCGAGGCGGCCCCGGGCCTGTTTCTGGTGTTGCGCGCCGACGCGCCGCGCACACCATCGTGGGCGCAAGCGACGAGTACCTGCGCGCGACGCTGACCACGCGCGGTGGATCGCGCGGCATCGTCGGACAAGCGATGTTCGACGCGTTTCCGGACCCGCCCATGTGCCCGACGCAACGGGCGAGCGGAACCTGCGCGCCTCGCTCGACCGTGCCGTGGCCACCGGCGAGTCCGACGCGATGGCGGTGCAGCCGTTCCCCATCCTGCGGCCCGACGGTAGCT
The DNA here is from genome assembly GCA_036398975.1 of Longimicrobium sp. Classification (GTDB taxonomy): domain Bacteria; phylum Gemmatimonadota; class Gemmatimonadetes; order Longimicrobiales; family Longimicrobiaceae; genus Longimicrobium. The sequence continues at coordinate 2,211 of DASWNZ010000252.1, forward strand.
GGGAGGAGCGTTACTGGAGCCCGCTCAACACGCCGGTCCGCGATCCGGAGACCGGGTGCATCGCGTACCTCATCCACTGCGTGAGGACCTGACGGAGCGAGTGCGGCTCGCCAGCGCGTACGACCGGCTCACCAGCGACCACGCAGAAAGCGAGGAGGTACGGCGCCGGGCGGAGGAGCTCGGCGCCGCGTTGACTGGGGCGAACCAGCAGCTCCAGGAGCAGACCGTCGAGCTGGAGATGCAAGCGGAGGAGCTGCAGGCGGTCGCGGCCCAGCTCGAGGAGCGGACGGAGGAAGCCGAGGCTGAGCGCGCCCGCTATCGCTACCTCTTCGACTCCATCGACCGTAAGGGTTCTGCGTGCTGCGGGTCCTCTTCGACGAGGAGAACCGCCCCGTGGACTACCTCTTCCTAGAGACCAACCCCGCGTTCGTGAAGCAGACCGGCCTTTTCGATGCCGCCGGTCGCACGGCGCGCGAGACCGTGCCGGCGCTGGAGCAGCACTGGATCGACACCTATGCCCGGGTCGCGCTCACGGGCGAGCCGCTTCGCTTTGAGAGCGGCTCGGTGGCGATGGGGCGGTGGTTCGACGTGTACGCCTTTCGGGTGGGAGACGCCGCGGAGCGTTGCGTCGCCCTGCTCTTCAGCGACGTGACCGCGCAGCGCGAGGCGGAGCGCGAGCGGCAGGCCCTGGTGCGGGATCTGGAGCTGGAACGCACCCGGCTGGAGGCCGAGCGCTCGCAGCTCCGCGCGATCGTGGACCATGCGCCGGCGTTCCTCGCCGTGCTGCGGGGGCCGAAGCACCGCTTCGAACAGGTCAATGATGCGTACGGCCGGCTCGTCGAAGGGCGCGCGCGGCTCGGACTCACCGTGGCCGAGGCGCTTCCGGAAATCGCGGAGCAGGGCTTCGTTGATCTGCTGGACCGGGTGTTGGCGACGGGAGAGCCGTTCACCGGGCGGCCGGTCCCCTGAGCCTGGTGCAGGAGCCTTGAGCGGAGCCGGTGGAGCGCCACGTGGACTTCGTCTTCCAGACCCTCGCCGGTGCGGACGGCACCCGCTCTGGTATCTTCGTCCACGGCGTGGACGTGACGGAGGTCATCGTGGGGAAGCGCCAGGTCGAGCGGCTGCTCCTGGAAGGCGAAGCGGCGCGTGCCGAGGCGGACGCCCGCGAACCGCGCCAAGAGCGAGTTCCTGGCAGGGATGAGCCACGAGCTTCGCACGCCCATCAACGCCATCGTGGGGTACACGACGCTGCTGGAGATTGGGATTCCCGGCCCCGTCACCGAGCCGCAGAAGGCGAACCTGGGCCGCATCGCCGCCAGCAGCATGCACCTGCTGGGGCTCATCAACGAAGTGCTCGACCTGGCCAAGGTGGAGTCCGGCCAGATCGCCGTCGCTCCAGAGCGTGCGCGCATCGCGGAAACCCTGCGCGACACCCTCCCCCTGGTGGCTCCGCAGGCCGCGGAGCGCGGGATCGAGCTGGTCAACCACGTGCCCGGCGACTCGGACGCCACCTACTGGGCGGACCCGGACCGGGTGAAGCAGATCCTGCTCAACCTCCTTTCCAACGCGGTCAAGTTCACCGAGGGACGGTCACCGTCAGCTGCGCGGCCATGGACTGTGCGGACGAGGGGTTGCACCTGTCCGGTGCGGGGCCGTGGCTGCGGGTGGGCGTGGAGGACACCGTATCGGCATCGCGCCGGAGAAGCTGGCGGAGATGTTCGAGCCGTTCGTGCAGGCGCACGGCGGCTACACGCGCGAGAGCGGCGGTACCGGGCTGGGCCTCACCATCGCGCGCAGGCTTGCTCGCCTGATAGACGGAGACCTGTCGGTGCGCAGTTGCCTGGGCAAAGGGTCCTGCTTCTCGCTCTGGCTCCCCGTCACGCAGGAGCCGGCGAACGCGCGGACCTGCAGCCGCTCCCCGAACCTGACACGGTCCTGTGGTTGCTGGTCCCGCGCCTCGGCGACGTGGGCGACGCGCTCACCCGCTACGTGGACGACATCGTACGCGGTTTGCGCGCGCGCCTCACCCACCGATCCACTCACGACTGCGGCGCGGAAGCTGGACCGCGCCAAGCTGGAGGATCACACCGCCACCTTTCTGGTGGCCATCGGCAACTCGCTCGTCGTGCTCGATCAGGGCGGCGGCGAGCCCAGGCTCATGCGCGATGGCACCGAGATCCAGCGCCTCATCCCGGACCTTCACGGCGCCCAGCGGGCACGCATCGGGTTGGACGAGAGGGCGTTGCGGCGGGAGTTCGCCCTCCTGCGCCAGATCGTAGAGGAGACCCTGCGCACCGAGCTGCCCGAGACCGCCGATGCCGCCGTGGAGAGGCCATCGGCGCGCTTGAACGGCTTGCTGGAGCAGGCGGAGCGGCTCAGCCTGCGCGGCTGGCACAAGGCGAGATCCGACGCAATGGGGAGGCGTCTGTAAACGCGGCGAACGGCAACTGCATGGCTCACACAGAGACACAGAGCCACAGAGAGAACAGCAAAAGTGTTCTTTTCTGTGGCTCGTAGTTTCCTCCGTGCCCTCTGTGGGAGGCTTTTCGGTCTCCGTCGGCTTTCCAGCTTATGGGTAACGCTGCCACTCGAGGGTGTGTTTGTTGTTCGCCTCGTTGGACTCTCGCACGGTGCCGTGCGCGTCCACGATTGCTTCGTACAGGTGCTTGTACCCGATCGCCGATGGGTCGGGTGCGGGTGGCACGACTCTCGTGCACTCGTTCGTACTCAGCGGCGGGGTCGGAATCTCCACCGGGGGCGTGATCGTCACGACCTCCCCGGTACGGGGGTTCACCTGCCGGTGCTCGTACCGGGTGTACGTGGCGCCCGCCGGCCCACGCCAGTTGCACACCTCGATGTAGGTGTCGGGCGAGTTGCGCGGAGAGATGTGGCTGACGTACAGGTCCGGCCACTCCTTTTCCTCGAAGACCACGTCGATGAAGAAGTAGCTGGCGCTGGGGTTGATGGGGAACGCGCCGGCGGGCTGGCCGTAGGCCCCGCCGCTGGAGTACAGCGCGCCCTTGCTCAGCGGTCCGTAGAACACGTATCCACCGCCCGTCTTCGCCTGCCGGACGTTGGTGTTCACCGACACGTGGTACGGCGTGTTGGCGTCGATGTACACCGGTTCGGCCAGCAAGATGGTAGACCACCCGGTGCCACTGCCGAAATGCCCGCTCTCCGCGAGCAGCGTTCCGTCGTCGGTCCAGAGCCGGGGGTAATTGAAGCCGTCCTCGCCCGGGGCGCGCCAGAAGTGGAAGCCGAGCACGCGGCCACGCTTGGCGCTGGTGAAGCGGGTACTCACTTCCCACCCGCCGGTGGCGTCCAGGATCTCCGTAGGCTCCTGGTTGTCGTACAGCCACCACCACCCGGGCGCTGACTCGCGCCGGGGTTCCGCGGGGGCGGCCAGCGGATTCGGCTCACCGCGGTCGCAGGCGGCTGCCGCGAGCAGGGACGCGGCGAGGGCAAGGTAGCGCAGGCGCATCGGGTATCCCTCCTGGAGGCGGGCGTCATTGGCGGGGCGGCCGGTCCTTCGCCATCGGGCCACGTGCGCGCGGAGGTGCTTCGGTGTGCCGGGCAGGCTTGCGCCGGCGTCTCACCCCCACGGCCCGGAACGTACCGCGAGCGCGGATGAGCGCCACGTGAGATTAGACGTGTGGGACCCCGCACGGGCCGACCGGCCGGGAAACCGGTGCGGGCACGCCCCGCGCGATTCTCTCGATGAGGTGCCGGCGGGTCACCGGGAGGGCTCGTGCAGCGCACGGCCCAGGCGCTCCAACCCTGCGCCGAACGTCGCCGGCTCCGCGCCGAGGCCGATCCGCAGATGGTCCGGCATGCCGAAGAAGCGGCCGGGCACCACGGCCGTCTCGTACCGTGACGTCAGCAGATCGCAAAGCGCGTCCGCGTCCCCGCTGCGGAGGCGAGGGAAGGATACGGTGCCGCGCGCGTGCGGGCGGACGTCCAGGATGTCCGCGTGCGCAGCGTAAAACTCGTTCAGCGCGGCGGTGTTGGCGTCCAGCAGGGTGCGCGAGCGGAGGGCGATGGCGTCCAGCTTCTGGAAGGCGGCCAGGCTCAGCCGCTCCGCCGCGTGGACGCCGATGTTGTTGAACAGCTCGGTCAGGCGCCAGGCGCGCTCAATGATCTCCGGCGCGGCGAGGATCCAGCCGCAGCGCAGGCCGTTGAGGCCGTAGACCTTGGTGAGGCTGTTGGTGGCGATGAACGTCTCGCCCAGGTGAAAGGAGGTACGCGGCGCGGGCTCCCAGAGCGCATCGAGGTAGACCTCGTCCACGATGACGCGCGCGCCGGTCGGCGCCGCGATCTCGCCGATCTGGCGGAGCGTGTCGTCGTCCGCGAGGGCGCTGCTGGGATTGTGGAGATTGGTGATGACGATGGCGCGCGTGCGGTCCGTCATCCGCCGCTCCACCTCCGCCGGGTCCAGCCGGAAGCCGTCATCGGCGCTGCGGGCGAAGGAGCGCACCTCCGCGCCCAACCAGCGGGCCGCGGCGATCAGCGGCTCGTACGTGGGATGCTCGATGAGGACTTCGTCGCCCGGCCGCACGACGGCCGCCAGCGCGAGAAGGTTGGCCATCGACGCGCCCATCGCAGATGCGACGCACGACACGTCCACCCGGTATCGCGCCGCGATGGCCTGCTGGAGCGGCACGTAGCCGTACGCGCCCGTTCCGCTGATCTCCAGGTCGTCGATGGTGACGCCGAGGTCGCGGAGCGGGAGGTACGGCACGCCGCTGGAGGTGAGGTCAAAGCGGGCAGGCGGGCGCATCTTGGCCCAGCGGAGGTACTCGGAGCCCGTCACGCCGCCCGGCGCCGCCAGAGCGCGTAGACGGGGAGGCCGGCGAGCATGATCCCAAGCCCGACCGCGCTGTTCACCGGTGCGTCGAGGACGGTGCTGACCACGATGAGCGCCGCCGCGGCCACGAAGAGCGCGGTCGTCACCGGGTGGCCGGGCACGCGCGCGCCGCCGTCGGCCTCACCCTCGCGGCGGCGGAAGACGAAGAGCGCGGCGCCCGTCAGCGCAAAGAAGACCCAGTCCACCGCCACGACGTAGCCCAGGATCTGCTCGTACGTGCCGGTGAGGGCGATGAGCAGCGACAGCACGCCCTGCAGCGCCACGGCCACCACCGGCGCGCGCGTGCGCGGCGACACCCGCGCCACGGAACGGAAGAAAACGCCGTCCGCCGCCATGGCGAAGTACACGCGCGGGGCCGTGAGCATCCCCTGGCTCAGGAAACCGAGCGTGCTGATGGCGATCCCCGCCGCGATCAGCGCCGCGCCGCGTTCGCCGAACGCCAGGCGCATCACGCTGGAAGCCGGGGTGGTAGTCGCCGCCAGGCCACCTGCGCCGAGCGCATGGACGCACGCCAGCGTGACCCCAACGTACAGCGCGATCACCCCCGCCACGCCGATCAGCAGCCCGCGCGCGAGGTCCCGCCGCGGGTCGCGCATCTCGCCGGCCACGAAGCTGGCCGTCTGCCATCCGCCGTACGAGAACATCACGGGCGTCATCGCAGCTCCGAACGCCAGCAGCAGGCTCCCCGAAGGCGCGGTGGCGGGAGCCGGCGCGGCGCCCGCGTCCGGCGCCACGAAGACCAGGCCGGCCGCGATCAGCCCCACGATCGCCACGATCTTCAGGATCATCAGCCCGTTCTGCACCGTGCTGCCGGAGCGCACGCCCATGCAGTTGACGGCCACCAGCAGCGCGATCCCCAGCGCCGCCACGACGGGCTCCGCCAGCGGCAGGTGCGTGACCTCGCGGAAGTAGCGCGCAAAAGTCACGGCGACCGCCGCCATCCCGCCCGTCTGGATCACCAGCAGCAGCGCCCACCCGTAGACGAACGCCACGGCGGGATGAAAGGCATCGCGCAGGTAGGCGTACTGCCCGCCCACGTGCGGCCGCCGCGCCGCGAGCTCCGCGTACACGAAGGCGCCCGCCAGCGCGACCAGTCCGCCCGCCAGCCACGCGCCCACGATGAGCGCGGGCGTGTGCACCTGCCGCGCGACCACGTACGGCGTCACGAAGATGCCGCTCCCCACGATGCCGCCCATCACGATCATCGTGGCGTCGAACAGCCCCAGCCTGCGCGCCAGCGCGGGACCTGCGTGCGGTGAGGGATCCACGGGGCGCGAATGGCCGAGGGGGATAGGAGCCGCGGGACGCGCACAAGGTCGATGGGATCGGCGTGCACGACAAGAGGCTCTAATCCAGCCGAGGCGGGGCCGCGATATGGAACTCAGTCTGATGCCTCCGTGCGAGAAGAAATCACTCGCGCCGGCCGGATCCCGGCGTCGTTCCACCTTCCCCGGCAAGCGCCGCGACCCGGAGTGCCAGGTCGTCAGATGATCCGGCGGCGAGTCCGTGGACGAGGCCAGCCGCCATCTCGGGTTCACGGAACGTCCGCTGCGGATCCGCGAGCCAGGCGACGAACTCGTCCCAATCCCGCGGCGCGCCTTGCATCGGCGCCTCCGCGAGCAGGTCCAGGGCGTACACCGCGAAAAGCGCCGCCTCGGTTTCGCGGCTGGCGGGCGTTTCGGAGGTTTGGGACGGGTGCGGCGGCACGCGGCCCAGGCGGTCCAGAGGGGGGATGTCGGGGGGGAGGAGGCGGTACGGCCTTCCGAGCAGGGTGCCCAGCGGGGCGGCCAGCGCCACTGCGTACAGTGCGCCGGGCTCGGCCACTCGATAGCCAATGGTGGCGGGGTGGTACAGACCAAGCCCGAGATCGAACGCCGAGAGATCGCGCCACAGACGCGCGGCCGCGGTGACCAGTGCACGGGGATCGTGGTCGCGCCAGGCCCGCAGCGGGGCGGAGGACGCGAGGGGGAGGGCGGTCGGCGGCGCATAGAGATAGCCGGGGCCCTGCGCGGGGCGGCCCAAGCAGCGCGGAGAGCGGGCGGTGGTGCGGGTCTCCAGCGCGCGGAAGAAGGCGTGCTCGTGCCGCACCGCGCGCTCGCCAGCTTCGGTGGAGGCGGTGCGCAGCCAGCCCTGCGTCAGGTCGCTCAGCGGGAGCGGCACCACGCGCGTCTGCCAGCTGAACGCCTTTTCCGTCCGGACCGGCTTCCCGGCGGCGAGCACCGCATCCGATGCGGCGGTGGCGGCGGGGGCGAGGATGCGGAGCGAGGCGCGCTTGTGCCGCGGCAGGCGTTCCCACGCGGGGGAGGTTCCCGCACGAAGGGCGCCGCGTGATACCACTTCGGCCAGCCAGCGGTCGGTGGTGATGCGGGCGAAGGGGACGATGAAGGCCGGGGTGGCGGTTTCAAGCCAGTGGCCGCCGGTGCCGGCCGGGAGGTCGAAGAGAGGGCCCGCCCAGGCATCGGGGTGCAGGGTCACCGCATCGGCGCCGGGAGGGATGGCGGCCACGCACTCGGCCCGCGCGCCGCAGCGCACGCCGCGCCCCCGCACCTGCACCGGCCATCCTTCGCCCATGCGGATGAGGACGTAGGGGCCGAAGAGCGGGACGACGTACAGGGTGGATGCGGGCGCGGTGTTGCGAGTCTCCGCCGATCGCGGCGGGGCAGGGGAGGGAGCCCGGTTCCGCGATGCGTGGCGGAGCAGGGTGCCCCACGCGTCGAGATCGGAGGCGGCGGGCGCGTGTCCCTCGTCCACCAGCGTAACCGATTCGCGGGCCGCCATCTCATCGAGGGCCGGGGGCGGGCGTCCCGCTCCCGAATGGCCGCGCAGGCGCTCCAGGTGCCGCGCGGAGAGGGCCCGCAGCGCACCGGGTCCGGCGGGAGACGGGCTCATGGCACGTCCGGCTTCCTCGACGGCCGCGGCGAGCTCCGCGCGCGAGACGGCTTCGGGCCAGCGCTTCACCTCCAGCGGCTCGTCCACGTGCGTGGGGAGGCGGCGCTCGGCCGCGGCGAGATCCTGCTCCAGCCGCTCCAGCCGCGCGCGGCGGGCGCGCAGCCAAGCGGTTTCGCGAGTGCGGAGTCCGCCCTGGTCCACGCCGGCGGCTTCCAGGGCGCGCGCCAGGTGCCAGGGCAGGCGCTCGGCGAAGCGGTCGCGCAGGCGGCTCAGCACGCGCTCCAGCTCCACCGCCGAGTCGTAGCGCTCGATGGCGCGGGTGGCGCGCCCGCGGACCGCGTTCCAGGCGTGGTCGAGCGACCTGCGCGCCAGCCCGCCCGCGGCCAGCTCGGCCCCCCGCCGCGTGAGGGCACGTCGAATGGGGCTCCTGGCGCCGTCCATGAACTCGGTCAGGGCGGAGGCCGGTGCGGCGAGGGCGGGGTCGTCGGCGCTGCGCGCGCCGAGCGCGGCCAGGAGCGCGCGGGCCTCGGTCTCCACGCGGACGAGGTGGCGGCGCGCCTCGTCGGACACGTCCAGGCGGCCGCGAAGGGCGGCGGCGGTGGTCACCGGCGGATCTCCACACAGGCGTCGCGGCGGCGGCGCTGCACGCTGTCGCCGGGAAGCTGCGGGCGGATCTCCAGCTCGATGCGGCGGTCCGCGGGGTCGGCCTCGGCGCCGGCGCGGGCGCGGTCGGGACGCACCGGGTAGTAGTGGCTGCGCCCCAGCGCCGACACGCGGCAGGCGGGGACGCCGGCGCTGTCGATCAGAAAGAGCGCCACGGTGGCGGCGCGCGCCGCGCTCAGCTCCCAGTTGCGCTCGTCGCTCCCCTCGCTGCTGGTGTGGCCGACCACCTGCACCTGGTCGATCTCGTTCACCAGCCCGCCGTGCAGGAAGCGCCCGAAGTCGTGCAGGATCGCCCTTCCCTCGGGCTTGAGGCGGGCGAGCGCGTACTCGTTGCGGGGAAAGGTGGCCTCCTCGGCGATGCGCACCAGCACGTAGTCTCCCACGCGCTGCACGGCCACGCGCCGGTCCGCGGCCCCGGCGAGCGCCGCCTCGATGCGCGCCAGGTTCGACGCCTGCGCATCCGCCTGGCCGGCGCGCTGGATGGCCGGGACGGCGAGCGCCGCGAAGAGGATCAGGAAGAGGAGGGTGGTGGCGGCCAGCAGGTCGGCGAAGGCCGGCCACGGGCCGCCATCGCCCTCCTCTTCTCCCATGCCGTAGCGCATCGCTAGCTCCAGCCGAGGAGCGGGAGCAGGGCCCGTCCGCCCACGTACAGGCCGTACCCCAGCCCGAGCGCGGCGAGGGTGCCGGCGGCCTGCGACAGGGCGAGCTGGACCCGCGTGGGGCCGCTCTCCCGCTCCAGCGCCCCCGCGATGCGGCGCAGCAGGGCGCTGACCTCGGGGTCGCGCCCCTCGCCCGCATACGCCGTCATCTGGGCGGGCTCGGCGGCGCGGGCGGCGGCTTCGCGCAGCGCCTCGACGGCCGCGGAAAGGCGGCTGTTGACGCTCTCCGCCGCCTGAGCCCACGAGGCGGCGGCGCGCTCGTCCACGCCGGTGACGCGCTCGGCCACCTGCTGCAGCACCTGCTCGACGGTGTCGATGGCGGGTTGCGCGCGTCCCACCGCCTGGGC
>DASWNZ010000253.1:0-2684 GCA_036398975.1 Longimicrobium sp.
GGGGCCGGCGGGTCGGCGCAGGCCTCTTGCCACGCCGGCTAGATCCTTTGGTCGCCGCACGAGTTCGGTGATGAGCGGGCTTTGGCCGGGCGGCTCCCTCAGGATGACAAAAAGGGGGTGCACGCCGGCATCCGCGACGGTGGACTTCGTGTGGTTCCAGCGGCGAATGCATTCGCTCCTGGAACGGGCTACGGCCTGCATCGGGCACGGGCAGACACGCAGGTCTGCCCCTACGGAATCTGGTGGGGCGCCGCAGGGGTCGAACGGCGGCGGAGGGCGGGCGTGATGAATCACGCCCCTACGACTCGGGTCCGCGCGGGCGGACGTGGTACTGTACATATTCGGAGCACGGATGCTGAAGAGGAAGAACCCGAGCGGCGACGAGATGCCGTTCCTGGACCACCTGGAGGAGCTGCGCTGGAGGCTGCTGTGGAGCCTCCTCGCCGTCGTGGTGGGGGCGGGAGTCGGGTTCATGCTGGTGATGAAGCTGAACGTGCTCGGCATCCTCATCGACCCGATTGAACCGTTCCTGCACGGCAGCAGGCTCAAGTACCTGAGCCCCACCGACCCGTTCTTCATCACGGTGAAGCTGGCGATCGTGGTGGGGCTCCTCCTCGCCTCGCCCGTACTGATCTACCAGGTGTGGGCGTTCTTTGGGCCGGCGCTCCTTCCGCACGAGAAGCGGGTGATCGTGCCGTCGCTGTACATGGGGCTCGTGCTCTTTGGGCTGGGGGTGTGGTCGGCGTACACGGTGGTGCTGCCGATGACGCTCAAGTTCACCATGGGCTTCCAGACCGAGGCGCTGGAGCAGGCCATCACCATTGGGCCGTACCTGGACGTGGTCACGCGCGTTCTGCTGGCGTTCGGGACCGTGTTCGAGCTTCCCGTGGTGATCCTGATCCTCAGCGCGCTGGGGCTGGTGACGCCGGAGTTCCTGGCGTCGAAGCGCAAGCACGCCATCCTCATCATCACCGTGGTGGCGTCGCTGCTCACCCCCGGCGACGTGATCACGCTGACGCTGATGATGATGGTGCCGCTCGTCTTCCTCTACGAGTTCAGCATCGTGCTTTCGAGGATGGTGACGCGGCGCCGGGCGGCCGCGACCGCGGCGAGCGCGTGAAGAATCGGTGAGGGCGGGGCGCGGACGGGTTCCGCTCCGCGCCCGGCACAGCCACCTTTCAGGCCGTACCCCTTTCGCAGCGAACGCGTGAATCATAGAGCAGTCGTTCTAGCATGTGCCGCCGCGGCGGCGCTTTCCATCCCCGCCCTGCAGGCCGCCCGCGGCCCCGGCGCCCGCGGGTGGGCCCTGGCGCGTCCGGCGTGGGAGGAGCTCGACACCGTCCCCACCGGGCTCGTGCGGCGCGACACCACGCCGCCCGTGCGCCGCGACAGCGCCCGGCGCGACACGGCACGCCGAGACACCTCCGCGCGCTCTCTCCCGGCCGACACGCTGGTGGACCGGCTGTTGAAGCTGAGCGGCTACGTCCCGGTGGAGTACGCGGGAGACAGCGCGCAGTTCGACGGCACCGAGCGCATCCTGCGCCTGCGCGGCGACCCGCAGGTGACGCGCGAGGGGACGACGCTGGTGGCGCGCGACTCCCTGGTGTACCAGGAGCGCACCGACTTCGTGGCCGCGTACGGAACCCCGCGCGTCTCCGGCGAGGGAGAGCCGATCTCCGGCGAGACGATGTACTACGACCTCGCCAACAAGCGCTCTTCGGTGCGCGGCGCGCAGACCAAGATCACCGACAACGCCACCTGGCTGGTGCGCGGCGACGTGACCGCGGAGGACCAGGGGCGGCGGATCTACGCGCGCGGCAGCGAGTTCACCTCGGACGACCGGCCGGAGCCGGCGTACCACTTCAAGGCGGACCGGATCATGGTGATCCGCAACCGCATCCTGGTGGGCCGCCCCGCGTACCTGTACTTCCGCAACGTGCCGGTGATGGCGCTCCCCTTCATCGTGCAGGACCTGGAGAAGGGGCGGCGCAGCGGATTCCTGGTGCCGCAGTTCGAGCTGAACGACATCTTCCGCACCCACTCGCCCGGCCGCAACGACCGGGGGACCGGGCGCGAGATCAGCAACGTGGGCTACTATTGGGCGATCAACCCGTACATGGGCGCGTCGCTGGCCACGGGGTGGCGAAGCGGAACGTACACACAGCTTGCCGGCAACCTGGACTACCGCGTGCGGCGGCGGTTCCTGGACGGGCGCGTGGGGGTGACGCGCTACGCCCTCAACGAGGGGACCACCACGTACACGCTCAACGGCAGCACCAGCTGGCGCCCCAACGAGCGCACCTCGCTGAACGCGTCGCTGGACTACGCCCAGAACAGCAGCTTCGAGCGCAACCGCACGGTCGACCCGCTCCGCCAGACGCAGGACCTCAACTCCAGCCTGGCCGTCACACGCGAGCTGGACTGGGGCAACTTCAACATGACCGTGGGGCGCCGGCAGTCGCTGGCGAACGACGACGTGTCGCTGAACCCCAGCCTGGGCCTCACGATCGAGCCGTTCACCTTCTTTCCGGCCGCATCGGCGGACCAGCGGCGCTGGTACAACGACGCGACGCTCACCCTGGGCGTGAGCGCCCAGGGGAGCTCGTTCGATCCGGGCGACCCGCTCCAGCGGCGGCCGAAGTCGGACCAGTACAACATCTCGTCCAGCCCCAACCTGCAGTTCG
>DASWNZ010000254.1:0-3888 GCA_036398975.1 Longimicrobium sp.
CCTCCCCCGCCTGCGGGGGCGCAGGGTGGGGGAGGGGGAGTGGTCGGCGTGCGTGGCGGCAGATTCGTTCTCTTCTGGGCGTGCGTTCGTGGGGCGGAGTCTTGCTGATCATGCTGCTCGGGGGGTGTGCGGAGTCGCCGAATGCGCAGTACAGGCGCGGCGAGGTGCGGCAGGCGGCGGAGGGGTATGCGCGGGCGGTGGAGGGCGGGGATACGTCGGGAGTCGCGCGCTACAACCTGGGGACGGCGCTTCTGCGGCTGAGGCAATTCGACGAGGCGCGGCCGCACCTGGTGGCGGCGCTTCCCGGGTCGGACCGGATTCTGGGCGAGCGGGCTCACTACAACATCGGGAACACGGAGCTGGAGCCCGCCTTCACCGATTCGTCTGAGAGCGAGGAGCGCACGGCGCGTCTGCATCGAGCGATCGCGCAGTACAAGCGCGCGCTCCTGCTCGACCCCGCGGACCGCGACGCGAAGTGGAACCTGGAGCTTGCCCAGCGCCTGCTTGGCGAGCCGCCGCCGAGTGAAGCTGGCGGTGGCGGCGGTGGGGAAGACGACTCCGGCGGCGGCGAGGACGACCAGGACGAGGGCGAGCCGCAGCCCGCGCCGGGACCGCCGCAACCGACGCGCTCCAGTGCGGGCCCCGGCGATCCGAACCTCTCGCGCGGCGAGGCCGAGAGCATCCTCTCCGCCGCCGAGCGCGACGAGCGCGAGCTCCAGCGCCGCAAGCTGCGCGAAGCCCCTCCCGGCGAGCGCGCCGCTCGCGACTGGTAGCCGCCAGCGGCGCGACCCGGGCGAACGGCGCGAATGCCCACGTGCGCCCCTCCCCCAGGCAGTTTTGGGGGAGGGGCCGCGAGGAACGAGCGGGGGAGGGGGCCGTCTTCGGCTTCTCTTCGCTTGTACCGCACCCCCTCCTCCCGGTACCATCCGTTTCCGATCCGAGCCCACGTCCGCACCCGTTTGCATGGCCTTCCCCGAAGATCCGGCGCTCCGCCTCACCGGGTCGCTTGCCGCACAGCACTTTCGCTTCAGATGCGACCGCCGCCTCCGCTGGGAGATGGTGCCGCCTGAGCTGCGCGGCCTCGAGATTCCGAAGGCGAGCGCGCGGCCGGGGATGGGGCTCCTCACGCAGGCGGGGCGGATGTTCGAGCGGCGGAAGCTGGCGCAGCTCGAACGCCGCTTCCCCGGCGCCGTGCTCTCGGCCGGCCGCAACGAGCACGGCGATGCGGCCAAGCTCGCGTATGATCGCGTGGTCGAGGCGCTGCGCGATCCGGGGGAGACGCGGTGGATCGTGCAACCGGAGCTCCTGCTGCGCGATCCGGAGGCGTTCGCGGCGCGGCACGGGGTCGATCCGCGCATCGCAATCCAGCCCGCGCAGCCGGATCTGATCCGCATAAGGCGCGGCAAGGACGGACGGGCGAGGTTCGGGGTGGTGGACATCAAGTGGAGCCGCAACGGGACGCTCCAGCACTTCGCGCAGGTGGCGTTCTACGGGCTCCTGCTGGAAGAGATCTGCCGCGCGGAGGGGATCGACGGCGTGGCGGAGACGAGGCGCGGGTGGATCTGGACGCGCGGGGCCTCGAAGCCGCGGCCGTTCGCGCTGGCTGCGTACCGCCACCACGTGCGCGAGCTGCTGCGCGAGGACCTGGCGCGCGTCTCCTCGTGCACCCCCGCAGAGGCCGCGTGGCACCTGATGCCGCTGTGCGCGGGGTGCGGCTTCTTCGACCATTGCCGCGCCCAGGCCGACCGCGATGACGACCTCTCGCGCGTGCACGGGATCACACCGGTTGCGCGGCAGGTGCTCAACGCGCGCGGCATCCGCACCGTGGGCGAGCTGCAGAAGCGCGGCTTCAACAAGGGCGTGTACACCGGCTCGCACGCGCTGGAGGCCCACGAGGCGCAGCTCAAGGCGCGCGTGCAGGCGCTCCGCTTCAACAAGGTCTTCGACGTCGAGGGCCGCACCCACCGCATGGGGATGGGCGAGGGGGTGCGCATCCTCCTCACCGCCGAAAGCGATCCCGTTACGGGGCTCTGCTTCGCCGTGGGCGCGCGGGTGGAGGCGGGGGGGCGGGGAATCGCGCGCGTCTTCGTCTGCGAGAAGGGGCATCCGCGGGCGGAGCGGCGGATGCTGTGCGAGTTCCTGGACCACCTGGGCGCGGCGCTCGCCGAGGAGGCGAATCCCGGGCGCTCGATGCACTTCTTCGTCTACGACGCGCTGGAGATGGAGATCCTGCGCGGGCTCCTTCAGCGCCACCTGGGGGACGCGGATGCGCAGCCGGCGATCGCCGCGGTGGCCGCGCTCCTCTTCCCCCGCGGCGATGGGGCGAGGCAGGCATCCACGACGCCGGGGACGATCCTGCTGGACGTGGTGGCGGAGCTGTACGCCATCCCGGTGCCGTACGCGTGGGAGCTGGGGCGCGTCTCCGAGGCGCTGCAGCCGGAGGTGAAGCCTTGGGTTCATCGCCCGCGCGGCACGTACGGATCGCCCTTCTCCAGCCAGGTGGCGTTCGAGCGCATCCACAACGTCTGGAACCGCCGCCCGTTCCGCGTCGGCGAGCTGGAGCAGAGCCCGGACGAGGTGCGCGCTGAGATCGTGCGCACGGTCGAGTCGAAGCTGTCGGGGCTGGACTCGGTGGTGCGCGCCGTCCGCGACCGGGCGGTGCGGCGCAAGGGCGAGACGCGCCTGAAACTGCAGGCCGCGACCTTCGCCGCGAATCCATCCTCGGGCGATCCCATCGCGGACCCGCTGCTGGAGTCGCTGCGCATGCTCACCGAGCTGGAGGCGGCGGAGGAGAGCACCGCCATCCGCTCGCTTCATGCGCTCCCCACGCACGACCGCGCGCGCCGCTTCGAATGCATCAGCGGCGTCGCGCTGGAGGAGATGCGGGAGGATGGCAGCGCCGTGTTCAGCTTCGATCCCGAGTGCCGCGAGGCCAAGTTCCGCCCCGGCGACTTCGCGCTCCTGCTGACCAACGACGACGGGCACACGCTCACGGACACTCATACCAAGCCGTGGCTGCGCCGCAAGCTGGCCGCGGAGCTGGTGGACTACGACCTCGCCGCCGACCCGCCGCGCATGACGCTGGTCTCCGAGTACGGCTTCGCGCGTGCGGAGAAGGAAGGACTGATTGACTTCGGCCGCGTCTGCGTGCTCGACAAGGCGGAGGCTGACTTCAACACCCGCCGCGTCGTCGCCACCCTGCGCTCTCTCGCCGCCGGCCGCGGTGAGGCGGAGCTCGTGCGCGGGCTGCTGCGCGGTGAGCGTGCGACGGACTGGCTCCTGGCGCCCTTCGACGCGGATGCCGCCTGGGAAGACGCCGTGGCCCCCGCGAGCGCCGCATTCGGACGCCCGGTGCTGAACCCGGAGCAGGAGGAGGCGTGGCGCGGCGTCTTCGGCAGGGAGATCTCCGTCGTCTGGGGGCCGCCGGGGACGGGGAAGACGTACCTGCTGGCGTGGATGCTGATCGGCATCGCGGCGGCGGCGCAGCGCGCGGCACGGCCCTGCCGAATCCTGGTGAGCGCCGCCACGCACCGCGCCGTCGTCAACGTGCTGGTGCGGATCGCGCGCGAGCTGGCGGCGAGCGGCATCCCCACCCCGTTGCGCCTGGTGAAGCTGGAAGGGCGTGGAAGCGAGGCGGACGCCGACCTGCACGGCCTCGACGCCCTCCAACCGGACACGCACCTCAAGCGCATCCTGGCCGAGTCCGACGCGAGCAACGAGCCAGTCGTCGTGGGCTCCACCGTATGGTCGCTGTGGAAGCAGATGCGCGCGATGAACGGCGCATCATCGGACGAAGAAGAGGAGTCGGGCGACGCGCCGGTCCGACCGCTCTTCGACGTGGTGGTGATCGACGAGGCGTCGCAGATGAAGGTGGCGGACTCGCTAATC
>DASWNZ010000255.1:0-19600 GCA_036398975.1 Longimicrobium sp.
AACCCCCTCCCCCAGGCAGTTTTGGGGGAGGGGGATGCGTCGCGGAGCGACGCTGGGGGTGGGGGCTACGCCGCCTCCGCCGCCCCGCGCCACCCGGGGATCGCCTCGAACACCCGGAGCGCGAGCGGCACGCGGCCAAAGGGTGCGCTCACCTGCACGCCCTGGATGATCGGGAGCGAATCGCGGAGCATCTCCTGCGCGATCAGGGTGCCCTCCTCCACCGCGGCCTCCTTGCCGAGGTCGCTCGCGCGGCGCATGCGCTCCATGACGTCCGGCGGGACGACGACGCCGGGAACCTCGTTGGCCAGGAACTCGGCATTGCGGGCCGAGACCAGCGGCCAGATCCCGGCGATGATCGGGATGCGGATCCCCTCCTTTTCGATCCGCGCCACGAACGACTCCAGCTGGCGCAGGTCGAAGACGGGCTGCGTGATGGCGTACTCCGCACCCGCCTCCACCTTCCAGTAGAAGCGCCGCAACTCGTGCTCCAGGTCCTCCGCGCCGGGATTGACCCCCACGCCCAGGACGAACGAGGTGGCGTCGCCCAGGACGTTGCCGCCGGGGTCGAGGCCGCGGTTTAGGCGCGCGGCCAGGTTGGTGAGCCCGATGGCGTCGATGTCGAAGACGGCCGTGGCGTCCGGGTACGGCCCCATCTTGGGCGGGTCGCCCGTGACGAAGAGCATGTTGCGCAGCCCGAGCGCCTGCGCGCCCAGCAGGTCCGAGAGCATTCCCAGCAGGTTGCGGTCGCGGCAGGCGTAGTGGACCACCGCCTCCATCCCGACCTGCTGCTGGATGAGGAGCGCCGTGGCGAGCGCGCCCATCCGCGACTGCGCGCGCGGGCCGTCCGGCACGTTGACGCCGTCCACGCCCGCCGCCTTGAGGAGGCGCACGCCGTCCAGCATCGGCGCCGGATTCACGCCGCGCGGCGGGACGATCTCCACCGTGGTCAGGAACTCGCCGGCGACGAGCTTTCGGCCCCACTCCGAGCGCTCGGCCAGCGGCACGGGCTCGATGGCCCGGCTGTCGGGCTCGTGCGCGGCGGCATGCACGCGCGTGGACTGCGCGGGCGCCAGCATGCGCAGGGCGCCCGCCATGCGCGCGATGTGCTCGGGCGTGGTGCCGCAGCAGCCACCCACGAAGCGCACGCCCTTGCGGATAAGGCGCGCCGTGTACGTGGCCATGTACTCCGGCGACGCCATGTAGATGGTGCGGCCATCCACGTCGCGCGGAAGGCCGGCGTTGGGCTGCATGATGAGCGGCCGCTCGGTGGCGGCGAGCATCTCGTCGGTGGCGGCCAGCATGGCGCTGGGGCCGACGCTGCAGTTGAGCCCCACCACCTCCGCGCCCCACCCGGCCAGCCGCTCGGCCAGCGTCGCGGCTTCGGTGCCGAAGGGGGTGCGCCCGTCCTCGCGGATCGTCATGTGCGCCACCACGGGGAGGTCGCACACCTCGCGCACCGCCAGGATCGCCTGGTGGATCTCCTCCAGGTCCGCGAACGTCTCGAAGACGAAGAGGTCCACGCCGCCCGCGGCCAGCCCCTCCGCCTGCTCGCGGAAGATGGAGCGCGCCTCGTCGGCCGACGTCGGCCCGAACGGCTCGATGCGCATCCCCAGCGGCCCCATTGCCCCGGCGACGAAGACGCGGTCGCCGGCGGCGCGGCGGGCGAGGGCGCCGGCGCATGCGTTGATCTCGGCCGTGCGATCTTCGAGGCCGTAGCGCGCGAGCTTGGCGCGGTTGGCGCCGTACGTGTTCGTCTCCAGGATCTCGGCGCCCGCCTTGACGTAGGCGCGGTGCACGTCCGCCACCAGGTCGGGCTGGGTGGTGCACAGCTCGTCGTAGCAGCGGTTGATGTACACCCCCTTGGCGTACAGCATCGTCCCCATCGCCCCGTCGAAGAGGTGTGGGCGGCCGTCGGCCAGGAGCTCGCGGAAGTCGGGCATGCGTCGGTTCGGTCCGTCTTGAGAAAAAAGTGCGTTAGTGCGTTAGTGCGTTAGTGCGTGGAGACCGGGCGCCACCCCATTCTGTCATCCTGAGCGACGCGCGGCTCCGTCCTCTCCGCTCTCCAAACTCGGGCGCGGAGCGAAGGATCTACTGCGCGTTGCGAGGGCTTCGTGGTGCAGCGCCAGCCTCCCGCCCCGCCGGCTAGATCCTTCGGTCGCCGCAAGGAGATCCGTGAGCGCCGCGGTGTTCCGTGCCGGCGGCTCCCTCAGGATGACAAGGGGTTCGAACGCACTGACGCACTCACGCACTCACGCACTTCGGTTTACATCACGATCGGTGTCGTCCCGAACACAGGCACCGCCCACAGCACCTTCCCCTCGCGGTCGAAGCCGACCTCGGTGTCGCCGCGGCGGGCGCGGCAGGGGGTGCGCTGCTTTCCGGCGTAGACCCAGCGCGTCGTGGTGCGGCCGTGGAGCCCGCCCAGCGTCTCCTCGACGGTGGGGCGCGGGGTGTTCGCGGGGAAGGCGTCGGCCAGGTGCCCCAGGTTGTTCTCCGTGCAGCGCTGCGGGTCCTTGCCCAGCCGCGCCGCCACGCTCGTGGAGTCGTCGCCTACGCGAACGGAGCCGGCGGCGCGCTCCCGCCCGCGGTCGCGAAAGAGGAGCACGCCCGCAAGGATCAGCACCCCCAGCGCGATGATGCCCGCGCTCACCATCCGGGAGCGCCCCCGGTTCGTCTTCAGCGCGCGATCCACGCTGTAGTTTGCCTTTGCGATTGCGACCTCCTCGCGCCGGGCGCGGGGCTGTGGGGTGGCGTGCTACGGGTATCAGTGCCAGGTGCAGGCGGAATGCCAGACCCGCATCCTCAGCTGGTCGAGAAGTACTTCGCCGCCGGATGGTGCACGACCAGCGCCGCCGTCGACTGCTCCGGGTCCAGCTGGAAGCCGGCGGTCAGGCCGACGCCGATCGACTCCTTGACCGGGAGGAGCTTGAATAGGAGCTCGTGCTGCTCCACGTCCGGGCAGGCCGGGTAGCCCCACGAGTAGCGCAGGCCGCGCGGCTCGCCGATCCCCAGCTCCTGGCGGATGCGGCGGTTCACCAGCTCGGCCGTGCCCTCCGCGGTCTGCACGCTGAAGCCGTGCAGGTAGTACCCCTCGCTGTAGTCCCCGCCCTTCGTCCTGCGCTCGATGAAGTCGGCCGCGCGGTCGCCGCTCGTCACCACCTGCAGCGGGAGGACGTCCTGCGGGCCCTCGCCGTTCAGCGGGCGGAAGTAGTCCGCCAGGCACAGCTCCTCGCGGTCCTCCTGGCGCGGGAAGGCGAAGCGGCCCACCTCGCGCGTCCGGTCCTTGGGGTCGAAGACGACCACCGCGTCGCCGTCGCGGCCCGCGGGGAAGTAGCCGTAGATGGCGCGCGGCCGGAGCCATCCCTGCGTGCGCGCTTCCAGCGAGTAGCGCGCGAGGCGAGGCTCGAAGTCCTCGCGCACCAGGCGCTCCCACTCATCGCCCTTGAGGTTGCGGGCGCCCCACTGCATCCGGTACAGCGTGTTGCGGTCGATGCACTCCACCACGTCGTCCACGGGGAGGTTCTGCAGCACCTTCCACCCCCAGAACGGCGGCGTGGGGACGTCGGCCGCGCCCACGGCGGGGTTCTCGCGCGATGCGGGACGCTTCCCCTTCGCCGCCTCCTTGGCGGCGTTGTAGGCGGCGGAGCGGCGCAGCATCTCCTCGTTGTGCTCCACGATGAACTGCTCGCCGTTCTCGGCCATCAGGCTGTCCATCGTCGACAGCCCTTCGAAGGCGTCCTTGCAGTAGAACATCCCGGCCGGGAACGGCTTGCCGTCCTCCACCAGCGCCGCGCCGCGCACGAACGACGGGTTGATCGCCGCGCCGCCCACCAGCAGCGGGTAGCGAAGGCCGCGCTTGTGCAGCTCCTGCGCGCACAGCGGCATCTGCTTGGAGGTGCTCACCAGGAGCGCGGAAAGGCCGATGGCGTCCGCGCCGACCTCCTGCGCCTTTTCGATGATGGTGTTGACCGGCACCTGCTTGCCCAGGTCGTACACCGTGTAGCCGTTGTTGGTCAGGATGGTGTTCACCAGGCTCTTGCCGATGTCGTGCACGTCGCCGTATACGGTTGCGAGCACCACCTTTCCCTTGGTCTGCCCCTCGGCCTTCTCCAGGTAGTTCTCCAGGCGGGCCACGGCGCGCTTCATCGCCTCCGCGCTCTGCAGCACGAAGGGGAGGATCAGCTCGCCCGCGCCGAACTTGTCGCCTACCTCCTTCATCGCGGGGAGAAGGACGTCGTTGAGCACCGGCACCGCGCCGAACTTCTCCACCGCGCGGTCGATCCACTCCTCGATCCCCTCCTTCTTGCGGTGCAGGATCTTCCAGTGCAGCGCCTCCTCCGGCTCCATCCCCGCCGTGGGATCGACGCTGGACTCCTGCTCCACCGTGCTGTTCTCGTAGAAGGCGATGAAAGCCGCCAGCGGATCGTGCTCCGCGGTGCGCCGGTCGAAGATCAGGTCGTCGGCCAGCCTGCGCTCCGCGTCCGGGATCTCGAAGTACGGCTTTACGTGCGCGGGGTTGATGATGGCCGTGTCCAGCCCCGCCTGCACGCAGTGGTGCAGGAAGACGGAGTTGAGCACCCCGCGCGCCGCCGGCGACAGCCCGAACGACACGTTCGACACGCCCAGCGTGGTCAGCACGCCCGGGAGCGCTTCCTTGATCGCCCTGATCCCCTCGATCGTCTCCGCCGCCGACTTGCGGAACTCCTCGTCGCCGGTGGCGAGGGTGAAGGTCAGCGCGTCGAAGATCAGGTCGCTGGGGTGCAGCCCGTACTCGCCCACCGCGATCGCGTGGATCTTGCGCGCGGCCTCCAGCTTCGTCTCGCGCGTCTTGCACATCCCGCCCAGGTCGCGGTCGATGGTCAGCGCGATCACCGCCGCACCGTGCGCCGCCACGGAGGGCAGCACCGCGTCGCAGCGCTCGCGCCCGTTCTCCAGGTTGATGGAGTTGACGATGGCGCGCCCCGGCGACTGCTTCAGCGCCGCCTCGATCACCGGCGCCTCGGTGCTGTCGATGCACAGCGGCGCATCCACGCCCTGCGACAGGAGCTTGACGACGGTGCGCATCTGGTCGTCTTCGTCGGCGCGCTCCGTCAGCGCCACGCACACGTCCAGCACGTGCGCGCCGCTCTCCGTCTGGTCGCGGGCCACGTCCAGGATGCCGTCGTAGTCGTCGCCCAGCAGGAGGCGCTTGACCTTGCGGCTCCCCTGCGAGTTGACCCGCTCGCCGATCATCGTCGGCGCCGGCTCCTGCACCAGGTCCGTCGCGCGGATTCCGGAGGAGAGGCGCGGCACGAACGCGGCCTCGCTCACCCGCGGCTTCGCGCCGCCCACGCGGGCCACCAGCTCCCGGATGTGCTCCGGCGTCGTGCCGCAGCACCCGCCGACGATGCGCACGCCGTGCTCGTTCACGAAATCGGCGAGCTGCTCGGCGAAGGGCACGGGCTCCAGCGGGTACACCGCCACGCCGCCGTCGTTGTGCGGGATCCCGGCGTTGGGGATGCACGACACGGGGAGGCGCGCGTTCTCGCCGAGGAAGCGGATCGGCTGGCGCATGTGCTCGGGGCCGGTGGAGCAGTTGAGCCCCACCACGTCCACCCGCAGCGACTCCAGCGTCACCATCGCCGCGCCGATGTCGGTGCCCAGCAGCATCCGCCCGCTCGTGTCCAGCGTCACCTGCACCTGCAGCGCGACGGGCCGGCTCGCCTCGCGGATGGCGGCACGGCAGCCGAAGATGGCGGCCTTCACCTCCAGGATGTCCTGCGACGTCTCCACCAGCAGCACGTCCACGCCGCCCTCGATCAGCGCCGCCGCCTGCTCCTGGAAGACGGGCGCGAGCTCGTCGAAGGTGATGTTCCCCAGCGTCGGGTCGCTCGCCGAGGGGAGGAAGCCGCTCGGGCCGATGGAGCCGGCCACGAAGCGCGGCTTCTCCGGCGTGGAGAAGCGGTCCGCCACGCGGCGCGCCAGCGAAACGACAACGACGTTGATCTCGCGCACCCGCTCCTGCAGCCCGTACTCACGCAGCGTGATGCGGTTGGAGCGAAAGGTGTCCGTCTCCAGCACGTCCGCGCCCGCTTCCATGAACGAGGCGTGGATCTCCTCGATGACGTTCGGCTTGGAGATGACGAGGTAGTCGTTGCACCCCTCGAGCTTCTCACCGCCGAAGTCCTCCGGGGTCAGGTTGTAGCGCTGGACCGAGGTCCCCATCGCGCCGTCGAAGACGAGGACGCGCTGATCGAGTGCATCGAGATATGGCGGGCGAAGCTGCTGCATGCGTGATTTCCAGAGAAACAAAGGCCCCGCGGCTCTCTTGGAGTGCGGGGCACGGCATACCAGAACGGGCTACCGGAGATCCCGACTCTTTAGCGTTTTTTTAGGTGGTCGCAAGCGGTCGCGGCAAATTCATCCACCGCACGCAGTTGGCGTGCAACGCGCAATCTACACCGATCTGTCGTGAGCGCAAGGCGTTGCGCGGCGTGGGCGGCCTTGGGCCACGGTTGAGGGTGCCGGGGCGATGGACGGGCGATGCGCGGGCGATGCGCGGGCGATGCGTCCCGGGGGATGAATCCCCCGGCTGGAACCACGCGAAGACCGCTGAAGCGGTCTGGGGTGCGACGGGCTACGTGTCGGTCGCGGCTCACCTTTCTGTCATCCTGAGCGACGCGTTGCGCCGATCTCGCCGCGGCTTCGGCCTCTGGCGCGGAGCGAAGGATCTAGTGCGCGTTCCGAGGGATCTGCATTCGACGCGGACGCCGGCTACGCTCGCGGCGCAGCCAGCACCGCCTCCACCTCGGCGACCATGCGGGCCGGGCTGAACCAGTGGGCGATCCGCCACGATGCTTCCCGGGCATGGTCCCCCGACAGCTCCGACGAGGTGAGCGCGGCGCGGATCGCTTCCGCCATCGCGGCGGGGTCGCCGGGAGGGACAATCCACCCGGCGGCGGGGCGTCCGTCACTCGCCCCCAGCGCCCTTCGCACGCCGCTCACGTCCGTCGCTACGATGGGGGTGCCCGAGGCCATCGCCTCCAGCATCGAGTTCGCCATCCCCTCGTTGCGGCTGCACAGCACGAACAAGTCGCAGGCGCCCAGGATGCGCGGCACGTCGTCGCGGAAGCCGGCCCAGTGCACGCGTTCCCGCAGCCCCAGCCCGGCGGCCCGCGCGCGGAGCGCCCCCTCCATCGGCCCCGCGCCCACGATCAGCAGCTCGGAGCCGGGAACGCCCGCCGCGGCGAAGGCGTCGATCAGAAGGTCGAAGCCCTTGCGCGGGCACATGTGCCCGACGCCCGCGACCAGCCGTGCCGACGGAGCCAAGCCGAGCTCCGCGCGCGCCGCGGCCCGCTCCTCCGCCGGGAGGGGAGCGGGCGGCACGATTCCGTTCAGCACCAGGTGCACCTCATCCGCGGGGAACCACGGCGCACAGCGAAGCCACTCGTTGCGGATCTCCTCCGAGTTCACGATCAACGCGTCGACGTTGCGGCGGAACGGGCGGGGATGGCGCCCACGCGGCGGCAGCGTCCGCACGATCCCCAGCCGCACCACTACGCGCGGCACCCCCGCGATCCGCGCCGCGCGCGCGCCCCACGCGATCCCATTCCACGAGGTGAGCACGAGCGCGTCGGGCCGCTCGCGCCGCAGCCACATCGCGAAACGGAGCCCCCGCACCACGTCCGCCCGCAGGCCGGGGCGGACGGCGCTGGTGGGGATACCGAGCCGCTCCAGCCGCGGCTGCACCGCCCCGCCGCGCCGGCACGATACGACCACCGAGTGCCCGTTCTCCAGCAGTCCGGCGGCGAGCATCGACATCCACTTCTCGTTCCCGCCCCAGACCCGGCTGTTGTTCTGGATCACCACCTTCATCGAAGTTATGCGACCTCCGAGCGGCCCTGGTGAGCCTTCGCAACCCTCCCGCAGCTACCCCGCGGTGACGCGCGCCACGATGCGCTGCCGCCGCTTCCCCGCGATCATCCCGTTGACGGCCATCACGGGGCCAACCATCCAGTACACGAGCCCCGCCGCCACCGCGTACCGCCGCCCGCCGATCGTCGCGACGGCGATGGAGGCGATGCCGATGGAGGAGTTGAGGATGCACTCGCGGATGTTGTCGCGCGTGTCGTGGACCTCCACCTCGTCCAGCTCCAGCATCTCGCGCTTGCGAAGCGCGTGCAGGTGCAGCAGCGCAAAGATGACGAACACCGCCACGTATCCCGCGCTGTAGACCACCATCAGCATGGCCGGCTCGTTCCCCTGCATGACGGGCACAGTGCGCCCGTCCGCCAGCGTCACCTGCGACGGCTCGCCCATCATCTGCCCGATGACGATGCCGAAGACGAACTTGAGCGGGTAGACGAAGAAGAGGACGACGAAGAGGAGGACGGCGTTGAGCGCTTCGGTGACCCCGTCGGTGAGGCCGTAGCGGCGGAAGAAGCGGTAGTGGTGGTGCCACACCATGTAGAGGAGCGCGAAGCACGCGCCGAACGCCACGAAGCCCCGCATCGCCCCGAACAGCTGCGACGTCGTACGCGGCACCTCCAGCGACACCACGAGCAGGGTGATTGCGAAGCCGAACACGGCGTCGCTGAGACCCTCCAGCCGCGAGACTTCCCTCCCCCGCAGCCGGAACCCGAGCTTGTCACCGGGCTCGCGGGCCATCACCATCTGGCGGATCATGGGCGCGCGGGGTGGATGGTCAGATGTCCTGATCGAGCCGCCGGATTCGGTGGGCGACTCTCACCAGCGCCGCGCCCGATCTGAGCAGATAGCCGACGATCCCGATCCAGACCAGGGAGATCAGGGCGAAGACGTGCCAGAACTCCCGCAGAGTTCGCGGCGGGGGCGCCTGCTGCGGGAGCCCAGACCCCTGCCGCGCCTCGTTGATAGCGGGTTGTGGATCTGTCCGCGCCTCGTTCGTGTGGGCTGACGCTGCGTCTGGCACCGCCAGGCCGCGAGCGTCCGCCGGCACGAGGAGGGTGAGGACCAGAACGACGGATGCGATCGCATGCCGCATCATCGGCCCCCTCCCGCGGGGGAGGAACGATGCCCATCTCGGGCACGACGGGGGTGCTCGAGGAGCTCGACGTGCCGCTTCAGCCGCTCGTACTCGTAGCGATAGAGCAGCAGCCCGAAGTAGAAGAGAGTGAAGGCCAGCACGCACGCCAGGATCGTGCGGGTGATCTCCGGATCGGCGGTGGGGCCTTCCGGGTTCATCATCACCGGCTTGGGATGCTGGGTCCTGAACCAGTAGACGCTCATGTGGATCAGCGGAAGGTCGGCCGCGCCGACCAGCGCCGTGATGGCGGCGAGCCGCTTCCCGGTGTCGGGATTCGCGGTGGCGTCGCGCAGCATGAAGTACCCGATCCAGAGCAGCCACAGGATGAGGGTGAAAGACAGGCGCGCGTCCCACACCCACCATGCGCCCCACGCGATCTTCGCCCAGAGCGGGCCGGCCACCAGTGTGGCCGTCAGGAAGAGGAATCCGGTTTCCGCCGCGGCCACCGCCATCGCGTCCAGCCGCTCGTCGCGAAGCAGCAGGTATCCCAGCGAGCAGAGAGCGAGCAGCCCGTATCCGAACTCGCCCAGCCACGCAGTGGGAATGTGGATGTAGTAGATCCGCTGGATGACCCCCATCTCACGCTCGGTGGGAGCATAAAAGAAGACCATCCAGAGCGCTCCGACGACCCCCGCGCCGCCGAGAGCGATAAGGATGGTTCCCCACCGGCGAACGGTCGCGCTGGCACCGGGATCGAACGACGACGTCGGGTTCACGGGGATGGCTCCGGCGGGTCGGGAGGTCCTATGGCCTGCCCGACCAGCGCCTCGATCTGGTACGGATATACGGGGACGCCGCGGGTGATGACCTCGTGGCCCTCCTCCGTGACGATCACGTCGTCCTCGATGCGCACGCCGATCCCACGCAGCCGCTCCGGCACGTCGTCCGCGGCGGGGATGTAGAGGCCGGG
Source organism: Longimicrobium sp. (assembly GCA_036398975.1). Taxonomy (GTDB): domain Bacteria; phylum Gemmatimonadota; class Gemmatimonadetes; order Longimicrobiales; family Longimicrobiaceae; genus Longimicrobium. The sequence goes on from DASWNZ010000255.1 coordinate 9,954, forward strand.
CTCGACGGTGACCACCATCCCCGACTCCAGCGCGACGGACGAGCCGTCCGGGTTGGCGAAGGCGCCCACGTCGTGCACGTCCAGCCCCAGGTAGTGCGACGTCTGGTGCATGAAGAAGCGCTGGTGCCCCTTGGCCTCGATCACCTCCTCCACCGTCCCCGTCACCAGCCCCAGGTCGATCAGCCCCTGCACCACCACCCCCAGCGCCGCCTCGTGGATGGCGGAGAACGGCGCGCCGGGCCGGACCGCCGCGATGGCCGCCTCCTCCGCCGCCAACACGATCTCGTACACCTCGCGCTGCGCGGGCGTGAAGCGGCCGTTGACGGGGAAGGTGCGCGTGATGTCCGAGCAGTACAGCCCCAGCGCGGCGCCCGCGTCGATCAGCACAAGGTCGCCATCCTCGGTGCGGCGCGCGTTGTCGTGGTAGTGCAGGATGGTGGCGTTGATCCCGCTCCCCACGATGCTGGGGAAGGCCGTCTCCGCCGACGGCCCAGCCGCGCGGAAGGCGGACTCCACGATCGCCTCCAGCTCCCACTCGCCGATCCCCGGGCGCGCGGCTCGCATGGCGGCGGCGTGCGCGCGGGCGGCGATCTCGGCCGCGGCGCGCATCTGGTCGAGCTCGGCGGGCTCCTTGATCAAGCGCATCCGGTCCAGCACGGCGGCGGGATCGCGCACGTCGGCGGGGCCCTTGCCGGTGCGCGGGCGGGTGCGCCGGAAGCCGCGGAGCAGGCCCGTCACGCGCGCATCCATCTCCGCGTCCGAGCCGAGCGCGTAGACGATGGCGTCCGCGGGCTCCACCAGCGCCCTGAGCCGCTCGTCCAGCTCCTTCATCGGATATGCGGCGGTGGCGCCGAAGTGCTCGCGCGCGCCCTTGGGACCGGCGCGGGGACCGTCCCACGCCTCGCGCTCGGGATTGCGCTCGCGCACGAAGAGCGTCAGACGGTGCTCCTCGTCGTGCGGCGTCAGCACGGCGACGGTGCCCGGCTCCGCGAAGCCCGTGAGGTAGAAGAGGTCGCTGTCCGGCCGGTAGCGGACGGATGTGTCGCGCGACTTCACCAGCTCCGGGAGCGCCACCAGGATGGCCACCCCGCCGCCGATCCCCTCCAGGAAGCGCTCTCTCCGGCGGCGGTACGTGTCCGCGTCGAAGCCGGCCGTCACAGCGTCTCGCGTAGCGCGGTCTGCACCCGTGGCGCCAGGTCGGCCCACGTCGCCTTGTCGTCCTTGGTGACGGTGACGAAGTCGGCCACGATGAAGATGGAGGCCACCCCCTCCTCCGCCATCAGCCGCGCCGCGAGGGCGTTGTCCTTTGCCTCGCCGGCCGTGTCGAAGGTGAGGCCGCTGCGCCCCTCCACCAGGGTGCGGCCCACCGTGAACTTGCCCGCGTTGGGATTGGGCGTCTCCTCGAACTTCACCTTGGCCTTCGCCATCCACTGCTCCACGGGTAAGGGTCAGCTGGAAAGCATAGGCCGCGGCACGGCGGGACGCAACGAATGCGGCGCCTCGCCGGGGCGGCGGGGGCGTGTTAGCTTGGCGCCCGGCCACACAACCATTCAGGCGGACGGGGGTACGCACGGGTCAAGCTCCGCGCGCCGGCCGTCCTCTTTCGCACACGATGTCGAAGCACTTCCCTGCCCTGATCGCCTGCGCCCTGGCCGCGGCCCCGCTCGCGGCGCAGACCGTTCCACCGGCGGACAGCACCCCGCCCGCGGCGCCGGTGCCGCCGCTCGCTCCGCCGCCACCCGCGCGGCCGCCGCTGGTGAACCCGTGCAGCGTGCGCCCCATCGAGCGCCTGGGCCGCAACCCGACGCCATCCGAGCTTCGCTGCCGCTACAACGCGCACGGGCCGGGGCGCTTCGGGCTGCTGTCGTACCTGGACGTGCCCGTCTACCAGCCCGCGACCCCGCTCCCGGGCACGCACGTGGTGGGCGTCCCCGGGATGCCGCACCCCGAGCCGGGCGAGAGCTACGAGCACTGGGAGTGGCGGATCCTGCGCACCGTCTTCGGCTCTGAAGTGCGCCGTACGTACCGCGAGATGGAGCTGCTGGACCCGATCTTCGCGTCCAAGCTGCGGCGGATGGAGCAGGCGCTGGCCGCGCGCGGCGTGCGCGTCCGCCGGCGCGAGACGTGGAGGGCGCCGCAGCGGCAGGCGTGGCTCTTTCAGCAGGGACGCAGCCGGCCGGGCTTCTTTGCCACCAGCACCCTCACCTCGTGGCACTGCCGCGTGGACCGCCTGGGCCGCGCCGCCGGCCGCGCCGCCGACTACGACGTGGCACCCTCGCAGATGCCCGCCTTCCACCGCGCCGCCGCGGAAATGGGCCTGGAGAGCTACGGCGCCGACTCCAACGATCCCGGCCACGTCTACCTGCCCGACGTCGACGCGGCGGCCGGGCTGGAGCTGGCCGTGCTGCGGCTGATCCCGCGCGTCCCCCACGTCACCCTCGCCACCGGCCGCCCGGACGGCGAGCTGCAGCCGGTGGGCGCGCTCGCCCGCTGGCGCCAGCTCACGCAGATCTTCATCTCCGAGCCGTTCTCGCCATTGCCCGTCACCGACCCGGTGCGTGCGCCCGTGCCACCCGCGCCTCTCAGCCGCACGCCGCGCGACTGATCTGAACTGCAACTGCATGGCTCACACAGAGACACAGAGCCACAGAGAGAACCGCAAGAGGTTTCCTCTTTGGCTTTCAGTTCCTTCTGTGGCCTCTGTGTGATGCTTTTCTCTTTGTTCCGCCGGGCTATTCGCAACGGGGGAGCCTGAGGTATACTGTGGGAGTCACCCGGCCAGAGCACACCGCTCCGGCCTGCAACCCCCTGTCCCGCTGCGTACTATGGAATGGCTGTTCTCGGGCGAAGCACTGATCGCGCTCGCCACACTGTCACTCCTCGAGATCGTTCTCGGGATCGACAATCTCGTCTTCCTTACGATTCTCTCCGGCAAGCTGCCCCCGGAGCAGCAGCCGCGGGCACGGAAGATCGGGCTCGGGCTCGCTCTTGGGATGCGGGTGGCGCTGCTCCTCGTCATCACCTGGATCATCGGCCTCACCAAACCCCTCTTCACCGTGCTCGGCCAGGAGCTCTCGGGCCGGGACCTCATCCTGCTGATCGGCGGGTTGTTCCTGCTCGCGAAAAGCACCACCGAGATCCATCACAAGCTGGAAGGCGAGTCCGCCGGGAAGTCCGCCGGTGCGCGAGCCACTTTTGGGGCGGTGATCGCGCAGATCGTGGTCATGGACCTCATCTTCTCGCTGGACAGCGTGATTACGGCCGTAGGGATGGCGGACGACATCCGCGTGATGATCATCGCGGTAGTGATCGCGATGGGCGTGATGCTCGCCTTCGCGGAGCCTCTTGGGCGTTTCGTGGAGGCACACCCCACGATCCAGATGCTCGCGCTCTCCTTCCTGCTCCTGATCGGCTTCACGCTGGTCGCTGAAGCGCTCGAGATGCACGTGTCGAAGGCGAGCATCTACTTCGCGATGGGGTTCTCTGTCTTCGTGGAGGTTCTGAACCTGAAGTTCTCGAAGCGGGGGAAGCCGGTAAACCTGAACGACGGCTGAACCCGCAACCAGAGGGCGACCGCGCGCAGCGGGGAAAGGCGCGGGTATCCCGTACGTGGAGCGAGCGTCGAGGTGGGGGCAAGGGCGGGCAGACACGCAGGTCTGCCCCTACCGGTTTCGCGCGAAGGCGCAGGGGTCGAGGCGGGCGGAGGGCGGCGCCTCACGAGGTGTTCCGCCCCCTCTCTCGATAACAGAGGGCGCAGCCCTCTCCTGTTATCGGGAGAGGGGGCAGCGAGGAACGAGCGGGGGTGAGGGCCTCCCTCACAACCCGTTCGCGTACCCCACCATCTTGTACCGCCCCCCGCGCTCGATCACCGTCCCGAACCACCGATCCTCCGCGCCGTCCGTCAGGCGCACCGTGCACCGCTCCCATAGCCGGTTCTCGCCCTCCACGACCGGCGTGTCCTCGCATGCGTGGCCGCGGAACCCCGCATCCGTGCCGCCCTTCCGGCGCAGGAGGCGCACGATGCCTTTTTCGCTGTTCATCTGCATCTGGAACCAGAGCAGCGCGGGGTCGGTGCGGAGTGGGGGGCGTGCGAAGCGGCTCGTCGGGAAGTACAGGTAGGCGAACTCCGCGCGGTTCATCAGCAGCGTGCGGAGCTCCGCCGTGTCCTGCTTCTCCACCGCGCGCACGAAGCGGCGCACCAACTCGCCGCGTGAGGATGCGCCGCCGGAAAGGGAGTCCACCTCCGGCAGGCCGGCGCGGAAGCGGCGCATCGCCTCCTCGGGCGGAAAGATGCTGTCGACGACGGCCGGTGCGGAGGACTGCGCGGCGGGAGGAGCCGCGGGCGCATCGGGGGCGCAGGCGGCGAGAGAGAGGATGGCGATCAGGAGAACGGTGGATCTCATCATTTCAGTAAAAAGGGCAGCCGGCGCGGTGAAGCGCCGGCTGCCGTCGTGTAGAAGGTGGCTCAGTTGCGGACGTAGGTCGTCCAGTTCGCCCACCACTTGGCGCCGGCCGGGTCGGCAGCGCCGCGGTAGGAGGTGCCGGTCACGACGCTTCCCGCCCTCGTCGCCAGCGAGCCGGTGAAGGTGGCGAGGCCGCCCGTGCGCGCCGGGGAGGCGGTGGAGGGCTGCCAATCCAGGCCGACGGTGCCGAGCGACACGTTGAACGTGCCGAAGAGCGACGCGGTGGCGGAGGTCGAGGTCGTGATCGCGTTCGCCGTCGAGTCGAGGGCGAAGCGGCCGCTGCCAGACTCGAACAGGGTGCCGTTCTCCGCCGCCAGGACGTTGCGGATCGCCAGGTCGCCCGCGGTGATGCGGTCGTTGGTGGCCGCGTCGCGGATGGCGAGGGCGGCGCCCGGCCAGCGCGCGATGATCCCGTTCACGTAGAAGCCGCCCGCGCCGCGCCGCAGCACCGCGCCGAACCCGCCCGCCGCCGGCACCACGCCCGGACCCGTGCCGATCATGGTGAAGTTGGCGAAGACCGGGATCGTGTGCGGCTGCGAGTTCTGGCCCGCGATGCAGTTGGCGCCGCTGCACCCGTCCACCTCGAAGCCCTGCGGATCGGTGGAGCTGTTCCCCGAGCCGGCGCGCGGCGTCAGGATGGTGCTCTGCAGCGCGATCAGGAACTGGTTGCGCCCCACGAACCCTTCCGACGCGTCGAAGTGGTCGTCGCCCGATTCGTAGGAGACGAGGTACTTGGCGTCCACCGCGCCGCCGAACCACTCAAACGAGTCGTCGAGGCCCGCCATCGTCTGCACGTAGTTGACGCGCGTCCCGCTGCCGACCGCGGCCAGGGTGAGCGAGTTGAGCTCCGCGTCCGGCACGGGGCCGAAGCCGGCGAACTCGATGCGCACGTAGCGCAGCTCGCCGCTGTCATCGGCGTTGCTGGTGCCGCCGGCGTAGTTGACGGCCACGTTGCTGCCGCCGGTGTTGGAGCCCTCCAGGATCACCGGGTCGCCGCGGTTGACGATGCCGTTACCCACCAGGATCAGCCCGCCCCAGTCGCCCGGCTGCCGCTGCCCGGCCGCGCGGTGCGAGGTGAAGACGATCGGCCGCGCCTCAGTGCCCACCGCCATGATCTTGGCGCCGCGAAGGATGAAGAGCGCCGAGTTGGCGTTCCCCTCGATGCGCGTGCCGGCGTCGATGGTCAGCGTGGCGCCGTTTGCCACGTGCACCCAGTTGTTGAGGACGTAGAGCGAATCGGCGTGGAGCCGGCGGTTGGTGGTGATGTCGGAAGAGAGAGTCACCTCGGGGCGGTTGCTCGTAGCGACCATCGCCTCGGGGCCGAAGTCGCTGCGCTCGCTCCCCTTGAGCGCCGCCACGCGGTAGCGGTAGCTGGTCTCGGGAAGAAGGCCCGTGTCGTCGTACGTCACGGACTGCACGGTCGCGATCTTCGTCCAATCGGTGGAGCTGCCGGTGGCGCGCTCCAGTTCGTAGCCGCTCGCGTCCGGCACCGCGTTGAAGCTCACGCGCACCGACGACGGGCCGGTGGGCGTGGCCACGAGCCCGGTGGGGGCGAAGAGCTCCTCGTTCGTGGGGCTGCCGTCGCACGCGGCCACGGCGACGAGCGCCAGGGCGGCCAACCACCTGCGGGATGCTGCGATCATTGCGCTTTTCTGCTCGGGTTCAAGAAAGATCCGGCGGCGCCTTCGCAGCGCCGCCGGAATCCTAGCGGGACGACGTATCCGCCCCACGCATGCCCTGTCGCGATCGTGTCACGGGGTCATCGCTTCAGCGTCGCCCCCACGCTCAGCGTGCGCCCCATGCGGTGGTACTCGCGCACCAGATCGCCCTGGCGCACCTCGTACGGCTCGTCCAGCAGGTTGCGCGCGTCCACCTTGGCCTCTACCCCGCGGCCCACCGGGAAGCGGAGGGAGAGGTCGAGCACGTGGCGCGGCAGCTCGTATACGTCGGGGAGCGGAGCCTCGGCGGCGCTCACGATGCGCCGGCCCGCCACGTTGAAGAGCAGCGTGGCGCTGGTGCCGCCGTCCGCGTACGTCACGCCGGTGTTCAGCACGTACGGCGACTGCCCCACCATCGGGCGCCGGTCGCTCGTCTTGCTGCTCAGCGAGTCGCCGATCTCGATGCGGCTGCGCATCAGCGTGGCGTTGGCGAACACCGTCAGCGGCTCCAGCGTCTCGGAAAGCATCCCCAGGCCGGTGCGCATCTCCGTCTCCAGGCCATAGTTGGTGGCCTGGCGCGCGTTCACGAAGGTCACGACCGGCGTGCCCGAGGTGGCGAGATAGACGCGCTCGATGGGGTCGTGGAAGCGCTTCGCGAAGAGGCCGAAGCTCAGCAGCTGGCCGCTCCCCGGGTACCACTCCCAGCGCGCGTCGGCGTTGTCGATGAGGGCGCGGCGTAGATCCGGGTTGCCGCGCACGCTCTCGCCGCCCAGCACCTCGCGATACAGCACCGGCGCCAGCTCGCGGTACTCGGGGCGGCTCAGCGTGCGCGTGAGGGAGAAGCGCAGGTTCTGCACGTCCGTGAGCGACACGTTCACCGCCGCGCTCGGCAGCACGTCCGTGTAGCTGGGGCGCGAAGTCACCGCCGCGCCGCTGGTGGGGGCCGCGTTCAGCACCACCTCGGACCTCTCCAGCCGCGCCCCGCCGATGAAGCGCACGTTCTCCAGCAGCGCCAGCTCCACCATCCCGTACCCGCTCGCAAGCCGGTCCTCGGCGTCGTACGAGCCGCCCGCGCCCAGCGGCGTCACGTTGAAGATGCGGCTCCCCGGCTGGGTGTACCGCCCGTCGAAGATCTCCTCCGGCCGCGCCTCCCGCTGCTCGCGCGTCAGCGTGCCCAGCGCGGAGATGCTGTACGCGTGGTTGTCCGCCTCGCGGTCGGTGGCGCGGTAGAGCCCGCCGACCTTGACGCGATGGCGGCCCAGCTCGCGCTGGAAGTTGGCGCCGCCCTCCAGGCTCGTCTCGCGCAGGTCGCTGAAGGTGCGCACGGCGCCCTCGTTGCTCCCGCCGAACCACGCCGGCGCCAGCTCCACGCCCGTGGCCGGGTCGCGCTCGCGGGCGTACACGATCTCCGACCGGTCCGGCTCCACCCGCTCCACGCCGCTCGAGGTGAACGACCAGTCCACGCGGTTGCGTCCGGCGATCAGGTACTCGCCCGAAAGCTGGTTGCTGCGCACGCTGCGCTCGACATAGCGGAGGCGCTCGATGTCCAGCGGCAGGTTGGCGTTGATGCGCTCGGTGAACCCGCTCTCGCGCCGCGCCTCGTTGTCCGCGCCGCGGTTGTACGAGTTGTTGAGCGACACGCGCCCCGCCGTCCCCAGCTTGGTGCTCAGGTTGAAGAGGCCGCCCCACAGCACGCTGGTGCGCCCCGTGGTGCCCGCGAACTGCGACTCGATCTGCGGACGCGCGTCCTGCCCGGCGATCACGGTGGCGCGGATCTGCTCCTGCGACGCCTCCGTGGCGCGCGTGTAGGTGCCGGACGCCAGGTAGCCGACGTCGCGCCCGAAAATCCCCCGTGTCCCTCCCAGCGAGAAGCCGCTGGAGAGGTTGGGGAGCTCGCTGGCCGGCCGTGCGCTCCACGTGTTGCGGAAAGAGCCTGCGATCCGCGTCATGTCGTCGCGGGTGAGGTTGGCGAAGGTGCCCGCGCCGCGCACCATGAACGGCACCTCGCGCGAGCGCCCGCCGAAGGCCAGCCACTCGTTCCCCGCGCTCGGCGCGAAGGGGAGGGTGCGGGCCGTGCCCACCGTGTTGTAGGCGGATGCGAAGGAGAAGGTGAACGTCGAGCGCGCCGGGAACTCGCGGGTGCGGATGTTCACCTGCGCGCCGCTAAAGTCGCCCGGCTGGTCCGGCGTAAACGTCTTGGAGGTGGTGATAGACTGGAGGAGCCCGGCCGGGAAGAGGTCGAGCGGCACCACCTTGCGCTCCGGCTCCGGGCTGGGGATGCGGGCGCCGTTCAGCGACGTGGTCGTGTAGCGCTCACCGAGCCCGCGCACGAAGACGTACTTGCCGTCCTGCACCGTCACCCCGCTCACCCGCTGCACCGCCTGCGCGGCATCCGAGTCCGGGCTCCTGGCGATCTGCTCCGAGGTGACGCTGTTGACCACGCCGACCGCCGTGCGCTGCTCGTCCAGCGCCCGCGCGACGGTCCCGCGATCGCGCGCCGCCGTCACGGTGATCCCGCCGAGCGACACCGCCTGCGCCGCCAGCGAGATGTCCAGCGTCACGGCCGCGTTGGCCCCCACCTGCACTCCCGTTACCGTCTTCGTGGCGTGGCCGATGTGGGACGCGGCCACGCTGTACGTACCGCTCGGCACGCCGCGGATCGTGAACGTCCCATCCACGCCCGTAACGGCGCTGCGCACGGGCTGCACGATCACGGCGACGCGCGCCCCGGCCACGGGCTGGCCGGTGGCTGCATCCACCACCCGCCCCCCGATGCGCCCCGCCTGCGCGGCGGCGATGCTGGGGAGGAGGGCCAAAAGAAACACTGCGAGTGCGGTCCTCAGGGATCGGCTCGGCATTCGTCACGTACTCCGTTGAAGAAGGGCCGGCGCGCGCGCCGGCCTCGGCGTATCGTGACAATAGCCGTGCTTCACATCGGAAGGAGCTTCGGGGAGTCACCGTCCCGTCACGAACCGGGAACAGGAGGAACCGCATTTCACACAGAGACGCAGAGGGGAACGACAAGAGGAGGAGTTTTACGGAAAGCTTCTGTGTTCTTGCCCCTTTTCTCCGTGTCTCTGTGTGAAACCCTCGTGCACCTCCTCGCTCTCCGAATCGTCCGGCGCGGGGAGGAGGAAGCGGATGGTGGTGCCGTGGCCGGGGGTGCTCTCGGCGTCGACGGTGCCGCCGTGGGCCTCGACCAGGTGCTTGACGATGGCGAGGCCCAGCCCGGTGCCGCCCTCCTCGCGCGAGCGGGCGGCGTCGGCGCGGTAGAAGCGCTCGAAGATGCGGGGGAGGTGCGTGGCGGAGATGCCCGCACCGTTGTCCGTGACGGAGACCTGGATCCACTCGCGCCGGTCGCCGCGCTGGCTGGCGGCCTGGCCGGCGCAGCGCGCGCTCACCTCGATGCGCCCGCCCTCGGGGACGTAGCGGATCGCGTTGCCCACCAGGTTCGACAGGATCTGGCGGAGCGCGGCCGGGTCGGCGAAGACGAACTCGTACTCCGGCGGCACGTCGGTCACGAACT
>DASWNZ010000256.1:0-5169 GCA_036398975.1 Longimicrobium sp.
GCCCCGGCACCACCGAGCGCTCGCTGGTGAAGACGGACCAGGTGGCGCTGGACGTCCTGTGGAAGGCGCCCAACATGGCGAAGCAGCGGATCATCGGGCTGCGGGACGTGAAGAACCTCCCCACCAACATCCGCTACCACGAAGACCACCTGACCGTGGTGCAGGACAACTTCGGCGACCTGATCCGCTACGGCGACGGCGACGAGGTGCGCGACGTGCTGCACCCCGCCGCCGGGGCGGGGCCGGGGACGTACGACTACCGGCTGGAGGACTCGCTCTCCATCCGCGTGCCCGGGTCCACGGAGCCGGTGCGGGTGTACGAGGTGCAGGTGCGGCCCAGGGACACCAGCCGCCCCGCGATGATCGGCTCGGTGTTCGTGGACCGGCGCGGGGGCGACATCGTGCGCATGTCGTTCACCTTCACCTCGGCCGCGTACGTGGACCGGCAGCTGGACTACATCAACGCGTCGCTGGAGAACGCGCTGTACAAGGGGCGCTTCTGGCTCCCGCACCAGCAGCAGGTGGAGCTGCGTCGCCAGATCCCGGAGCTCGGCTTTCCCGTGGGCGGCATGATCCGCGGGACGATGCGCATCTCCAACTACCGCTTCAACCAGGGGCTCTCCCCCGCCCTCTTCGCGGGCCCCAAGCTGGTGTCGGTGCCCGATGCGCAGCGCCGCCAGTTCGGCTTCGAGCAGCCCATCGACGCGGAGCTGCACGAGGAGGGGATCGGCCCCACCACCGAGCTGGGCGACGTGCGGCGGCAGGCGGCGGAGCTGATCCGCGGACGGATGCTGAGCGGCCTCCCCGCGGTGCGGCTGAACGTGCCGGCGGCCTCGTCCGTCGTGCGCTACAACCGCGCGGAGGGCGCGGTGGTCGGCTTCGGCACGCGCATCCATCCCCGCGAGCCGCTGACGCTGGAGGCGCGCGGCGGGTGGGCGTTCGGGCCGATGCACCCCACGCTCGAGGGGGCGGCGACGGTCACTCACCCCGGCTACCGCATGGGCGCCCGCGCCTACGTGTACGAGCCGCGCGACGTGGGCGTGGGACCCGTGGTTTCGGGCGCCATGAACACGCTGACTTCGCTGGTGGCGGGGCTCGACTACACCGACCCCTTTTACGCCGGCGGCCTGGAGGGGTGGGGCGAACGGCGCGTGGGCGGCGCGTGGACGGGTACGCTGCGCCTGCGCGCCGAGGCCCACACCGCCGCGCGCCTGACCTCCACCTTTACGCTCGGCGGCACCGGCGACTTCCGCCACGTACAGCGGATCGACGAGGGGATGATGCTGGGCGGCTCGCTGTTCTTTGCGCGCGCGGCGCCGAGCGGGGTGGCGCGCGGGTGGTCCGCTTCGGCCGGCTTCGATGGCGGCGCGCTGCTCAACGAGCTGGGCGAGAGCGACCCGGCCGAGAGCGCCACCTTCATCCGCCCGCGCTTCGACCTGGGATGGGTGCGCCGCTGGACCCCGGCGCGCGCCGAGCTGGAGGCCGGCACCTCCGCCGGGATCGCGCTGGGCGAGCTGCCGCGGCAGGCGCTCTTCCTGGTGGGCGGGCGCGGCACCATCCCCGGCTTCCCCTTCCGCGCGTTCGGCGGCGACCGCTTCGCGCTGGCGCGGGTAATGGGCTCGGCGGACGTGGCGGGGCCGTGGCTGCGCGGGCGCGCCTTCGCCAACGCCGGGTGGACCGGGGTGGGCTCCGCCGGCCGCGAGCCGCTCCAGGACTGGGGCGCGGCGACGACGGGGAGCCCGCGCGTGTCGGTGGGCACCGGCGTGGGCCTCTTCTACGACATCCTGCGCGTGGATGTGGCGCGCGGCCTGGGGCCGGACGGCCGCTGGGAGCTGATCGTGGAAGCCAATCCTTCGTTCTGGGACTTCCTGTGACCGAACTTTCCTCGCGCGGAGGATGTGCATGCTCGGGGTGATCGTGCGCGGCGCCATCGCCGTCTTCCTGCTGTTCCTGGCCGTGAAGCAGCTCCAGGCCGGCCACCCGCTGTACGCCGCGGTGGACGTGATCTTTGCGATGGTGGCGGGCCTCCTCGCATTCTCCGCGTGGCCCGGCGCCACGCGTCCGCCGGCGCGGCTGATCCGCGGGCTGGTGGCGGTGGGGGTGGTGCTGTGGATCGCGTCGCTGGTGGGGCGGTTCGTGTAAGGGGCCCTGATGCCGACAAGCACTCCCCCTCCCCCAGGCAGTTTTGGGGGAGGGGGATGCGTCGCGGAGCGACGCTGGGGGAGAGGGCCCGCGATCCCCGTTTACCCCATTCCCCGCAGTCCGTGATCGACGCATTCCACCTTCCCGGCCTCTCGCACCCGCCGACCACGACATGGTCGTACGGCAAGGGGGCGGATGCCTTCGAGGTCCGCATTCCGCGGCTGACGGCGGCGCTGCTGCGCGAGCAGGTGCGGGCGCTGGCCGCCGCGCGCGAGGAGCACCTGGCGCGGAGGCCCGTGGCCGGGATCGTGGAGGTGGTGGACCGGGTGGCCGCGCGCCTGCTGGACCCCGCGGACACGCTGCGGCGCACCGCCGAGCGCGCCCTGCCCGCGATGACCAACTATTCGCCCGCCATGATCCGCCTGGTGCTGGACCGCATGGCGGCGGACTGGCGCGCGGCTCCCATCCGCGAGCTGCTGCGCTCCGAGTTCGGCGACCCGCGCGTGCTGGACGGCTTCTTTCCCGCGCAGCACGGCGGCGGGGAGCGGATGGCGATCGGGCCGCGGCTGGTGGCGAACGTGTTCAGCGGCAACGTCCCCGGCGTGGCGGTGACGGCGCTGGTGCGCTGCCTCCTGCTGAAGTCCGCGGCGCTGGGGAAGACGGCGGTCGGCGAGCCCCTCCTGGCCACCCTCTTCGCGCGCGGCGTGGCGGAGGTGGATGCGGGGCTGGGCGCCTGCCTGGCCGTCACCTACTGGCCCGGCGGCGACGACGAGATGGAGCGCACCGCCCTGGAGGCCGCCGACGCGGTGGTCGTGTACGGCGGCGCCGATGCGGTGTCCGCGGTGCGCGAGCGCACCCCGGCCGGGACGCGCTTCCTGGGATACGGACCCAAGATCTCCTTCGGCGTGGTGGGCCGCGATGCGCTCACCCGCGACGCCGCCGCCGATGCCGCGCGCGGCGCCGCCCTGGACGCATCCACCTTCGACCAGCAGGGGTGCGTGTCGCCGCACCTCTTCTACGTGGAGGAGGGGGGCGCGGTCTCGCCGCGCGAGTGGGCCGCGCTGCTGGCGCGCGAGATGGAGGCGGTGGAGCGCGAGCTTCCGCGCGGCACCCTGGCGCCGCGCGAGTCGTCGTCCATCCGCCAGCTTCGCGCGGTGGCGGAGTTCGCGGAGGTGGGCGGCGGCGGAACCGAGCTCCACGCATCGCGCGAGGGCACGGCGTGGACGGTGATCCACGAGCCGGACTCCGCCTTCACCGCATCGTGCCTCAACCGCGTGGTCCGCGTTAAGCCCATCCCATCGCTGGACGACGTGCCGGCGCTGGTGGAGCGCTTCGGGCCCTACCTGCAGACGGTGGGCGTCGCCGCGTCGGCGGAGGCGGCGCGCGGGCTGGCGGCGGCGCTCGCGCCGGTGGGTGTCGCGCGGGTCACGACGCTGGGGAAGATGGCATGGCCGCCGCAGACGTGGCACCACGACGGGCGGCCGCCGCTGCGTGAGCTGGTGCGGTGGTGCGATCTGGAGACGGCGGTGTGACCCAGTGACGAGGCCCGCATAGGGATGGCAGACACGCAGGTCTGCCCCTACTCGTGCCGGATGGCCTCGATGGGCGAGAGGCGGGCGGCGCGCAGCGCGGGATAGACGCCGAAGCAGATGCCGATGAAGAGCGCGGACCCGGCGGCGACGAGGAGCGTCGACGGTGAGACGGCGGCGTGAACCTCCGCGTCGAGCTGCGCGCGCATCACGGCGGTGACCCCGGCGGCCGCCAGGAGGCCAAGGACCAGGCCCAGGAGGCTCCCCGAGCCGGAGATGGCCACGGACTCCGAGAGGAACTGGAGGACGATGTGCCCGCGGCGCGCGCCCACCGCCTTCCGGATGCCGATCTCGCGCGTGCGCTCCGTGACGGAGGCCAGGAGCACGTTCATGATCCCGATGCCGCCCACGATCAGCGAGATGGCGGCGATGGAGCCCAGGAAGAGCTTGAAGACGAGGAACTGGCGCGCGACACCCTCGCTCTTCTCCAGGTCCGTCCCCAGCTCGAAGTCGGCGCCGCGGTTGCCGTAGCGGCGGGCCACCCAGCGCTCCACGGCGGCCTTGAGCTGCGCCACCTCCTCCACGCGGCGGGCGCGCAGCACCAGGGTGCGCGGGCGCAGGTCCTCGCGGGGCATCAGCACCGTGGGGGCGGCGGAGAGCGGGACGTACGCGGCCAGCCCATCTTCCATCCCCCGCGGCTCCATCACCCCCACCACGCGCCGCATCCCGCCGCGAAAGTGTATGGAGCGGCCGATCAGCGCGTCGATGCCCCCGGGTGAGAGCGCCTTCGCCAGCGGGTGCGACACGACGGCGACCGGTTCGTCGCGCGCCGCCTCGGCCGGCGTGAAGAAGCGCCCGGCGGCGAGCTCGATCCTGTGGACGCTCCCCGCGTCGGCCAGGGTGGCGGTGACGCGCGCGGCCCGCGGCCGGCCCCCCCGCGGCGGGACGACGGTGGTGGTGCCGTGCGCGGAGAGCGACGCCGCCGCCACGCCGGGGATCTCGCGCCGTGCGGCATCCGCGTCGGCGGTGGTGAGCCGCGGCCACTTCTCGCGCGGGAGCCGGACCCCGTCCACCAGGTCCGTGGTCACGGGGCTGACGGAGACGTTCTGCACGCCCGTGTGCTGCGCCACCTGCTCGCGTGCGTACGCCTCCAGCCCGTCGCCCAGCGACAGGATGGAGACCAGCGCGGCCACTCCGATCACCACCCCGAGGGTGGAGAGGAAGGTGCGCAGCGGGTTGGTGCGCAGCGCGTCCACCCCTTCGCGGACGGAGGCCCACGCAACCGGTCCGGCCATCACGGCCTCGACGCGGTACGGACGTGGCAAATCGGGAGCAGGCGGATGAGCGAGCGGAAGGGCATGGCCATGTGCGTGGCTGGGAGGGCGGGCTACGTCTTTTCGAACGGGCTCACACCGCGGCGAGTTTCGCGGGCCACATCATGGAAGTACCGCGCGAATACAAACACCCCCTCCCCCAGGCAGTTTTGGGGGAGGGGGAT
>DASWNZ010000257.1:0-10554 GCA_036398975.1 Longimicrobium sp.
CGCCTGACGCATCCCGGACTCACCATCGACGATCAATGCTCGCATCTCTTCCCCGGCAGCGGCGGCGGCTTCCTGACGTGAGCGTGCCGCACCCGCGAGCGGAATGCCACCGCCGGTTCCTCACCCGACGTAAATAGCGGCGGATCAGAATGCGAGGCACTTCAGCTGCCGGGCCAGAGCTGGTCATACGCGGCCCGGATCTGGCCGGCGACCTGGTCCAGCTCCTCGCGCGGCGGATGGATCGTCCAGTCGGCCACGATCTTGAAGGGGTCGCCCATGAAGCGCGGGATGACGTGCATGTGCACGTGGAAGACGTCCTGTGCCGCGGCCGCGCCGTCCGCCAGGAAGAGGTTCACGCCTTCGCAGCGCACGCCGGAATTCCGGATCGCCGCCGCGGTCCGCTGGGCGACGGTCCACAGGTGCCTGCCGGTCTCCTCCTCCAGCTCGCCCAGCGAAGCGGCGTGCCGCCTGGGGATCACCATCGCGTGTCCCGTGTTCACGGGGCCGATGGTCATGAGCCCGAGCACCACGTCGTCCTCGTAGAACGCGCTCACGGGGCTTTCACCCGCGACGATCTGACAGAAGATGCACTCGCCGGGCATCGATGCGCTCCGTGATTGGGTTCGGCTCGCCGCTGTTTGAGATATCTTGCGAGCGCACGAACGGGAGTCTCACGCATCCCATGACGATCGGCAACCCTCCCGCCTGGCGCCCATGAGCGAGCCCACACACCCGCGCGCCCGCGACCTGGTGCGCATCCTCGGCCTGCAGCCGCATCCCGAGGGCGGCGCCTTTCGCGAGGTCTTCCGCTCTCCCCTGGCCGTGCGTCCCGCCGACGGACGCCCGGAGAGGAGCGCGCTGACCGCCATCTACTTCCTCCTGGCCGACGGCGGTGCCAGCCGCTGGCACCGTGTAAGCTCGGACGAGTCTTGGTGCTGGCTGGAGGGTGACCCGCTGGAGCTGTGGTGCATGCCGAATGCGGGAGGCCCCGTCCGCAGCCAGACGCTGGGCCCCGTTGCCGAGGGCGTCGACGCGCTGGGCATCGTGCCCGCCGGCGAATGGCAGGCCGCGCGCACCCGCGGGGCGTACACCCTGGTCGCGTGCATGGTGGGACCCGGCTTCGACTTCGCCGACTTCCAGATGCTCTCCGACCTCCCCGCCGATGCCGAGCGGGCGCGCGCCGCGGGCGGCCAGGTGGCGGCACTGGTGTGACGATGGCGTAGAACGGAAGCGTCCACTGAACCCGGGATGTGTTCAGTGGACGTTCGATTCTCAACCTGTGGCGCGCCGCCGGTTCGGCTCAAGCGGTTGCGAATAGAGGAGATGCAAGCGCTCCGCGTGCTCGGGGCGCTCTTTGCCTGTACGGGGTCCGGTTTCCACGTCCGTCACCTCCTACTCCGGCAGGTTCCCATGCGTCGTTTCCAGATCTTCGCCGCCGTCACGCTCGCGCATGCCATCGCCACGACCGCCGCCACGGCGCTCACCATCGCCGACGTAGGCCGCAACTTCCCGCATGGCCCCTCGCTCGTGGGCCGCGCGCTGGGAGGTGTGGCGTATCTGCTGGGTTTTCCGCTGGTGAGCGGCGCGCTCTACACGGAAAGCTTTCCGTTCTTTGGCGCCGCCTGGCAGCCGTACGCACTGCTTGCGGCGAACAGCGCGCTCTGGGGCGTGGCGGCGGCGTTCATGTGGCGCGACGCGCGCGTCCGAAAGACGAACGAGGGCGGCCGTACGGCTCCGCTCAGGGGTTGAGCCGAGCATCCTCGCCCGGAGCACCCTGGCGCGTTCTCCGTTATCTTCATCCAGCTCGCCTGAATGCCGGCGCACGATCAGAAACTCGCGCCCACGTGCAGCGTACGGGACAGTGCCCCCTGGCGAACCAGAGATCCCCCCCGACACCGAAGCCGCGTCATATGAGCCGTCCCACGAAAAAGAACGTCCCGGTATACACAGCCCTGATCGCACTCGGAACCTCCGTCAACACGCTGGGCATCGTGATCCAGAGTCTCGGCTGGGCCCGCTACCTCCTCATGGGTGCCGGGATCATCATGATGATGATCGGGGTCGTGAAACTGGTCGCTACGCACGTCCCGGCCGATCGGTCGCCGGAGTAGCTCAGCTCCGCACGGCAGAGACGCGGGCACAAACCGGGGCGCACGAGTGTACGGTAGGTAGAACGGCCTTGTCATCGCGGGGTCGTTCGCCGCTCGCCTTCGACCGAAGCAGCCGCCTACCGGCAGAAGCCGCCACACTCCGCAGAAGCGGTCTACCGCCTCGGCGAGTGCGGCGCTTCGCATCGTCGCCCTTCCTCCGTGGAAACACCATGGTCGCCGCCCTTCGCCGTACCGCCGCCCTCGGGTTCCTGGCCCTCCTGCTCACCGCGTGCAGCGACGATCCGGCGGGGCCTGCCTCCGTCGAGTCCGTCGAAGTCACGTCGCCCGCGGCGAGCGTCGTCGCCGGGCAGACGATGCAGCTCTCGATCGTGATCAAGGATGAGTCCGGCAACGTGTTGTCTGGCCGCGCGATCACCTGGAGCAGCGACAACCAGGCGGTCGCGACGGTGAGCGCCAGCGGCCTCGTCACCGCGCTGACGCCGGGCTCGGCCACCATCACCGCCTCCGCGGAGGAGAAGGTGGGGCGGGTGACGCTGACGGTTGCTCCCGTGC
The DNA here is from genome assembly GCA_036398975.1 of Longimicrobium sp. Taxonomy (GTDB): domain Bacteria; phylum Gemmatimonadota; class Gemmatimonadetes; order Longimicrobiales; family Longimicrobiaceae; genus Longimicrobium. The sequence goes on from DASWNZ010000257.1 coordinate 2,664, forward strand.
CCATCGCTACGCTGACCCTCTCGCCGAACCCGGCGGAGGTGAGGGTGGGGCTCACCACGCAGCTCACGCTGATCGCGCGCGACGCCGCGGGGAACGAGCTGGGCGGGCGCCCCGCCATGCTCGTCACCTCCAACGCCTCGGTGGCGGCCATCGACGCGAACCGGATGGTGACCGGGATGTCTGCGGGCACGGCGACCATCACCGCGACCGCGGAGGGGAAGACGGCCACCGCGACCGTCAACGTCGTTCCCGGCCCGGTGACGTCGGTCGAGATCACTCCGCAGAACGCGACGGTCCAGGGGAGCGGAACCGTCTACCAGTTCACCGCCATCGCGCGCGATGCGAGCGGCGCGGCGGTCAGCGGACGGGCCATCACCTGGACGAGCGCGGACCCGCTGGTGGCCCCGGTGAACTCGATGGGCCTGGTGACGGGGAGAAATCCCGGCGGACCGGTGACGATCACCGCCACGGTGGAGGGAAAGTCCGCGACCGCGCAGATCACCGTCCTTCCGGCGCCGATCGCCACGCTGACGCTCTCGCCGAACCCGGCGGAAGTACGGGTGGGGCTGACGACCCAGCTCACGCTGATCGCGCGCGACCTCGTGGGGAACGAGCTGGGCGGCCGGACCGCCACGCTCGTCAGCTCCAACGCCGCGGTGGCCACCATCGACGGCAACCGGGTGGTGACCGGCGTATCCGCCGGCACCGCCACCATCACCGCCACCGCTGAGGGGAAGACGGCGACCGCGACCATCAACGTCGTCCCCGGCCCGGTGACGTCCGTGGAAGTGACGCCGCAGAACCTGCAGCTGCGCGAGAATGCCTGGCGTCAGTTCACCGCGACCACGCGCGATGCCAGCGGCGCGGTGGTCACCGGGAGGCCGGTCACCTGGAGCAGCTCCAACGAGGCGGTCGCCTCCGTGAGCACCTCCGGGCTCAGTAACGGCACCGCGATGGTGACCGGCATGTCCGCCGGCACCGCCACCATCACCGCCACGAGCGAGGGGAAGAGCGGCTCGACGACGGTGACGGTCCTGCGCGCCCAGGTCACCTCGGTCCGCTTCGCCCCGTTCCCCGACCCCTTCATCGTGGGTGACACCGTCCGTGCCCGCGCCACGGCCGTGGACTCCGTGGGGCGCGAGCTCCCGGACCGTACGGTCACCTACTCGGGTTCGAACGACGCCGTCGCCACCGTCTCGCCCTCCGGGCTGATGGGCGGCGTCAGCGCCGGAAGCGTCACCGTCACCGCCACCAGCGAGGGCGTGTCCGCCACGCAGACCGGTTCAGTGGTCGACGTGTACCCCTCGTTCGATGCGCTGACGTGCCAGGCCGTGAAGGTGGGAGCGACCTGCACCGCTTCCGCGCGGATCCGTTACACCGCGAACGGCAACGGTTTCCCGGGGGCTCGGACGATCGTGTTTACGAGCTCCGACCCCGCTGTCGCCAGGGTCACGCAGCCGTCCCCCAGCCAGTCCACCAGCCAGACCGCGACGATCACCGGCGTCTCGGCCGGCAGCGTGACTCTCACCGCCACCTACGTCGGCGCGAACGGCGTCACGCGCTCCCGCACGATGCCGTTCAGGGTCGACCCCTGAGCTTAGCAGGGCGCTGAGATCCTGTACCACGAGCGGGCCCGGCAGCGAAGATGCTGCCGGGCCCGTTCGGCGCTGTGGGGCGAACGTACAATGAAAAACTCAGCATCCGCGGTTGCATGCTGGGTTCGTCACAAGTGCCCCCGGAGCGACTCGAACGCGCGGCCCCAAGATTAGGAAAACCGCGGCGGCCCGTCTCGCTGCGTTACTGTGGGTGAATAAACCCAACATCTATGCTTTTCGCAACGCCTCGTTACTGGGGCGACCTTCCGTTACTGACCTTGTTACTGGGTTCCGTTACTCGTCAACCGCTCGCGTCTCCGCTACGGGAACTGAAGGTGACGCAGCGCGGAGCAAGTAGCTGTCCAACGCTCGCACGTCTAGGAACTCTGGTTTGCTCGCGAGAGCCTTGATGGTGTGGCGGAGCAAGGTCAGTCCAACGGCAATCGCGGGAACGGGCTCCGCCTCTGGAGCCTCGCGGATTAGACGCTTCTTCTCGCTCCCTCTCGCGCCGTGCACGACGGAGCTGCGGTAGTCATAAACCTTTTTGCATACGGCAAACACCTGCTCTGGCGAGTATCCTCCGATATCGCATCGGCCAGCCAGCCCGCCGAGACGCATGGCTAACCGATAGGCAAGTTCGCTGGTGGTGTCATCAGCCAGCAGCGTCTCCAGTGCGATAGTGATGTCGAGAATGGAGTCAGCCTCGTCACGCCTGAGATAGCTCCCGTTGAGGCGCTTGCACGCAAGCGCAAGCTTGTTCTGCTTGATAGCTGAGAGGGCCTCACACAGAGCTAAGATGGCCAGCGTGGCGTCATGCGTCACTCTCGCCGCTATGCGCAGCCAACCATAGGAATCGAACGTCCGGGTACTCACGAACGTCAAACGTAAACACGGGTGGGAGATCAGCCGTCCACTGCATAGCCCAGCCGTTCGGTCGGAGTACGACCTGGCTATACCCGGTGGCACACCCAGTTTCCGCTCGTAGCGCAGAGTAAAAGCGATCGACCAACGGTAACACATCTGAGAAAGCGTCTACCGATGAGAGTGTTTTGATCGTGCTCGACCATGTGCCGTTCTCCACCTCCCAATTCGGGAGCAAGAGCGCGTGCGATGCTCCTCCCGCCACGATGCGGTTCGCCGGCACCCGCCGCGTGACCTGGCAATAATCACGGAGCGTAGCAAGGCCAACGGTGGAGAGTGGAATTTTTTACGTAAGGACGCTAGATTAGCAGCCGCGCGGTAAGCACATGTTAGCGCTTTCAATCCGAACTTTGGGCGCGCTTTTAGAAAGTGCGGAACAGCGCACCACCCGACGTGGTTGGTGGCGGAATCCGGCCTAATTCCTTAAGTTTCGCGTCTGGTTGCCCTCGTAGCTCATCCGGATAGAGCGTGCGATTCCTAATCGCAAGGTAGTGGGTTCGAGTCCCGCCGGGGGCACTGTGAGCGGCCGTCATCCCCAGTTTTGGATGACGGCCGCTTTTTAGGATCATCGCTCGGTACACGGACCGTTTCGGGGCGAACCGAATACCACGCGCTGACCGCCTTGTTCGAGCGGCGAAGCCGCCCGTAAGCGGGGCCGCCGGCTGGGGTCGCACGGGAAACGGCTAGATGTCCGGTACACCGGGCGGCGGACCGTGGCTGGCGCCCTGGCTGGGGGCGGATTGCGTTCGCGGCCGGAAGCATCGTGGCAATGGTCGCCGTGACGGCGGCGCGGCGACCTTCCACGCTGCGCCGTGTGTCAGGGTCACACGGCACCGCTCGCTGGGGGAACGCCGCGCGGCTGGTTGCGGCACCCGAAGGGTTGCCGCTGGGGCGCCGGGTGGAGGACAATGCGCTGCTGCGGTACGCCGGGGACGGACACCTCATCACGGTGAGTCCGACCGGCGGCGGGAAGGGCGTATCCGCGGTTATCCCGGCCCTCCTCCAGCATCCCGGCTCAATCATCGTTCCAGATGTGAAACCGGAGCTGTACGCCATCACGGCGCGGCACCGTCGCGAGATGGGACAGAAGGTGGTTTGCATCGACCCCTGGAATCAGGTCGGCGGGACGGATGGGATCAACCCGATGGATTTCATTGACCCGGATTCGGACGATGCCAGACGATGCGGAGATGGTGGCGGGTATGCTTGTCGCCGTAGGCGAACAGAGTGCCAAGGACAAGCATTGGAACGAGGACGCGCTCGCCTTCCTCACCGGCCTGGTACTTCACGTCAAAACGACAGCGCCTCCCGAGCTGCAACACCTTCTCGAAGTGCGGCGTCTGCTGATGCTTCCTCGCGGGACGCCGGAAGAACCTGGATCGTTCGAGCTGATGTTGGACGATATGATGGAGAACGCGGCCGTCGCCAACCTCATCTCGCAGAAGGCCGCGGCTCTGATGCAGAAATCGTCAGAAGAGCGGTCCGGGGTCATATCGGGGGCTCAGTCGCACACCCACTTCCTCGACTCGCCTCGGATCAAGCGTGTGCTCTCGCGGACCACCTTCAACCTGGACGAGCTAAAGACCGGGGCCATGACGCTGTATGTCGTCCTCCTGGCGAGACGCCTCGGCCGGGTGCGGACGGCGGCTCAACCCGAGTCTCCGCGCGCGTCCAGCGGCCCGCCTCGCCGTACCAGATCATGGCGGGGACGCTCATCCCGGTGCAGCTCCGAATGGCGGTCAACACGGATCTGCCGGGGGAGGTGGTCGCGCAGGTGACGCGAAACGTGTACGACTCGCAGCAGCGGCACCTACTGATCCCCGCCGGGACGCGTGTGCTGGGCAAGGTGGACAACCAAGTCGGGCTCGGTCAGTCACGTGTGAACATTGCATGGTACAGGCGGATTTTCCCGAACGACCATAGCCTCAACCTGCCTGGGTTCACGAGCACAGACGCGCAGGGAGCGGCGGGGATCCAGGGGCGGGTGAACAACCACTATGGACGCACCTACGTCAACGCGGTTCTCCTCAGCGCGATTTCGGCGGGAGCGCAGCTAAGCCAGCCCCGAACCGGCGGAACCGTCCTCTCCAGCCCCTCCGCTGGACAGGTCGCGGCCGGCGCGGTGGGTCAGGAGCTGGGTGAGGTATCTACGGAGATGGTACGTCGGAATATGCAGATCGCGCCCACCATCAGGCTGCCGCGCGACTTCCAGTTTTCGATCTACGTGAGCAAGGACCTCGTGCTCGCGCGGTACCCGCAGTAGAGGGGCGCCCGCGCTATGGGTGCGGCGCGCCTCGCGGAATGGGAGCGGTTCGCCGGGCCTGATGCGGACGGGATGAGCTTCGAGCGATTTCTCGTGGAGCGGGAGCTTTCGACCTACTGCCGCGAGTGCAAGCGCGAGATTGATCCCTACGATGTGCGGCGCCTGGTGGAATTCGGTGGAGATCCCCGCGACTTTGATTGGTTCTGCGAGGCGTGCGAGTGACGCGAGCCCCGATTCCATATGGAATCGGGGCTCGCGCCTAACGTTCCGTTCCGCGCGGGGCGCGGGCGAGCCACTCTCCCACTCGTTTAAGATGTGGGGCCATCGCCGGATCGCGCCGTAGGGTAGTGGTCGTTACCACATTTACGATTGCCCGCGCGGTTGCCAGCGGATTGGACGTGTCCTCCAGTAGCGCCAATACCTCCCCCGCAACCTCCGGGTCCACCGCGCGCAGTTGCGCCAACATTGAGCGCACCCCGTCTCGCTTCGCGCTGTGTAGCTGGTGGGTAACAAGAAGTGCGGTAACGGCACGCTCTGCAGCTACCGATAGAGCCGAATTGATGCCTTTCCCGCGGCTGTAGCGCGCGTCTGGCCGCGGCGGCGCAATGGTGGGGAGCGCAGTCGCCTCAACGAGCACGTCAACGGCATGCGTGAGCCAGGTTCCAGCATGCATACGCCGCACCTGGTCCGGGGTCCGACGTATGATCGGCGGACGGTTCATACGACGAGTGTAGACGTCTATCCCTTCCACATCCATCAAATGCTCCACCCCACCAACGACAGCGCGAGCTTCCTGGTACTCATCTGTCGTACGCACCGATAGATCGGTCGAGATTGGCGGAACGCCGACGCACTGTTGAATGCGATTCCGCTCCGCTATTCGATCCGATTGTCGCCACGGGCGAGCACCGTGCGACAACTCAAGCAAAACCACCAAATCAAGGTCACTGTCCGGGCGGGCGATTCCAAGCGCGCGCGAGCCGATCATCGTAACTCGCTGCACTCGTCCGGACCCGGTTGCGACGATCCTCTGTGCAAGGGCGGTAGCAAGCGCGCGATCCTTCATAGTGGGTGGCATGGCGACACGAGAGGACTGCGTGTGCGAAGTGCAGCAAAGGGGGTGCGCTGAGCGCAGCGGATGTGCGGGCAACCCCCCCGGTTCGGGGTTGCCCGCACGGGTGGACCCTCGGGTGGGTTGTTAGACGGCCGCGCCAACGATGAAGGTAAACTGCCGGTCGAACACCTGGACCGCCTGCCAACGCGTCGAGAGGCAAGCGTGGTCGCGGCTCGGTGTGCATCGACTAGGCGGTGCCGGTATCACGACGTAGTAGTAGTTGGCGTCCTCGTAGAACTGCACGCCCGGCGCCGCTGCGACGCTGGAACCCGCCGCCTGAGCTCGTGCGGTGAGCACCGCCCGCAGGCGTTGGCACGTAGCCGCGTCCTTGACCCCGCTGATCCGGGGGCTAGTGCGCAAGCGATGCTGGCGCTTGACGGGCGCATAGCGATCCGAGTTCGTGAACACGTCCATCACGCGAAGCCCTTGAGCCGTCTGAGTAGGGCAGACGGACTGCTGCGAAGAAGGGCGCGCCTGGAAAGCATCCCCCGCCGAACCGCCATGCAGCGCGATGGCGAAGAACAGGAATATAGAAGTCATGGTTTGCCGTTGGTTCGAGGTTTGTGTTCAGTACCCGCACCGGGCGGTCATGGAATTGAACAGGTGGTCATCACCGATGAACTGGTGCATTCCGTTCACATCCAGTACCAGACCGGGGAGCGGCATTCCCCGCCCGAGAGCGTCGCCCAGTGCGATGCTCGTTGCGCGGTCCACGTCGCTCGCACCACCGGGGTAAACGCCCCAATTATTGAGCTGGGGTTGGCCGTCGGGGCCGCATATCGGCACGAGGTCCCCTATCTCGTACGGGTGCGTATGGACGAATGCCACGACCGCGTCCGGGCCTTCGGGCGGCCAGGGCATTTCGAGATCATTCCCACCACAGTAGCTGGTCGTGCCGATCATGTGAATCCGGTAGCCTGACGCGGTCATCACCACCCAGCCGTATGCCTCCCGCCGAGCGATGATATTCGGGCCGTAATTGCTCGCACTCCACAGCGCAGTGAACCCGGCGTTCACGGCCGGATTGTCGTACACGGAGTCGCCTGTGTTGCACGGGCCGCTCTGCTCCGGTGTACCTGGGTCGTAACCGTCACCGCCGCCAGGGTTCCCCTGCGAGGCGCCACCTGCGCAGTTGATCCAGCACGGGGTGTTATCATACGGGTCATACGGCTGCCCCACCGGGTTCCACGGCGTGACGATGATCCCATCGATGGGGCACACCAAGCGGTCGTAGGAGTCGTACCAGCAGTCTCCCGGAGACGCCATCGTGCTTGCCGTTCCGTCAGCGGAACGCTGGCCCATTCGATGAAAACGACGCCGCCCCTCCACGCCCAGGCGCCGGTCCATGAACTTCACTGCCTCCGGGGTGCGAGGAACGCAGCAATTGGCCGCGGCGCTGGGCTCTTCCCCGGGGTTCCTCCACACGTAACGCACGACGATCGTCTGACCATCCGCCGCGACCGCGTTCTGCGGGACGTTGATCGGCATGCGCGAGTAAGAGTAGCGGTTTGGACCGTCCGGCGTGCGCCGGCTGACAAAGCAGGTGTACGGCGATTCCGTCTCGTCGAGTGCGTCCGCGACACCCCGGTTCGCAATCACGCTGCCTGGAAGGGGAGGCGACTCCGGGGCGCTCGGGAGGTCCTGGCAAGCGGATGCTGCGATTCCGAACAGCATCAACGCACCTGCGGACCGGATCGATTGAAGCGACACACGTCCTCCAAGGGTGTGTGGGATAGAACCTACCATGTTGTGTCTCAACAAGGTAGTGCGGGAGCAGGAAGGCCCCGCAGTGAGCCGCACGCAACGGCTCCGACTGTTCCCCTACTGCATGCAGACCGAAATCACTTGTAATGGGGGAGAACGCGGCGGCGAAGAAACGGGGGCCGAGCAGGCCCCGGTGGGACGCGCCACCTACGTGGTTTGTCTCGGCGCTGACCATCGTTTGCTGATTGGAGAGGATTGGTTCAGGAGTGCCATGCGCCCGGCAAAGAGTTGCGG
>DASWNZ010000258.1:0-39052 GCA_036398975.1 Longimicrobium sp.
GCCCCCTCCCCCGCTCGTTCCTCGCTGCCCCTCCCCCAACCGCGGGGGAGGGGTGTTTGCGTGCATCCGTGCCGGGCTTCCCGTTGTTCCTGCCGCACCAATCCCGTAGGGGCCGGCCCCACGTGGCTGCCGGTGCCATCCGCCGCGCCGACGCCCGCACCGCGCACCGACAAACGCAAACCCCCTCCCCCAGGCAGTTTTGGGGGAGGGGGATGCGTCGCGGAGCGACGCTGGGGGTGAGGGCCCTCAGAACGCGAAGCCGATGTTCACCAGGCGGACGCTCGGGATCACCACCGGGATGTCGGAGTCGTTGTCGATGTCGCCGCCGAACAGGCGGCGGGCGCCGATGCCGGTGCTGATGAAGAAGCGGCGGTCGCGGCCCACCAGCCAGTTGTAGTTCAGCTCCACACCCACGATGAATGCGGACGACGTCACGCTCTCATCCTGCTGCACCTGCGAGTCCACGATGAACTCGTCGAAATCCTGTTCGTCGGTCACCTGGCCGTACCCCAGCGACCCGCCGACGGAGAAGCCGGCGAGGGGACGCGCCTGCGGATAGTAGCGGAACTTGGCCTCCACGGTCGCCAGCGCGTCGTTGTCCACCGAGAAGTACGCCCCCGCCACGGCCACGGTGGAGGTGCTGCTGATCGCCCGCTCGTACTCGGCGTTGTAGTAGCCGAAGAGGAGGCCCAGCGGATTGGCGGAGATGACCTGCTGGTACGCGGGCACGGAGTCGGTCTGGGCGCGCGCCGGGGCGGCGGAGACCAGGGCGGCTGCTGCGACGGCGGCGATGAATCGCTTCTTCATGGATATGGACCGTGTGTGTAGAGGAAAGGCGCTGGGATCAGGAGCCGGGAGCGGCTCCCGATGGTGTGTCTGCAGGCGAATGCGCGAGCGCGGGCGGTTCTGACGGAGCCGGGCCTACACGGCCCAGCGTAGCTCCGGAACCCGCGGGATCTCACCGATCTCGGCGGCAAGGGCATAGAACGCCCGAAGCCCCTCGATCATAGACGCATCCAGGTCGAACGACAGGTCGCCCCAGTAGCGATCGAGGAACGCGGGCTCGAAACCGAAGTGCGGCCCCCAGCGCACCGCCAGCTCCGCGCGGTTGCGCGCGCCGTACTCGCGCGAGGCCAGCAGGGTGCGGTGCAGGCGGCGCAGCGCGTCCGGGCTGCCCCCCGCCACCTGCCAGACGGCGAAGGCGAAGGGGAGCCCCGTCTGCTCCCACCAAACTTCGCCCAGGTCGAAGCGGAAGGGAAGGGCGGGGTGCAGCCCTCCGCGCAGCGCCACGTCGCCGATGAAGAGCGCCGCGTCCGCGCCGCCGGCGAAGGGGTCGTCGCGCGCCTGGTCGAACCAGTGGAAGGTGGGGTCCACGCCCCAGCGCGTGCGCAGCAGCACCTTGAGCAGAACCACCGAGGTGGCCGACGCGGTGGGGATCGCCACGCGCGCGCGGTCGAGCGACTCGGGCGGACGGCGCGCCAGGAAGAGAATGCTCCTCACCGGCCCCCGCGACCCGATCACCAGCTCCGGCATGATGCCGTACGCATCCGCGTGCCGCGCGAACTCGATGCTGGACGACGGCGCCACGTCGATCTCGCCGCGATCGAGCATCCCGTTCAGCTCCGACGGCACCCCTTCCACCACCGAGAGCCCCGCCCCCAGCCCGCCATCCAGGATCCCGGCGTGCACGGGAAAGCAGTTGCTGTACGTGATGTGCCCGAGCCTGAGCGCCCTCTCCTCGTCCATCGTCCCTCCATCCGAAAAGAAAACAGCAGTCTCACGCGGAGACGCGGAGGCGCTGAGAGAACTTCGCGTGCTCTCCTCTGCGTCTCTGCGTCTCCGCGTGAGGCCCGTTGTAGAAGCCGGTTCAACCAGGACGCTGGAGGACGCGGTTGGTAGCCTCCCAGATCAGCTCCGCCGTTCCCTCCACCCCGAAGCGCGCGGTGTCGACGCTGAGGTGGTAGAGGGCGGGATCGAGCCAGTCCTGTCCAAAGTGCTCGCGGACGTACGCGCGCCGGTCCGCGTCCGAGCGGCGCACGCGCTCGGCGGCGACGCGCTCGTCGATGCCGAAGTGCTCCCTCACCCTCGCCACCCGCGCCGCGAACGGGGCGTGGAGCAGCACGTGAAAGGTGTCCGCGTGGCCGCGCAGGATGCACTGCGCCCCGTGGCCCACGATGACCGCCGGCTCCTCCGCCGCGGCCTGGGCCACGATGCGCCGCGCCGCCTTCGCCGTCGCCTCGGGCGAGAGGGCGGCAGGGACGCCGGCAAGCGACTCGGGAAAGCTCTCCGACAGGTAGAGCCCCAGCCGCTCCACGAACCGCTCCACCCGCTCGGTGTTGGCCTCCACCTGCTCCGGCGCCACCTCAAGCTCTGCGGCGATGCGCTCCACCAGCGCGCGGTCCAGCAGGCGCCAGCCCAGCGCCTCGGCCAGCCGGTTGGCCACCGCCTCGCCGCGGGCGCCGAACTGCCTCGCAATCGTGACCACCGTCATCCGTCACGCCTCCGCCGAAGGTGCGCGCTGAGAATGCCCCCCGCCGCGTCCCCTTGTCAACGCGCGCGCACCGGCCTAACGTCCCAGACCCATCCGATACGCGCGGTTCCCTACACCCGGGGTCCTCCATGTCCGGTCCGTCCACACCGCCGCCGCCCGAACCCCTCACCGCCGATGCCTGGGCGCGGCTGGAGAACGACCCCGAGTTCCGCGCGCTCGTGGCCGCCAAGCGCCGCTTCATTCTTCCCGCCACGCTCTTCTTCGTGGTCTACTACTTTGCCCTTCCCGTGCTCGTGGGCTACTTCCCGCGGGCGATGGGGCGCGACGTGGTGGGGAACGTGAACGTCGCGTACCTCTTCGCCCTGTCGCAGTTCTTCATGGCGTGGATTCTAATGGTGATGTACGTGCGCCGCGCCCGCGCCTTCGACGCGCAGGCCGAGCGGATCGCGTCGCGCGCCCACGCGGGAGGTGCCCGGTGACCACTTCGCTCCTGATGTTCGTGGCCTTCGTGCTCCTGACGCTGGGGATCACCTTCTGGGCATCGCGCCGCACGCAGACCACGGCCGAGTTCTACAGCGCCGGGCGCAGCATCACCGGCTTCCAGAACGGATGGGCCGTGGCGGGCGACTACATGAGCGCCGCCTCGTTCCTGGGAATCGCGGGGCTGATCGCCTTCTACGGCTACGACGGCTTCATGTACTCGGTGGGATGGCTGGTGGCGTACCTCACCGTGCTCCTGCTGGTGGCCGAGCCGCTCCGCAACACGGGCAAGTTCACCATGGCGGACGTGCTGGCCTTCCGCCTCAAGAGCCCCAAGGTGCGCACCGTCGCGGCGATCTCCACGCTCACCGTCTCGCTCTTCTACATGATCGCGCAGATGGTGGGCGCCGGATCGCTGGTGAGCCTGCTGATCCCGCAGGTCTCGTTCAACCTCGCCATCGTGATGGTGGGGGCGCTGATGCTGGTGTACGTGATCTTTGGCGGGATGCTGGCGACGACGTGGGTGCAGATCGTGAAGGCGGTGCTCCTGATGATGGGTACCATCCTGCTGTCGCTGCTGGTGATGTACCGCTTCAACTTCTCCTTCCTCCAGTTCTTCGACGCGGTCGCCGGGGTGACGGGGCAGGTGTGCGCGGAAGGGGCGGTCAAGGAAGGCGTCTGCCCCGGCGGCGGGGCGTCGATCACCAAGGACTTCACGCAGCCCGGCCTGTACTACCACGGCAAGTGGGGCCCGCTCTCGCTGATCTCGCTGGGCGTGGCGCTGATCTTCGGCACGGCGGGGCTGCCGCACATCCTGGTGCGCTTCTACACGGTGCCCTCGGCCATCGCCGCGCGCACCTCGGTGGTGTGGGCGATGATCCTGATCGGCTCCTTCTACATCATGACCACTTTCCTCGGCTTCGGCGCCGCGACGCTGGTGGGGAAGGCGAACATCGGGCTGATGAAGGAGGGGAAGATCGTCCCCAACCAGAACCTCGCCGCGCCGCTGCTGGCGCAGGAGGTGGGGGGCGAGATCTTTCTGTCGTTCGTGGCGGCGATCGCCTTCGCCACGATCCTGGCGGTGGTGGCGGGGCTGACCATTGCCTCGTCGTCCGCATTCGCGCACGACATCTGGTTCAGCGTGGTGAAGCGCGGCGAGGGGCACGACGAAAAGGAGCAGGTGCGCGTTGCCCGCATCGCCGCGGCGCTCATCGGCATCGTGTCGATCGGGATGGCGATCGCGCTGCGGTCGCTGAACGTGGCGTTCCTGGTGGGTCTCGCCTTCGCGGTGGCCGCCAGCGCCAACGTCCCCGCCATCCTGCTGACGCTGTACTGGCGGCGCTTCAACACCACGGGGATGGTGACGGGGATGCTGGTGGGGCTGATCTCGTCGGTGGTGCTGATCGTCCTGAGCCCCGCCGTGATGGGCGTCGACCCGCCGACCGCCGCCAGCCGCCACCTGATCCAGGCCGCCGCCATCTTTCCGCTGGACAACCCGGCCATCGTCTCGGTGCCGCTGGGCTTCCTGGCCGCGATCCTGGGCTCGCTCCTGTCGCGTGACCCCGTGTCGGAGGCCGCGTACAGCGAGCTGAACGTGCGGGCGAATACGGGATTGGGAGCGGTGTAGGGGGGGCCGGCACGGCAGGCCCCCTCCCCCGCTCGTTCCTCGCGACCCCTCCCCCAAACCGCGGGGGAGGGGTGTTCGACTACATCCGTGCCGGTCCTCCAGTTGCCCTGCCGCACCGATTCCGTAGGGGCAGACCTGCGTGTCTGCCCACCCTCGCCCGCACCCGGACCCCTGCTCCGCACACCGATCCCGTAGGGGCCGCCCCGCGTGGCTGCCCGTGCCCGCCCCTGCGCCGAACACCGCCGCGGGCACCGAATTCTCCCTCTCACCCGCCCGCGCCCCCGCAGGCCCCGCCTCCCGGAATGCCGCTTGCACTCCCCCGCCCGCACTCCGGGGGCGCGCTCCGCGCCTGCCGGACGGAACATGCCCTGGCTGGCGGGGAGGAACGATGGACGTATCGATGGATGACCTGGTGTCGCTGGGCGAGCTGGGGGCGGGTGCGGACCTGGGGCTGATCGGGCGCCCCGTCTTCGCGGGCGACGGCACCCTGCTGGGCAACGTGGCGGACGTGCTGGGCGACGCCCGCGGTGAAGGGCCGCGCTTCCTTGCCGTTGCGCTGGAGGCTTCGGTCGCGCGCATCCCAGGCGGGAAGCGCGTGTTCGTGCCCTTTGGCGGCGCGCGGGTGGACGAGGGACGGCGCGTGCACCTGGACGGCGTCACGGGCGAAAGCGCCGCCACCCTTCCCACCGCACCCACGAACACACCGCTCCCGTTCCAGGACCCCGACGCCACCGTGCTGGACCACGCCCGCGCCGCCGACTCCCTGGCGAGCTCCGGCATCGCGGCTCCGGCGGCGGCGCAGGTGCACGGCGGGATCGAAGCGACCGGGCTCGCCGGCACTGCGCCCGCGGGGACCGGAACGCAGGGGCTGGCCGCGGGTGCGCCGGCGCGCGAGCTTGCGGGGAGCGAGGAGCGGGTCGTGCTCTCCGAGGAGGAGCTGGTGGTGGGGAAGCGCGAGGTGCCGGTCGGCGAGGTGGTGGTGCAGAAGCACATCGAGGAGCAGGTCATCCGCCAGACCATCCCCGTGACGCGCGAAAAGGTGGAGGTGGAGCGTCGCCCCCTTCCCCCCGGCGCCGGCCTGGAGCCGCGCACCGAGGGCGACGTCATGTACATCCCCCTCGTGGAGGAGGAGCTGGTCGTCACCAAGCGACTTGTCGCGCGCGAGGAGCTCGTGATCCGCAAGACGCGCGTGGTCGAGGAGCAGGTGATCGAGGAGACCGTGCGCCGCGAGCGCGCCGAGGTGATCGGGCCGGACGGCACGCGCGACGTCATTTCGTAGCGCGCGTTGCGGCACAACTGAAGCGGGGCGGCTCCTGGTCTGGAGCCGCCCCGCTTCGCGTCAGGTGCCCGACGACTCGCGCATGTAGCGTGCGAGCTGGCGGTTGGCGGTCGCGCGGACGCGGTTGCGCAGCAGCGGGGTCCAGCCCAGCAGCAGCCCGACGGGTCCGAGCGCCTGGCGTGACCAGCGCCAGAAGGAGAAGCTGTCCTCGTGGCGCACGATCAGCCCGTCGCGGAAGGTGAAGCGCGCGTCGATCTGGTTGTACACCCTGCGGCCGGTCTGCGTAAAGGTGTAGATCGCCGTCCACTGCGCGCTCCCCTCCACGTCGTCCGCGCGCACACCGGAGAACTGGATGTCGAGATCCGCCGCGCGCGCACAGAGCATGTGCCACATGGCGCTCGCGCGGGCGGCGTCCAGCTCGCCGAACGCGGGGTCGCGAAAGGTGGCCTCGGGATGGTAGCACGCCTGCATGCCGGCGGCGTCGCGCGCCTGGAAGCAGGTGTAGAACCGGTGGATCAGCGCTTCGTTGGGATGCATGGCTCGACGGTCCGGGAAGTTCAATCATCCGCAATCTCGACCCACGTCGGCACGTGGTCGCTGGACTTCTCCCACCCTCGAACCTCGCGGTCGATGCCCACCGCGGCCAGGCGCGGGGCCAGCGCGGGGCTCAGCAGCAGGTGGTCGATACGCAGCCCCGCGTCGCGGCCGAACGCGTTGCGAAAGTAATCATAGAACGTGTAGACGCGCTCGTCAGGGTGCATCGTCCGGATGGCGTCGGTCCACCCCGCCTCGACGAGAAGCCGGAACGCCTCCCGCACCTCCGGCTGGAAGAGCGCGTCCTCCACCCAGCGCTCGGGCTTGTAGGCGTCCAGATCGGTCGGGATCACGTTGTAGTCCCCGGCGAGCACCGCGGGACCGCCCTCTGCCGAGAGCTCGGCGGCCCGCTTCGCCAGCCGGTCCAGCCACCGCAGCTTGTAGTCGAACTTCGGCCCGGGGCGCGGGTTGCCGTTGGGCAGGTACAGGCACCCGATGCGGATGCCGCGCACAGTCGCCTCGATGTAGCGGCTCTGCTCGTCCTCCGGCTCTCCGGCGAGGCCGCGGCGCACCTCCTCCGGCTCCCCATCGCGAACGAGGATCGCCACCCCGTTCCACCCCTTCTGCCCGTGCCACGCCGCGCCGTAGCCCGCCGCCCGGATCGCCTCCTCCGGAATCTTCTCCTGCGGCGCCTTCAACTCCTGCAGGCACGCGACGTCCGGCTTCATCTCCTCCAGCCAGCGCAGCAGGATCGGCAGGCGCGCGTTGATGCCGTTGACGTTGTACGTCGCGATCTTCATCGGAACCGTTGTTCGGGACGCGGCGGAATGCATGGAGAGGATGCGGGGAACGTGCCCACGCCGCGGTCCGTGCGACGAGACGGGGGCGGCGACCACACCGGGTCGCCGCCCCCGCGGCAATCATCCGCAGACGACCTCTTAGCGACTGCTGGCCCCCGCGCCCACCATCCCGAGCACCTTTACCACCTCCTCACGCTGCGGAGGGGTACCGCCGGGCACCGCAGGGTCCCCGGCGGTCGCGTGAGGCGTGGGGGGATTGGGCTGCGACTCGCCGGGTTTGAGGCCGACGTACGCCACACTGCTGAGCCCCATCAGCCCCACCAGCGTCGCGCTCAGTGTGGGAAGCACCAGCGTGAAGTATACCTGGGTTAGGTAGATGCCTATGAGGACGACCGTCCACGCCGCCATCTGGACTCGGTGGAGGCTCACTCCGGCGCCGTCGGACACCAGGTCGAGCAGGAAGTTCTCGGAGCGGGAGCCACGCAGCACCGCCTGCGCCTGCGCGATCCGCCGCGTGACGCTGCCGAGCTCGTGCGTGCGCGAGGTGTGCGTCGCGGCGACGATTAGCTTTGCGGCGGGATCTACGGTCGCTTTGAGGTTGTCGACCGCGGGCTTCAGCGCCTGCACCTGCGTCTCCAGCTCGGCCTGCTGGGGGCGCAGCTCGTCCAGCGCTTCTTGCGTGCTGTCCCGCCGGTTGGTGTCCACTGCCCGCGACGCCGCCTGAGTGGCGATGCTGAGCCCGAGCAGGAGGAGCGCCTGCGGGTTCAGCACGTTCTCGAAATGCCCGGTGACCAGCCGAACGTACATAAAGGAGGCGAAGATAGCGAAGAACCACGCCGCCGCCTGAGTGCGCGCCAGGCTGAACGGGCGCCTGGCCAGTGGCAGCTCCGACGGCGCCGACGCATCCCGCAGGAGCTCGTGGCGGAGCGTCAGCCAGGCCAGGAGCGCCAGCGTGGCCAGGACCATCGCGATCGTGGAGACGAAGCGAAGCTGAGTGTACGGCTCGAACTGCAGCATCACCGGGTCCCTTGCCCACGGCGCTTCGCGCCCCGAAGCGTACCCGACGCCGATGCGGACTGGACCGCGGATGCGTACGCCCTTCTGGATCGGCTCGAAGGCGGCGAGCCAGGCCTCGCTCGATGCGGTGGTGTACTCCAGCCTGGCGGAAAGCACCGTTCCGGTGGGGCCCACGAGTCGCGCGGGCGCGTCCCTAACCGGCCGCCCGTCCACGAACAGCACGAAGCTGTCCGGGCTGACACGGCCTTCCCGGAGGAGCGTGTCAAGGTTCTGCACGGTCACATTGATGTGCCTTCCGAGCCGGTTGCTTTCGGGCGTCACGCTCACCACCCTCAGCTCCGCGACGGCGCTCGCCCCGGTGGGCTTCGGGGGCGTCGGGGCCGGCGGTGTAGTACCCGGCGTTGTAACGGGTGGGGTGACGTTCTGCGTCGGCTCGGCCACGGCCGGCGTGGTGTCCTGCGTGACGCCGGTGTTGCCGGTGCTGCCGGTGGTGCTCTGCGCGATGGCGGGAACGGCGGTGAGCAGCAGGGCGGCGGCGGCGGCGAGGCGTGTGGCGCGGAGCCGGGTGCGCTCCAGGTGGGTCGGCATGGTAGGACTCCGTAAGAGGGATGCGGGATGGAGGGCGAGGCGGGAGGGGGCCGTGCCTGTGGGTAGATCCTATGAAGGGGAACCGTGGAGCCTTTCGTCGTGCTCGCAAACGTTCTCCAGAACGAGATGGCGGGAGTACGAGACCCCCTCCGCCGCGTCGCCCATGTGTTTGGATGGACCGGAGCGGCGGAATTCGCGCAGGAAGTGTCGGGAGGAGACACCTGTAGGGAAGATACGCGAAGCAAAAACAGGGAGCCGGCTCCAGAGAGGAGCCGGCTCGCCGTTCTCGATCCGTGTGGTTTTGCCCAGCCGCTACCCTTCTTTCGATTCGTACTCCCCCTTGAGCCGCTGCACCACGTTGGGGTCCGCGAGCGTAGTCGTATCGCCCAACGCACGGCCCTCGGCGATGTCCTTGAGGAGGCGGCGCATGATCTTGCCGGAGCGCGTCTTGGGAAGGTCGCCGGCGAAGAGGATGGCGTCTGGGCGGGCGATGGCGCCGATCTTACGGACCACGTGCTCGCTCAGCTCCTTTTTGAGCGCCTCGGTGGGCTCCTGGCCCTCCTTGAGGGTGACGAACGCCGCCACCGCCTGCCCCTTGAGCTCGTGCGCCTTGCCCACCACGGCCGCCTCGGCAACTGACGGGTGGTCGACCAGGGCGGACTCCACCTCCATCGTGCCGATGCGGTGGCCGGCCACGTTCAGCACGTCGTCGATGCGGCCGATCACCCAGAAGTAGCCGCGCTCGTCGCGCTTGGCCCCGTCGCCGGGGAAGTAGACGCCCTCGCCGGGCTGCGAGCCGTCGACCGCCTTGCCGGCCCACTTGGTCCAGTACGTCTCGCGGAAGCGCTGCGGGTCGCCCCAGATGCCGCGCAGCATGGAGGGCCACGGGTCGCGGATGGCGAGGAAGCCGCCCCCCGTGCCGATGCACTCGCCGTTCAGCGACAGGATGTCCGCGCGGATGCCGGGGAATGGGGTGGTGGCCGAGCCCGGCACGGTGTGCGTGACGCCAGGGAGCGGGGCGATCATGATGGCGCCCGTTTCCGTCTGCCACCACGTGTCCACGATGGGGCAGCGCTCCCCGCCGATGAACTTGTGGTACCAGATCCACGCCTCGGGGTTGATCGGCTCGCCCACGGTGCCCAGCAGCCGCAGCGAGGTGAGGTCGTGCTGCGCGGGGAACTCCGTGCCCCACTTCATGAAGGCGCGGATCGCGGTGGGAGCCGTGTAGAGGATGGTGACGCGGTAGTCCTCCACGATCTTCCACATGCGCGCGCGGTCGGGCCAATCGGGGGCGCCCTCGTACATGACGACGGTGGCGCCCGCGGCCAGCGGTCCGTAGACCACGTACGAGTGCCCCGTCACCCATCCCACGTCCGCGGTGCACCAGTAGACGTCGTCGTCCTTGAGGTCGAAGACCCACTTCGTGGTGGCGCACACCTGCGTCATGTAGCCGCCGGTGGTGTGCATGATCCCCTTGGGCTTCCCCGTGGTGCCCGAGGTGTAGAGGATGTAGAGGAGGTCCTCCGCATCCATCTCCTCGGCCGGGCACTCGGGCTCCGCCGCGTCCACCACATCGTGCCACCACACGTCGCGGCCGTCCTTCATCGCCGCATCGCCCACGGAGTCGCCACCGGAGCCGTGGCGGCGGACGACGAGGACGTGCTCGATGGTGGGGCACCCGCCCTCCTCCTCCACCGCCTGGTCCGCTGCGCGCTTGAGGGCCACCACTCCGCCGCGCCGGTAGCCGCCGTCGGCCGTGATCAGCACCTTCGCCTCGGCGTCGCGGATGCGGTCGCGCAGGCTCTCGGCCGAGAAGCCGCCGAAGACTACCGAGTGCGCCGCCCCGATCCGCGCGCACGCCAGCATGGCGATCGCCGCTTCGGGGATCATGGGGAGGTAGATGGCCACGCGGTCGCCGCGCTTCACCCCCAGCCCCTTGAGCGCGTTGGCGGCGCGGCCGACTTCGCGGTGGAGCTCCTCGTACGTGTACGTGCGGCGGTCGCCCGGCTCGCCTTCCCAGAGGAGCGCAGGCTTGGTGCGGTTGGGGCCGTCCAGGTGGCGGTCCAGGCAGTTGTACGCGGCGTTCAGCGTGCCGCCGCCGAACCACCGCGCCTCGGGCGGATTCCACTCCAGCACCGTGTCCCAGCGGCGGAACCAGTGGAGCTGCTCGGCCCATCCGGCCCAGAACGCCTGCGGGTCCGCCGCGGCGCGCGCGTACACCTCGGGATTGCTGACGAGCGCCTGGCGCGCGAACTCCGGCGGCGGCGGAAAGACGCGGTCTTCGTGGAGGAGGGAATCGAGCTTGATCTCCGGCGTGGACATGCGGCGGATCTCCGGCGGATGAATGGGCGTGGATCGGCTGGACTTCGTCTCTGCGGATGCTATGCCAGCGCGTGCGTGGCCCGCAAGAGCAGGCCAGCGGCGGGGCATCCTTTATCGTGCGGGATGCGGGCACCCAGGTGGCGCGGGGGGTGGGCAGACACGCAGGTCTGCCCCTACCGGGTGGCGGTGTGCGGGGGCCGGCACCGGAGCAGCGCCTGGCACGGGCGCGATGAATCGCAGCCCCTACCGGATCCGTGCGGACACGATAACCGGGAGGACCGGCACCCACCCATGCAAGCACCCCCTCCCCCAGGCAGTTTTGGGGGAGGGGGATGCGTCGCGGAGCGACGCTGGGGGTGAGGGCTACCCCACCACGTCCCACGCCACCCCCGCGTACCTCGTCCCGGCGAAGCGCGCGCGCAGGCCGCGCAGGGCGGCGGTGCGCGCCTCCGCTTCGGTGTCGGCGGTGTGCGTGACGGTGCCGCGCACGCGGTAGCGGACGGCGAACTCCTCCACGATACGGGCGCGGTCCTCGGTGCGGGCGACTTCCAGGACCTCCGCCGCGCAGCCGGGCCAGGCCTCCTCCAGCTCCTTCTCCACCTGGTGCTCCGCGTCCGCCATGCCGTACGCGGGGAGCGCCACCCGGCCGGCGCCGCGCACCGTGACCCGCCACTCCGCCATCAGCCAGGCATGCGGATGGTGTCGCGCGGGGCGGTGCTCGTGTCGGGCGGCGCCGGGGCGGGGGCCGGAACGGTGGTGCTGTCGAAGGTCTGCGGCGGCGGCGGGGTCGCCTGCAGCGCCTGCGTCAGCGCCTGGAGCCGCTGCTGCGCCTGCGTCTGCGCGGGGCGGTCCGGGGTGAGGTCGATGAAGCGCTCCAGCGACTGCATTGCGCCCGTGGTGTCGCCGCGCGCCAGGAGCGCGTCGGCCATGTGGCTGTGCAGCAGGTCGTACTGCGGGTTGATGCGGATCGCCTCCACCAGCACCCGCTCCGCCTCTTCGGCGCGCCCCAGATTCAGCAGCGCGAAGGCGTATCCGTCGCGGTAGCTGGCGTTGTTGGGATCGGCCTCGCTGGCGCGGCGGAAGAAGTCTGCGGCGGCGCCGAAGTTCTGCGCCTGCAGCGCGCGGCGTCCCTCCATGCTCAGCGCCAGCGCGTCGGTGGAGTCTAGCGAGTCGGCGCCCGTGCTGTCCGCCCGGGCGGAGTCCGAGAGGGTGGAGAGCGGGGGCTCGCCGGAGTCGTCGCGGTTCATCTGCTGGTAGGCGAAGACGCCGCCCCCGCCCAGCACCACCACCAGCGCGCCGACCGCGAACGCCTTCCCCGCGCCACTCCGCTCCGGCTCCACCATGCGGCGCGGCGGGATCACCGGCTGCGGCGGGCGCATGGGCTGCGGCGCGTACGGCTGAGGCGGCGTGTAGGGCGGCGGCGGCCCGGCCGCGGGTTGCATCGGCGGCGCGAGCACGGTGCGGTCCTCGTCGCCCGCGCCGGCCAGGACGGTACGGTCGTCGCCGTAGACGCGGTCCGGCGCCGGGGGCGTGACCACCGCGCCGGCGGGGACGCGCGCGGCGGCGGTCTCTTCCGGCAGGCGGCGGATCACGGCGTCGAGGGCATCGGCGAAGGCGCCCGCGTTCTCGAAGCGCGCCGCGGCTTCGTGCGCCAGTGCCCGCTGCACGAGGCTCTCCACCTCGGCGGGAACAGCCGGGTTGCGCGCGCGAAGCGAGGGGATCGGCACCTCCATCCCCACCGACATGCGGTTGCGGTCTGCGTCGCTGAAGGGGCGCTGGCCCGCGAGGAGCTGGAAGGCGAGCGCGCCCAGGCTGAACACGTCCGACGCCGGCGTCAGCCGCGCCTCTCCTCGAAGCTGCTCGGGCGATGCGTACGCCGGGGAGAGCGGCGCGCGCCCGTCCTGGGTGAGGCCGCTGGAGGTGTCTTCCTCCTCGGTGACGGCCTTGGCGATGCCGAAGTCGAGCACCCTCACCTGCAGCTCGCGCGCGTCGTCGCCCTGCGCCAGGAAGACGTTGCCCGGCTTGACGTCGCGGTGGATGAGCCCCGCGCGGTGCCCCACCGCCACCCCGCGCGACGCCTCGCGCAGGATGCGCAGCGACACGCCCAGCGGCGGCGGGCCCGTGCGGGCGAGCCGGGACGCGAGGTCCTCGCCGCGCAGCAGCTCCATCACGATGAAGTCCATCCCCAGCGTGGGATCGGTGCCGTAGTCGTACACCGGCACCACGTTGGGGTGGTGCGGAAGGCGCGCGGCGGAGGCGGCCTCGTGGCGGAAGCGGGCGCGCATCCGCTCGCGGGCGGCCTCGTCGCTCCCCGCCGACGCGGTGATGACCTTGACGGCCACCGCGCGCCCCAGCCGCTCGTCCGTCGACTTGTACACGGCGCCCATCCCGCCGCGCCCGATCACGTCCTCGATCCGGTAGCGGTCGGCGAGGGTGCGGCCGCGGAGGAGTGCTTCTATGCCTGACATGGATGCCTGAGCTCGATTCCGTTCCTCACCCGAACCGCGTCGCCTCCGGATCCTCCGGCGCGGCGTCGCCCTCGGGAGCGGCCACGGCCGCGGCGCGCACCCGCAGGATGGGGCCGTTCTCGCCGATCCGCATCCGCGCGTCGGCGGGCACCCAGCGCGTGTGGCGCTCCGGCACATCCTCCAGGCGGTACGGGCCCTTGAGGTTGGCGCCCGCGATCTCGGCGTCCTCCACGTGCAGCGCGTTCAGGCCCAGGTTGGCCACCTGGAACCCCGGCGCACCGTCGCGAGGAGCCCAGCGCAGCACCAGATGGCGGCGGCTCACCTGCGGCGCCCCGCTCAGCATCAGGTCGCTCTGGAGCTGCGGGTTGTCCGTGTGGCGCCCCACCGTCACCTCGGCGGCGGAGATCGGGAAGCGCTCGGCGTCGGCGCCGTCCGCGTCCTCCACCACCAGCTCCCACTTGGTCGCGTCCCACCCCGGCGCGCTCTTGGCGGCGGGAGCGATCCCCTCCATCCGCGTGGCGTCCGGGTCGTCGAACACCGGCGCGGCGCCCGGGGTCGGAGCCGGCGCGGGTTTCGGCGTCGGCGGCGGCGCGACGGTGCGCGGCGGGGGCACGGCGATCGTCTCGCCGCGCGCCTCGATGGGGGCCACCGGCGGGGCGAACGGCGCGGCGGCGACGGTGCCGAGCGAGGCGGCGGGGGGCGGCGTGGCGCCGCTTTCCGTGAGCCCTGGACGGTCCGCGGGGCCGCCGGGAGCCTCCTTGGAGATGCGGAAGAGCGGCGCGCCCGGGTCGCCCGCCTCGTGCAGCCGCACGCGATAGGGGCGGTCGTAGAGCGAGCCGTGGCGCATGCACGAGTCGGTCAGCTCCCCCTCCAGCTGCTCGGCCACCGGGCTCAGCGAGTGCGCGGCGTCCGGGCGCAGCGTCACCACCAGCACCGTCTCCGGCAGCAGGCGGGCGTAGCGGTCCGGAAGGGAGCGCGCGTTGTCGCGGTCGATCAGGTCGCCCAGCGCCAGCTTGATCTCGGGCACCGCCTCGCGGAGGAGCTGGTCGAGGAGCGGCTCTTCGTGCGGAACCGGGGAGTGCGATGTGGCGTCGGTCATGGGCGGCTGTTGGCGGGCGCGGGCGGACCGGCCGGCGCCGGAGCTTGCACGTTCGGGGTCTGCACGGCCGGGGTCACGGGTGCCCCCGCCGAGTCGGCGGCGCCGAGCGAGTCGGCCGGCACGGTGACGGGCGGCGCCACGTTCTGCTGGCTGAGGCTCTGCACGCGCGCCATGCTGTCGTCGGCGGTCTTGCGGGCGCTCATCGCGGTCATCAGCGCGTAGGCGCCCAGGGCCAGCGCCACCAGCGCCAGCACCAGGGCGATCCCCGCCAGCGGCGAGTTGCGGGTTCGGGTCACGTGGTCCGGCGGGTTGAAGGGTCCGCGCGCGGTCTCCGCGGCCGCCGCGGCGGGTGCCGCGGCGGCCGCGGGGCGCGGGCTTTCCTGGGTCAGCGAGTCGTCCACCGCGCCGCCGCCATCCGGCAGCACGCGCACGGCGACGGCGGTGTAGTTGTCGTCCGGGCCGCGCTCTTCCACCTTGCGCGCGATCGCCTCGCACGCGGTGGATGCGTCGCCTATCACCATCGCCTCGCCCAGCTCGTCCAGCCGCATCGCCTTGGTGATGCCGTCGGAGACGAGGAGGTACGTCCACCCCGCCCGCACGGGGACCCAGGTGGCGTCCGCCTCGGCGCCGCGGCCCACGGCGCGCTGCAGCTTGTTGGCGCCCGGCGAGTCCGGGATCTCGTCCAGCGCGATCTCCCCCGCCTCCCAGCGCGCGTAGGCGGGGGTGTGGTCGCGCGTCTCCAGCCGCACCGTGCCGTCCGGCGAGCGCGAGATCAGGCGCACGTCGCCCGCGTTGGCGCACACCCACCCCAGCCCGTGGCTGCGGTCGCGCGTGAGCGATGCGATGGCGATGGCGCACCCCATCCCCGCGCGGTCGTCCGGCGCCTCCTGCGCGGCGCGGGCGACCGCTTCGTCGGCGGCGCGCACGGCGTAGCGGGCGGCGTCCAGCGAGTGGATCGGCCCGCGGCCGGTGATGGCCTGCAGCGCGGTGTCGGCCGCCATCCGCCCGGCGCGCTCGCCGCCCATCCCGTCCGCCACCGCCACCAGCCCGCTGCCGGCGAAGGCGTCCACGGAAAAGGCGTCCTGGTTCTCGGTGCGCGGGCCCTGCGCGCTGATGCCGGCCACGTCGAAGACGAGGCCGTGCATCTTCACGAGCCCTGTGGCGTGGGCGCTCATACGATGCGGACCCCCGTCGCGGCGGTCTCGCCGCTCTCCATGGGGGTGGCGAGTGCGTGCTCCAGGCGCTCCTCCTCGGTTCGGCGGTGGCTGAGACCCGCGATGATCCCCACGCTGATGGAGGCGGCCAGCAGCTTGCTGCCGCCGTGCGCCGCGAAGGCCGCCACCACGCCGGTCAGCGGGATCACCCGCACCCCGCCCAGCGTGGCCAGCCAAAAGGGGATGCCGATGAGCAGCGCCAGCCCCGTGGCCAGCGTGCGCTCGAACGCCCCCGGCTCGCGGACGGCCACCCCCAGCATCTGCATGATGAAATACGTGTAGACGAGCACCAGCGCCACCGACCCCGCCAGCCCCCAGTGCGCCGCGATGGTGGTGATGTAGCCGTCGTCGGCCGCGTTGGGCGCCGTCTCCGGGTGGCCGCGTCCCGCCCCCTCGCCCAGCAGGCCGCCTTCCAGGATGTTGGCGTCGAACAGCTTGATCTGGAAGTTGGCGCGTTCGCCCCACCGCTGCGCCTGCTGCTGCGGGAGCGACTCCAGGTCCTGGTACGGCTGGTACGCCAGGTTCAGGCGCTGGATGGAGCGCGGGTCCGTGCTGAACGCCGCGAACACCAGCAGCGCCCACACGCCCAGCATCAGCCCCGCCCACCACCCGCGCCGCGTCCCCACCAGAAGCATCGCCGCCATGCTCCCGGCCGTCACCACGGAGAGACCGAGCTCGTGGATCAGGAGGAAGGGGATGAGTGGGATGGCGCCGAACAGCAGCAGCCGCCCCACGCGCTGGGGCCTGAACGCCTGCCCGATCTGCCCCAGGTTGTACGCGTCGTCCGCCACCGTCGCCGCCCACACGCCTATGAAGAGCGGCAGCAGCAGCTCCCACGGCGTGGTGCCGAACACCTTGCCCGTGCTGCGCGCGCCCGGCGCGAACGCCAGCCCGAAGAAGACGACCATGGCCGGGAGGAAGATCCACAATCGCCGGTCGCGGAACCAGCGCAGCAGCCATCCGCGCCGCGACATCAGGAATCCAGCCAGCAGCGCCAGCGGCGCCAGGAAGACCGGCGCGTACGTAAGGAGCCGCGGGATCAGCGCGCCGCGCGCCTGGCCCTTCATCGCCTGCGTGAACGGGTCGGGGAGCGGCGGCGCGGGGCCCTGGAAAACGGCCGCCTTGCGCTCGTCGCTGTACGCCCGCTCGATGGTGGAGAGGCGGCTGCGGGTGGCCTTGAGGTCGTTCGCCTCCGCCTTGCGCCCCGGGGGCGCCTGGTACGACGGATCGGTGAAGGTCTGGAAGATGGAGGGGCGCACCATGCAGAAGATCAGCACCGGAAGCACCACCACCGGCCAGCTCCCCCGGTAGCCCATCCTGCGCAGCACCACCAGCAGGAGGAGCCACGCCACCAGCGCCACCATGTCGCGCACGAAGGTGGCCCCGGCGCCCACGGAGGTGCCGTGCGTCGGCCACACGTCCATGGCGATGGAGATGTGCGCCAGGACGTAGAAGACCACGCCCACCAGCAGCCCCCACCAGAGCAGTCCCGGTATCAGCCGCCCGCTCCGCTCGGCGGAGGGGATGTTGTGCGCCTTGAGCTGCACCGCGACACCGATGGGCCCGCGCTGTTCGGAGCGCTTCGCGCCGCGGAAGAGATCCTTGAGCGCCATCAGTCCCTCCCGCGCGCGGCCATGCGCGGGGGCCTTATGGCGCCCCTGCCATCCTCGCGCGTCGCCATCCAGCTCGTCATGGCGGCGGCGACGCCGGCCGGCGCGCGCCCGCCCTGCCCGGCCTGCTGCAGGTAGACGACGATGGTGTAGCGCGGCCGCCCGTCAGGCCCGTGCATCAGCCCGGCGAACCACCCGTCCGGCCGCTGCCCGCGGCGGATGTCCACCGTCCCCGTCTTGCCGCCCAGGTCCCAGGTGAGGCGGTCCATCGCCGCCTTCACGCTCACCGCGGTTCCGCTGTCCACCACCTGGAGCATGGCGCGCTGCAGCTTAATGGAGGTGGCGGGCTTCATCACCGCCGCGCCCTCGGGAACGTCGTTCAGGCGGTCCTGCTCGATGGTGGGCTGCAGCATCACGCCGTTGTTGCCGATCGCCTGGATGAACCGGGACACGGCGATCGGCGTCACATCCACCGGCCCCTGCCCGATCGCCATCTGCGCCCAGTCGAACGGGTTGAACTTCTTGCGGAAGAGGACGCGGTTGGGCGGCGGCGTCATGCGCTTCGTCCAGCGCTCGGACGCGCTGTTCCAGAACTGCCCCGGCGCCTCCTCCGGCGCGTCGCCCGAGTAGGGGATGAAGCCGAAGCGTCGGTAGGCGTCCGCGAAGGCCTCCTCGCCAAGCTGCTGCCTCATCTGGAACGCCATCGCGATCGCCTGCGTGTTGCACGACACGACGAGCATCTTGCGCGGGATCTCGATGGGCGGGTACTCGTGGCTCTCGAAGTTGCGGACCTTGCGGTTCCCCACCTGGATGTATGCGGGGCACGCCATGTACCGGTCACCCATCCCCGCGTCCCACCAGAGCGCGGAAAGGGCCAGCTTGAAGACGGAGCCTGGCAGCGTGTAGCGCTTGATCCCCAGCGGCGCCTGCTCGGCCGTCCCGGTGGAGGTGTACGCGACCACGGCGCCGGTCTTCACGTCCTGCATCACCACCACGCCCTGGAAACCCGACTGCTTCAGCAGCCCGTACGCCTGGCGGGTGGCGTCGGCGCACAGGGTGAGCTGCATGTCCTTGCCGGCCGCGTGCAGCTCGGTGCCCTCGCGGAAGTTCCTGGGGGCCCGCAGCCGCTCGGCGAAGAGGCGCTCGATGGTGTAGTCGCGCTTGTCCGCGTCCTCGCCGCCGCCCAGCAGGTTGGCGCCCGCCTCGCCCAGCGGATAGACGCGCTGCACCTCGCCGTCGCGCATCCCGTAGCGGGCCAGCGCGTTGGCGTCCTTGCCGGTGCAGTCCAGGATCCACCCCTTCAGGTCGCCGCGGTTCATCTCCGACGCGCGCGGGTCGCCGAAGCGGGAGTAGCGCTCGCGCCCCTCCTCGATCTGCTCGCGGTTCATCAGGATGAGCGCGTGGCCGGCCGTGTACACCCCGGCCAGCAGCAGCATGCCGAAGGCGAGGAAGACGGCCCACCGCTCCCGCTTCTCGCGTACCGCCGTGTAGCTCCAGCGCAGGATCGCCAGGAAGGCGCCCACGCCGAAGAGGAGGTACAGGGCGCGCAGCCCCAGGTTGAGGACGGTGTCCAGCATGGCTCAGCCCTGCGCCAGGCGGAGCACCGTGTTCCCCATGCGGATGGTGTCTCCCGGGTTCAACGGATGCTCCTGGTGAGGCGGCAGGGGAGTGTCGTTCACAAAGGTGCGGTTCTTGGAGTCCAGATCCGTGACGGTCACCTGCCCCCCGCGCATGGCGAAGCGGGCGTGGCGGCCGCTCATGTAGCGGTCGCCCAGCGCGAATACCCCCGCCTCCGCCTTGCGCCCCACCACCACCTCGCCCTGCAGCGGGATCGGGTCGCGAACGGTCTCCGACGCCACCACCTGCAGCACGGCCGCCCCGCCCCCGCCGCCGTACCCCGGCTGCGGCGCGCCGAACGGCTGCGCGGCGGTGGCGGGGACCATGGCACGGTCCGGCCCGCGGGGAGCGGCGGGGCGGGGAGGAGGCGGCTCCTCCTTGGGCTGCTCCAATCCCAGCGGCTTTACGAAGGCGAACTCGCGTTTGGTGTCCAGCAGCACCAGCTCAACGCGCAGCCCGGCGCGCGCGATGCCGTTGTCCTGCGCCCACTGGGCGGAGAAGCGGCGGAGGTGGTCGGCCTCGTCGCGCGCCCACATCGCCTCGCCCATCCCCGCGGGCACCAGGTCGGTGGACACGTACACGCGCAGGTCGGGCGCGGTGCGGCGGTCCGCGTAGCGCCTGAGGGCTTCGCGCACGCCATCCTCCAGCTGCTGCCGGAGGGTGGGGCGGAGGATCTTTCTGAAAGCGTTGAGCATGGACGGGTCCGAGGTCGGGTTTCAGCCACCCGGGCGCTCGCAATGTCCGGGCCGGGGGAACGGGGAACGGGGAACGGGGAACGGTAGGGGACAGGGGACAGCAAAGGTACAGGCGCCACGTAGCCACGTAGCAGGGGCGCGGTTCATCGCGCGCCCTCTGCCTGCCTCGGCCTCCGTCCCGCGCACCGGTCCTCGTAGGGGCAGACCTGCGTGTCTGCCCACACTTTCCCCGACCTCGACCCTCGCCCCCCGCACGCAACCCTCGCAGGGGCCTCCCCGCGTGGCCCCGCGTGGCCCCGCGTGGCTGCCCGTACCCCCCCCGCCGGATCGACCCTGCCGGGCGCGATGCAGATCATTAAGCGCGCCTCGCGCCGACTGCGCGAGCCCACGCTGCTCGGGGTGGATTCGCCACCCACTCGCCCAAGCGGTCACGTGCCCGTACGAGGCCACACTCCAATGGCCCTGATTGCGGAAGAGATCGCCGCTAGCGTCGAGCTGACGCTCGCCTCATTGCCCATCGATCCAAAGAGCACATTTGGAAGACGACGGACAGTACGCAGCGGCAGAAGTCCTCTGCCAAGTGGTCGAGCGATGCGGCCCAAACGCGCGCGGTGAGCGTCTCTAACCGTGGCGCTGCCGATCTCCGGACTCTCCTGAGTTGAACGCAACAGCGTCGGCCTACGGCTGCTGTGGCGATCTGCGTCCAGTACCAAGCTGACACTCGGGCGTTAAAGCGACCGGGCCTATCTGGGGGTTTACGAAAGATCCAGTTGGTGCCACTATGGAGGGCTCACTGCGCA
Organism: Longimicrobium sp.; assembly: GCA_036398975.1. Taxonomy (GTDB): domain Bacteria; phylum Gemmatimonadota; class Gemmatimonadetes; order Longimicrobiales; family Longimicrobiaceae; genus Longimicrobium. Next base: position 20,642 of record DASWNZ010000258.1, read on the forward strand.
CTGGCGCCCTACTCGCCTGCCCCTCCCCCCACCACGCCGGCTCGACGAACGCGTCAACAGGTGTGTGCGGCTCTGCTGGTGTTTTGGCAAGACGGACTCACGCGGGTTTCGCTCGTGCACGGCAGCACAGCTCAGCAGCGTGCCCGCTTAGCATCTTAACGCTCCAGCCGACCTGGCAAGACGGCACAGCCCCGCGCTCCAATTCGGCACTGTACTGAACAATCACAAGAGGAGGATAGTTGAGATTCCCGCATTTCTTCGTTTGTGTCGCGCTCGTACTGCTCTCAACCTCGAGGGCGCTCTCGCAAGTGGAGCAGCTAACGGACAGCCAGACCGCCGCGAAGCGTGAGCTCTGGAAGGCATCCTTCGTCGAGGAAGTCCGGACGAATACGGATTTCTTTCGTGAGACCTATCGCGCCTCTGTATCAAAGAATAGTGAATGGCTCGACCGCATGGACGAGGTCCTGAACCATCGGTTGCCCTACGAGGTCTCGTCCGGTCAAAATAGCCTTGCGATCTACGAAGCCTACCGCGATCTGGTCAACACTGATCGGCAGTACGACGACGTTCGCACGAGCTGGATCTCCAAGCATCCAGACGCGGTTTATGAGTTCGCCGATCGTGCGTTGGACGTGTTGTCAGCAAGCCCCGGAGCTCTGTCCGAAGCTGATCGGAAATGGCGCAGGTCGCTGGACAAGGCCGTCCGCGATGGGAATATCCCGTCTCCAAGGGGCACGCTCGACCAGATCGCGAACGCGGCTCCCGGAGGTGCGGTGGCACGGCTGGTTGGGGACCAGCTCCGCGGGCAGCTGACACAAAACCAGGGCGCCTTGGAGGCACGGATCGGCTCGGTCGACTCGCTGACAGCGGTGGTCCTGAATACCGTCCTAGCCCAGCAGGAGAAAATCGACTCTCTCTCGCACCAACTCCGAAAGGTGGAAGGGGAAGGAGCGGGAGAGGCGGCGCGCCGCCGTGCAGCCCAGGTCACCCGTGACTCGTTGATCCTTGAAACCCGCGCCGGAATCAACGTAGCCGCCTCGCTGATCGGACTCATCGACCCAAGGCTTGGAGAGGACATCGGAGTCGCAGGCGATGCAGCGATGGACGCAAGTGTTGCGATCGGCTCGCTGATGGAGCACGGGTTCACATTTGCCGCCTCTGGAAACCTACTGGGAGCCGGCATTCAGCTCGCCGGTCTCCTCCAGAAGCGAAAGCCCGACGCCGCGACGCTCCGACATCAGCAACTGGTCCGCATGCTCGCGGAGATTGGGGAGCAACTGGTGCAGGTCCGCCGAACGCTTGCAATCGTCGATGCGAAGCTCGACGCAGCTCTGCTAGGAATCGAGGAGGTTCGAAAAGGCCAGCTTCAACAGACGGAAATCGTGCTCGCCGAACTGGGGAAAGCCCGCGACCAACTCCTCGTGGCGGTCGCCCGTGGCAGGTATGACGTCACCGAGCAGTACTTCATCGCGCACCAGGCGGAGCGCAGGCGGTGTGAGACGAACCTGCCATTGCGTGGACCTTGGGTCCAACCGCAGACGGAGAGTGGGAGGCTGCTCAACAACTGTCTCAGCAACTACATCACCTACGGGACGGACATCAGCAGGACGGCAGCATTCACCAATAGCGACTTTCGCTGGGGAGTGGAGAGCCCTGCGGCCTTCGTCGGCAGGGACGCTGTCCACTATCTGCCGACTTTTCCAGCTATCGTCGAGGAACTGCGCATAGCTTCTGGAACGCCGTTTCCGGCTTTCACACTACCGGGGGCTGGGTCCCTATCCCATCCTGAAGTCGTTGCACAGGCGATTCAAGCATTCATTGAGTTGAGACTGCGCCAGCCGCGCTTCGCGTTCGCATCAGAGCAGAGCATCCTGCGTTCGCTGCAGCATCACTTGGTACGCTATGAAACTTGGTCCAAGGAAGCTTACGGCCGGATTCGGGAAGGTGACGGGGGTGGTCTGGTGGCCTTCGAGCGAGCCAAGGCGGACGTACAGATGCGGGTGCGTGAGTTCGAGGATCGACACCTGGCCCGCCAAACGGTTCCCGCCGCCCTGCCCGCATACTGTGCGATGGCGCTGAGAACCGCCGACTCCTCGGTGGTAAATTCCTGTGTGCGTGGGCGGCCTCGCCTTACTGATCGGTTAGATGGTGTTCAGCCAATCGAGCTCCTCCGATTCGCACTTTATCATGGGCGTGCGGAGCCGGTGCAGCCCTGGAGTTGGGGACCGCCCGAATACCACGCGGCCCAGCCGAGCAAGCGTCCGCTCGCCAACCTGCGTACGATCCCTTATGTCGGGGTATGGAACGGATACTACTCCCTCGACTTCACCCCCTGCGTGTACCGGCACCCGACCTTCGTTCGTAACGCTGCGCCTCAGCCGGACACATTGTTCCGAGGTGTACCGACCCACCTTTGCGAGCGATTTCGGGGTCAGCACGGGAAGAACTACGTATACCACCTTCGCGACAAGCACCTAAGCGCCATGAGGGAGCGAATCGTGCAGCCATTCCACGCCTGGACCCCGGATACGGGCCAGCGGTGGATGCAGGATGTGGCGTACGCTCGGGGGCGTACCGATGAGATCATGCGGCCCGGCCGTGCGGCCTTCGCTCTGGCTCTGGTCGACAGCTTGCGCAACGGGCGAGCTCCCACGATTGAGGCGGCGATGGAGCGGCTAGACCGCGTTCAGGCGGCTTGGATGTTCTATGATCGCCTTGCACTGGGTTCTTGCTATGGCGTGGCGGAAAGCAACTACGAGGCAGCACAATCCGGCGGCTGGCTGATCTCGAGCACAAATCTGCGCAAAGCTCTTGCAGACGCCGACCTGCTTGGATTCATGCGCCAGACGGATGCCCTCTCTTTGGAGGCGAAGCAGAAGATGCCGGTAGCGCAGCCGCCCCATCAGGGTCTTTGCGAGCGCGTCCCCTCCTACATAGCTGAGGGGATCAGCGCGGTCGACAGGTATCTTGATCTTAGGCGAGCCGCGGGCGGTTCTTAACCCGTCGCCGAGCCTCGGGCGGACCTTATATCGGTTCTACGAAAGAATCCGAAGGTGTGCGGCGTAACGCCCACACGGCTCCCCGCAACAATGCATTCCACCGCTTTTCCGTTATTTGGAGAGGGGCCGCGAGGTGACGAGCGGGGGAGGGGCCCCCGCAAAAACGGCCCCGGCATCGCCTGCCGGGGCCGTTCGTATCCCATCCACCCACCGATCACCGAAAGGAATCGCGGATGTTCGGGTCGCGCATGACGGTGCGGAAGGCGTCCAGCGAGGAGCGGCTGGAGTCGATCCGCCAGTCGGCTTCCTTGCGGGTGTGGAACCAGATGGCCCCCACCACGTTCGGATGCCGGCGCAGCGTGGCGAACGCTTCCCTGATCCAGGCGCCCTTGTCGTACCCGCGCGCCTCCTGCGTGGCGAACTCCCCGATGATGATCTGCTTGCGCGGGAAGCGGCGCTCCAGGTCCGTGAGGATGTTGTCCGAGTCGCGGCCGGTGAACACCGTGGCGAACGTCTGGTAGACGCCCCCCCACACGCTGGGCCCGTTGTAGCCGTGCGGCCCCAGGTAGTCCACGTACGCGTCGCCGGGGTAGTAGTGGCCGTACCAGTTCCAGTGGCTCGGCCCCACCGAGCCCAGCGCCAGCGGGTTCCCCACGTTGGGGCTGAACACCCACTTGACGTTGCGCGCGCCCTCACGGCGAAAGATCGTCACCATGCGGCGGAAGGCGGCGGCGTACTTGGCCGGCGCGGCCTGGTTGCCGTTGTAGACGCCCTGCCAGGCGAAGTTCCAGCGCCCGTTCATCTCCCACCCCGGCGACACCATCACCGTTCCGCGCACCCCCGCCAGCCCGCGCGCCATCCGCACCAGCTGGGCATCCGCGCGGCCGGAGTTGATGGCGTCCAGCAGCCCGTGCCGCGGCGCGCCGGCGAAGCGCAGGTCGAGCGCCAGGTACGGCGTGGAGCCCGCGGCCGAAGTGCGGCGCACGAGCTGCCCCGCCCACCCGCGCTCGGAGAAGTCGACGTCCAGGTTGTGGAAGGTCTTCACGATCGCGGGGCGCTTCCCCACCATCTGCGCGAAGCGGCCGATGCCGTGCTCGATGCGCTCGGTGCGGCTGTCCGCCTCGCCAAGGTACGCCCCGATGTAGAACGGCCGGTTGAACAGGCCGTTGGGCGTGTCGTCGGCGGCGCGCGCGAGGCGCGGGAATGCAACGATGGAGAGAACGGCCAGAGCGGCCGCACGGGTGCGGAGATGCATGGGAGTTGCTTCCTCTTCGGCAGCTCGACAGGCATGGCGGGGGGGAACCCGCGTTAGCCTCGAAGCTTTGCGTCCCCGTCTTTCGAACGGGTTTGCCGTTGTCGGAGGTGCTCGGCCGGGAGGCCGCGCAGGCACGGAGGAATGGGATTCCGTGCGCGACGTAACTATGTGCGAAATCAGCCCGTTAGTCAAGAGATTAACTGCTACGATTCGACGCAGCAGCCGACGCGATTTCGAAGCATTCCACCGTCGCGCGGGCCCGATGCATGCGTGCACACGCCCGTGAACCCGGAGCGCGGCCACGGGTACGTATAAGAACGGGATCTCCCGGCGAGGTCCGAAGTGACCGGCGGGGCAGCGAGCGCGTCTATCCGGCGAAGGTCCGGCCCCGCCAGCACCAGAAGCATCCCATGAGCAACCGCATACACGCCTGCCTCGACGGCGACATCTCCGCCGAGGACCTTTCGCCCGCCGAACGCGCCCGTCTCGCCGAGATGGAGCGCATCTTCGGCGCGGCCTCGCGGCACCTGCGCGCAGTCGCCGCGCCGGAGCTGGCCGGGCGCGTGATGGCGGCGCTCCCCGCGCACGCGCCGCGCAGGCCGGGGCTCGTGCAGCGCGCGCTGGGGTGGCTCTGGGAGCCGCGCCCGGTTCGCCTCGTCTTCCGCCCCGCGTACGGGCTGGCGGGCGCGCTGGCCGCCGTCACCGCCGTCGCCATCCTCCCGGATGCGCCGGGCGTGGAGCAGGCGCCCGCCGCGCTGGCCGCCGCCGCGCCGCCGGTGTACGTGCAGTTCCGGCTGGAGGCGAACGGGGCGCGACAGGTGGCGCTGGCCGGCACCTTCACCGGGTGGCAGCCCGCCGTGCAGCTTCGCCAGACGAAGCCGGGCGAGTGGTCCGCCGTGGTGCCGCTGCACCCCGGCGTGCACGACTACGCGTTCGTGGTCGATGGGCAGCGCTGGGTGGCGGATCCGCACGCCCCGCAGGTGGACGACTCCTTCGGCGGCACGAACAGCCGGATCTCCCTCCCGCCGGTCGTCCAGAGCTCTTGAGACGGGCGCTGCCGGCCCTCGCGGCCTGCGTGCTCGCCACCCCGCTCGCGGCACAGGGGTGGAGCGCCGAGGCGACGGCGGGCCGCGCGGCGTACGACCCCGTCGCGGCCCGGGTGAACAGCACCTCGGCCTCGCTGGCGCTGCGCTACGACACGCCGAGCCGCTGGCTGTACGCATCCACGGGAGCCGCGCTGGACGGCGCGGGGCCCGGCTGGGCGGCCACGGGGCTGGGCGGCTTCGTGGACGTGTCGCGGCGCCGCGGGCTCACGCTGGGCGCAACGGTGGCGGGGCACGCGTACGGCTACGTCGATGCGGACGTGGCGCCCACCGGCGGCGGCGGCACCGTGGAAGTGCTCCCCACCGCCATCGTGCAGCACGGACCGGTTCGCGCCCAACTTTCCGCCGGGTTCGTGGGCGTGGCCGACGGCTTCTCGGGGCTGTACAGCGAGCGGCGCGGCTTTCTGGACACCCACGCGGGCGTCGCGTGGAGCCCGTCGCAGGGAGTGGAGCTCTCGGCCGGCGCGCGCTACCTGCACGGGGACGGAAGGCAGCTTCCCTACGCGGGCGGCGGGGCGCAGGTGGAGCGCGAGTGGGGCGGCGCGTGGGCGTACGCGGGCGCGTGGCTGGACCCGGATTACCCGAAGCCCCCCACCGCGGCCGGCATCGGCGCGAGCCTGCGGCTGGCGGGGCGCACGGAGCTGTCGGGCGCCTTCCGCCAGGAGCCGGCGGACCCGCTTTACAGCAGCATCCCGCGGCGGAGCTGGAGCGTGAGCGTGCGGCGCGGCTTCGGCCGGCCTCCCGCCTCCGCCCGGCCCGCCGCGCCGCTCCCGGTGGTGGCGGGCGACGGCGTCACCTTTCGCCTCCCCCGCGCGGAAGGCGACACCCTCGCCCCTGCCGTGCTCGGCGACTTCACCGGCTGGCAGCCGGTGCCCATGGCCGCCGACGGGAAGTTCTGGACGGTCACCGTGCGCATCCCCCGCGGTGTCCACCATTACGGCTTCCGCAAGGCGGATGGGACCTTTCTGGTGCCGCCGGGGTTGCCACTGGTGAGCGACGGAATGGGGGGGAGCTCGGCCGTCCTGGTGGTGAGCTGATGTTCGCTACGTCAGTTTGTGACGTAGCACGCACATAGGTCGTCAGACCTGTGTTACGGTACTACTCAAGCATTTGGAGTCGTAGGAGATGAAACCAGTTTTCCTCGCCGCGCTGCTGCTGACGCTCCTCGCCCCCGCGGGGGTCGTGGCGCAGCCGGGGCCGGAGCAGAGGATCGAAGCCGCCCGCCGCCGCGCCGCCGAGCTGCAGATCCCGGTTGCGCTGCTGGACAGCAAGGTCGTGGAGGGTCGCGCCAAGGGGATCCCCGAGGTGCGCATCGCGGGCGCCGTGGAGCACCGCCTGGAGCTGCTGGCGCGTGCGCGGCAGGCGATGGGCGCGCGCGGCGTGGCACCCACGGACCTGTCGATGGGCGCGGACGCGCTGGAGGCCGGCGTCACGCCGGAAGTGCTGAACACGCTTTCCGCGCAGGCACCCGCGCCGCAGCGTGCGATGGCCATCGCCGTGCTCAGCCAGCTGGTGCGCGCCGGCGAGGCGAGCGAGCGGGCGCTGGCGCGGGTGAGGGCCGCCATGAGCCGCGGCCCCGATGCCCTGCGCGAGCTTCCCGGCGAGGCGGCCTCGGCCCGGTCCGGCCAGCAGGAGCCCACCCCCGGCCGCGCGCCCAACGCCAACCCCGGCGAGCGCGGCAAGCGCGGCGACGCGGGTCCTCCCGCATCCGTCCCAGCCCCCGGTGAAGGCCGCGGGCGCGGGCGTGGCAGGGAGAACACCAGGAACTGAGCTCTTTCAGCTCTCCGGCATTCGGCGCGCCGCCCCAGGCATTGGGGCGGCGCGTCTTTTTACAGCAGGGCTCACGCGGAGACGCGGAGGCGCCGAGAAACTGCAACTGCTGGCTCACACAGAGGCACAGAGACACAGAGGAAGAACAGCGGAAGTCGTTCTCTATAGCTAGCTCCTCCTCTGTTCTTTATGTGAGAGTCCTCTTGTTGTTCTCTCTGCGCCTCCGCGTCTCCGCGTGAGGCAAATGGGATGTCCGCCCGCTGACGCATTCGACTTGGCACTCCGCACCCGCTACCTTGGGGCGCAATCGAACCGGGACCTGCGCGGGGGGTATCCACCCGTGGCCGATCCCACCCCGCTGAGGAAGCACACTGATGATTCAGTTGACGGATAACGCGCGCGCCAAGGTCCAGTCCCTCGTCGATGCCGAAGTGGTGCGCGATCCCGCGCTCCGCATCGCCCTCGCGCGCGGCGCGGACGCCCCGCGCAGCCCGCTGGACCGCCCGTACGAGATCACCCTGGTGGAGCGCGAGGACAAGGAGCGCACCGAGATCGCCATCAACCTCGATGGCATCCGCGTCCTGCTGAACCTGGACACCTCCACCCTGCTGGGCGGCGCTACCATCCGGTGGAGCGACGAGGACGGCTTCACCGTGGAGACGCCGGAGTCGAAGCGCCGCCCCGAGCCGGTCGTCTCCGATTCCAGCGACTGGGCGGACAGCCCCCTTGCCGAGCGGATCCAGCGCGTCCTGGAGGAGTCGATCAACCCCCGCATCGCCTCGCACGGCGGCGCGGTGGAGATGGTCGACCTCGCCGACAACGTCCTCTTCGTGCGCATGAGCGGCGGCTGCCAGGGATGCGCCGCCTCCGCCGCCACGCTCCGCCAGGGCGTCGAGCGCATGGTCCGCGAAGAGGTCCCCGAGATCCGCGAAATCGTGGACCTTACGGATCACACGGCCGGGGCGAACCCGTACTTCTGAGGGATTGGAGAGTGGGGAATGGGACGGCATTCTGTCATCCTGAGCGAAGCGCCTCTCCGACCTCTCCCGTGCTCCACCGTCTGGCGCGGAGCGAAGGATCTACTGTGCGTACCGAGAGGCCTGCGTGTGGCGCCGTCCTCTCGGCCCACCGGCTAGATCCTTCGGTCGCCGCCAGAGATCGGGACGCTGGATGGATCGGCGCGGCGGCTCCCTCAGGATGACAAACGAAAAGCCGCGCGACGGGATTCCGTCGCGCGGCTTTTCGCTGTCCAACCCGGAGGTTAGCGGGTTGGGATGGCGAGCGTCTGGCCTGGCTTCACCCGCGAGCCGCTGAGGTCGTTCGCGGCGCGCAGGCGCTCCACGCTCGTGCCGTGGCGCCGGGCGATCGACCAGAGCGAGTCACCGCTGCGCACCCGATAGGTCGCGCGGGCGGCGGCGGGGCGCTCTGACCGCGCCGGCGCCTTGCGCACCGCGGGCTTCGACTCGCCGCCGATGTAGCGCCGGTACGGGGCGGGGAAGACAGCGACGTGGAAGTGCGGGGGACGGCGCTCCTCGGTTGCCTCCGCCACGCCCTGCGACTCGAGGTGCAGGAGCCGCTGCCGCAGCCACGTCCGGCACCGCGAGCGCGGCGGAATGCGGATGTCCACCGCCATCCCCGCGGGGTGCACCGACTTGTCCACCGAGTTGAAGAGGCGGAACGACGACGGCCGCATCGCGCTGGTGATCACCAGCTTCTCGCCGCAAACGTCGCGGTACTGCTCCGCCAGCCGCTGCACGAAGGTGCGCGTGGTGGCAAGCGCGTACGGGTAGGTGACGCCGGCCACGCGGTAGTTCGAGTTCCCGCTGAGGCGCACCAGCTCTCCATCCGCCGCGGCCGCGCGCACACCGCGCGGAGTGCGGTAGAAGGGAAGCGCATGGCTGCGCGCCTGCCTGTACATGCGCTCCACGCTGGACGGGGAGCCGCGCAGCGTCTGGGCTTCACCCGCCTCGGGGGCGAGTACGCCGAGCCCGCCGGCAAGGGCCAGCGCAGCGAGAATGGATCGGGATTGCATCGGCTTGCGGGGGACGAACGGGGAAGGAATCAGCGCGGACGGTGCGCGCCGCCAACAACTCTACATCGCACAGCCGCTCCTGGCAACACTTTACCCCACCTTTGGGTCGAGAGATCCAGACACGCTGCAAACAGACGGTGGTTCAGTCCCCCGAAACGAGCCCCGGGTCGCGCTCCCCGCCGTACAGCCTGCGGTACACGGCCGCGTTCCGAAGCACCACCTTCACGTACTCACGCGTCTCCGGAAAGGGAATCCGGTCGCGGAAGGCGTCCACGTCGCGCCCGTACCCCAGCTCGCTCTTCCAGCGATCCGCGTTGCGCGGGCCCGCATTGTAGGCCGCGAGCGCCAGGTCGCGCTTCCCGCGGTAGTGGCGAAGCTGGTCGCGAAGGTACGTCGCCGACATCCGCGCGTTGATCTCGGGTCCGGTCAGCAGGCGCTCCTCGAACTCCTTTACACCCGCCGACTTCGCCAGCCACTTCCCCGTCACCGGCATGATCTGCCCCAGCCCGGTGGCGCCAACACGCGAGCTCGCCCGCGGGTCAAAGGATGATTCCTGCCGCACCACCGCTGCCAGCAGGTACACATCAACCTTGGCGCGCTCGGCGGCATCCACCATCGCAGCCTGGTACGGGAAGGGGAAGACGACGCGCAGCAGCCGCGCATCCCACCGCCCGCCGCGCTCCGCCAGCAGCCTGCGCCCGATGTTGATCCCCTCCACCGCGTGCCCCCGGTCGCGCACCCCTTCCGCGATCAGCAGCGTGGCGGTCGGGCGGCGCTCCAGCCTGCGAAGCTGCGCGGCGAGCTCCTCCTTCCAGGGCTCGTCCAGCCCGGCGCGCTCCAGCTCGTCCAGTCGGCGCAGCGCCGTGGCGGCCTCGGCCGGGTCGGAGGCGAGCCCCGTCCACGGAAGCGGGTCGCGCAACGCGTCGGCCAGCACGTCCGTCCCCAGCCGGTCGGCGGCGCGGACGGCGTAGTAGGACACGGGGTCGGCCGAGAGGGCGATGCGATACAGCGCCGCGGCCCGGTCGCCACGCCCGGCACGCTCGTGATGCACCCCGGCCGCGTACGCCACCTCCGAGGTCTCCGAGCCGGTGGGGTAGCGCGTGGCGTATTCCTCCCACAAGGTGGCGGCCAGTGCGGGATCGCGGTTTTTCAGCGCGCGGTCGCCCGCACGGAAGAGCGCCTCGCGCGCGTACGGCCCCACGCGCACCGCCGCGCCGCGCCGGTAGTTGGCGATGGCCAGCTCGCGCGTGCTCGATGCATCGCCCAGGTAGAACCATGCCCCCGCCGCCGCCGCCGTCCCGGGGAAGCGCTCCGCCACCTTTTTGAGCGCCGCAATCCCGTCGTCGCTCTTGCCGGCGCGCAGCAGGGCGCGCGCGGCGAGGAGCTCCGCGTCCGCCGCGTGCTCCAGCCCCACGCGCGCCGCCGCATCCATCAGCGCGGCGCGAGCGGGCTCCGCATCACCCGCGTCCAGCAGGAGCCGCCCCATGCGCAGGCGAAGAAGCGGATCGTCCGGCGCACCCGCCTTCAGCGCCGCCCGAAGCGCCTTCGCCGCCAGCCCCGGCCGCCCGCCGGCCTCGTAGGCGTCGGCGCGGGCGAGCTCTTCATCGAGGGTGCGGCCGTTCACGAGGCGCCCCAGCGTGGCCGCGGCATCGATGCGCGTGGCGGCCTCCACCCGCGCATCGGCGGCGGCGCGGCGCAACGGCTCGCGGGCCTCCGCGCCTCTGCGGGCCCGCTCCAGCACTCCGGCACGCGCGATCTCCAGCCCCGCCGCGGCCGTGGGATCGAACTGCGCGGCCGCTGCAGCCGCGCGCGTCAGCCGCTCGGCCGCCGCGTCGATGGCGCCGCGTCCCGCCAGCACGTTCGCCTCGGCCCGGGCCTGGCGCGCGAGGGCGGCGGCGCCGGCACCGCTCTCCAACGCGGGCGTGGCCGCCACCGCGTGCCCCGCCTCTACCGCGAGCGCGCGGTACCAGTCCGCCGCGCTCCCCTGCGACTCCGCGGCCCGCGCGAAGGCGGCGCCCGCCTCCGTCTTACGCCCCTGGCGCAGGAGCACGCGTCCCAGGCGCGCGTACGCCACACCGCGCTCGGCCGGCGCGGCGGCGCGGGCGTAGCGGCGGTATGCGTCGGCTGCGCGCGGCCAGTTTCCCCCCGCCTCCTCGGCCCGGCCCAGCAGGAGGAACCCCTCGGCCCCGCCCTCCCGCGCCAGCCACTCGCGCCCGCGCAGAAGCCCGCGCACCTCCGGCCACCCGTTCCACCCCGCCGCGGCGCGCGCCGCAAGCAGCACCACCGCCGGCGGCGCATCCGAGCCCTCCGCCACATGCGGCTGCAGCCCCGTCCACGCGGCCCACGGGCGCCCGTCCGCCAGGGCGGAGCGCGCCAGGGTCACCGCCGCCAGCATCTCGGCGCGCGTCAGCCCCCGCAGCGGGTCCACGTCGAAGGCCGACGGGACGAGCGTCAGGTCACGCAGCTCGCGGCGGACGTTCTCCTCCCCCCACGACGTGCTTATGGCCAGCCCCATCACCACCCCGGCGATGGCCGCCGCGGCGCTGAACGATCCGGAGAGTCGGGTGCGCTGAGTGTAATGCATCCTGCGGAAGCCGAGGTGTGCGGGTCCGGCGGCGCCGGCGTACTGGCATTCACCGCGCACGAACCGTTCCCGATGTGGTTTCGGGACAGCGAGTTACCGTGAATGTGCGGGGTGGAAGGGTTAGACCCGGCGCACCGGCGGGAGTTCCGCCGCTGAACCACCGGCGCATTCTGAGTGCCTCACGGGTGAACTATCGGCGATGTTCCTTGATCTCTTCTGAAGTGATACTATATCATTAATAAAGACTGGTACCAATATCTATCAGATAACATGCTAACTCTTAGTGGTCACAGTCCGCGCGGGATCGCCCTCACGCTCGCGCAACGCGTGAAGGTGCTTCGGCTCGATCGCGGCTGGACACAAGAGGAAGCCGCGCGGCGCGCCGGGCTGGCACTCGCGACATACCGCCAGTTCGAGCGCACCGGCCAGATCTCACTCGATCGGCTGCTCAAGCTCGCGGTGGTCCTGAACGCATCCGAAGGCTTCGAACAGCTCTTCGTCCGCCCCCCTGCACGGTCACTGGCGGAACTGGAGAGGCTGGCGGAACGGCAAACACGCAAGCGGGGGCGGCGGCGCGATGCGAAAGCTTGAAGTACGCCTCGATTGGGGAAACGAGGAGCGTGTCGTCGGCACCCTGGCTGAACAGGAGCGCCGCATCTACTTCGAGTATGATGCGGACTTTCTCCGCGCCGCGCTCCCTGTCTCGCCCTTCAAGCTGCCCCTGCGCACCGGTCTTTTTGAGCACGCTGAAAGGGAGTTCGCCCCCGTATTCGGGGCGTTCAACGACTCCCTGCCGGATGGCTGGGGACTCCTGCTCATGGACCGCGAGTTCCGGAAGCGCGGATTGGATCCTGGGACCCTGTCCCCGCTCGATCGGCTCGCCTACATCGGAACGCGCGGGATGGGCGCGCTCACCTACCATCCTCCCACGGCTGCCGAGAAGGATGAACAGGGTCTCGCGATCGACCTCGCCGCACTCGCCCGCCAGGCGGAGCGGGTGCTGGAAGGGAGCGCAGAGGAGATTCTGCCGGCTCTGCGCATCGCCGGCGGATCCCCCGCGGGGGCACGCCCCAAAGTGCTAGTCGGCGTCCGCGATGATGGCCGAATCATCTCTGGTACCTCAGACCTTCCCGAGGGCTTCCGTCACTTCCTGGTGAAATTCGGGGCGCGGGAAGACCCCTCGGACATCGGAGCGGTCGAGGCGGCGTACGCGCGCATGGCCGAGTCCGCCGGCATTGAGGTTCCCCCCGCTCGCCTTTTCGAAACGGCGGACGGCGGACGCTACTTCGGCGCGGAGCGCTTCGACCGAGACGGCAACACGCGGGTCCACATGCACACGCTGGGCGGCCTCCTCCACGCGAGCCACCGGGTGCCGTCGATGGAGTACGAGGGATTCCTGCGGGCAACCCTCATCCTGACGAGAGATCTTCGCCAGGTGGAGGAAGCGTTCCGCCGCATGGTGTTCAACGTGCTCGCCCACAACCGGGACGACCACGTCAAGAACTTCTCCTACCTGATGGGCCGGGACGGAGCGTGGCGCCTGGCGCCCGCGTACGACCTCGTGTTCTCGCACGGACCCGGCGGACAGCACACGATGGCCGTCGCCGGAGAGGCCGCGCGTCCCACGCAGAGGGACATGCTTCGCGTGGGCGAGGTTTGCGATCTCGAACCGCGGCGGTCACGTGAGATCATCGAGGAGGTTCGCGGCGCGGTGCAGCAGTGGCCGCGTTTCGCGGGCGAGGCCGGCGTATCGGCCGAAACCACACACCATGTCCAGAACAGCATCGCCAAACAGACGCGGTGAGCGAACAAAAGCACAGAGACTATGGAGATAGAGCAGCGCCCCTCTTCTGTATCTCTGTGCCTCTGTGTGAGCCTTCAATCCGTGTCGTCTCTGGTTCGCCGAGAAACGGCCGGGTCCGCTACAATCGCGGATCCACCGGTTCGCTCTCCAGTGCCAGGACGGCGAAGACGCATTCGTGGACGCGGCGCAGGGGCTCGCCGCGGGCGAAGCGCTCCAGTCCCTCGACGCCCAGTGCGAACTCGCGGAGGGCGAGCGAGCGCTTGTGCGAGAGGCCACGCTTGCGCAGTCGCTCCAGGTTCGCCGGCTCCGTGTACTCGGGGCCGTAGATGATGCGCAGGTACTCGCGGCCGCGGCACTTCACGGCCGGCTGCACGACGCCGCGGCGACCTTTGGCGATGAAGTCCAGCGGCTTCACCACCATCCCCTCGCCGCCGCGCTCCGTGTGCTCCTCCCACCAGCGGACGGCGTCGTCCTGCGCCTCGGGGTCGGTGACGTCGACGACGCGGTGGGCGGTCGCGAGCAGCACCTCCGGGTCCGCCGCGCAGATCCGGGCGATGGTCTCCATGTGCCAGGCATGGTCGCGGCCCGTGTGCACCGCGCCCTCGCTGGCAAGCAGATGAAAGGGCGCCAGCTTGAGGTCGGTGACCGACGCTACGTCCCAGCAGTAGCGCCGGTAGGCGTCGACGTACTTGCTGGCCAGCGCCTCCCGCTCGCGGTAATGCGCCAGCAGCTCCACCGCCTGCCCGCGCTCCGCCGCCAGCGCGAGCGCGGGGACGGCCTCGGCGAAGGCGGAGCGCGCCGCCGAACCGACCGCCGCGTACTGGACGCGCAGAAGCTCCTGCGCCTTGGCGGACCAGGGCATCAGCTCCGCGTCCAGGCACACCCAGTCCGTCTTCAGCTCATCCCAGATCCCCGCTGCGCCGATGGCACCCTGCAGCCGCGCCACGAGCTCGGCCTCCAGCGCGGTGTCCGCGAAGAAGCGGCGGCCGGTGCGCGTGTACACCATCCCCGCGCCCTCGTCCACCACGCCGAAGCGGCGGCGCGCGGCGTCCTCGTCGCGGCAAACCACGGCGACGGCGCGCGAGCCCATGTGCTTCTCCTCGACGACGACGCGCGGCACGCCTTCGTGGCGGTAGTAGCCGAACGCCTCCGCCGGGTGCTCCAGCAGGCCGGGCTCCTTCGACGTCTCCGAGGGCGACATCGTGGGCGGCAGGTACAGGAGCCACTTGGGATTCGCGGCGAAGCGGCTCATCACCTCCAGGGCCGCGGAGGCGTTCTCCTCGCGCACGGTCACGTTGCCGCGCAGGCGCGTGGCGACGATGCGCTTCCCCGTCACGTCCTCGATGTCCAGCACATCGTCCAGCCGGTGCTGCTCGGAGAGGCGCGGCGCGAGCTGCTCCTCGGGGAGGAAGGGGCGCACCGGCTCCGACCACACGCGCGCCGCCGGCACCGACACGATCTCGCGCTCCGGGTAGCGGAGCGCGCTCAGCCGCCCGCCGAAGACGCAGCCTGTGTCGATGTTGATGGTGTTGTTCAGCCACTGCGGCTCGGGTACCGGCGTGTGGCCGTAGACCATGGTGGCCGCGCCGCGGTACTCCGCCGCCCAGTTGAAGCGCACGGGCAGCCCGAACTCGTCCGTCTCGCCCGTGGTCTCGCCGTAGAGCGCGAACTCGCGCACGGTGCCGGAGCCGCGGCCCTGGTATGCCTCCTTCATCCCCGCGTGGGCCACCACCAGCCGCCCCTCGTCCAGCACGTAGTGGCTTACAAGCCCGTCCAGGAACGCCGCCGCGCGCTCCCGGAAATCCGCCGGCTCGCGCTCCAACTGCTCCAGCGACTCGGCGAGGCCGTGCTTGATCTGCACGTTCTTGCCACGCAACGCCTTCACCAGCTTGACGTCGTGGTTGCCGGGGACGCAGAGCGCCGTGCCGGCCTCCACCATCCCCATCACCAGGCGCAGCACGCCGGGGGTGTCCGGCCCGCGGTCCACCAGGTCGCCCAGGAAGACGGCCTTGCGACCCTCGGGCGGATGCACGGCGTACCCGGGCGCGCCGTCCACGCCCGCGACCAGATCGACCGCGTAGCCTAGCTCCTGGAGGAGCAGCACCAGCTCATCGCGGCAGCCGTGCACGTCGCCGATGATGTCGAACGGGCCATGCTCGTGCTTGCGGTTGTTCCACAGCGGCTCGCGCACCAGCTCCGCGGCCGCGACCTGCTCGGGCGTGTCGAGCACGATGACGTGCCGGAACCCCTCGCGCCCCAGCCCGCGCAGCGAGCGCCGCAGCTGGTCCTTTTGGTTGCGGATGACGTGCGGCCCGAACGCGCGGTCGGTGCGCTCGCGGTTGCGCTCCCTGCAGAGCTGCTCCGGGAGGTTGAAGACGATGGCGACGGGGATGACGTGATGCTCCCGCGCCAGCGCCACCAGCGGCTTGCGCGCCTCCGGCTGCACGTTGGTGGCATCCACCACCACGAGGTTCCCCCGGCGCAGCCGCTTGGCCGCCACGTAGTGCAGCACGTCGAAGGCGTCGTTGGTGGCCGACTGGTCGTTCTCGTCGTTGGACACCAGCCCGCGGCAATGATCTGACGAGAGCACCTCGAACGCCCCGAAGTGCGTGCGCGCAAAGGTGGACTTGCCCGCCCCCGAAGGACCGACCAGCACCACCAACGACAGCTCGGGAATCTTGATCTTCATGCGTAACCTTTCATCAGGAAGCGCAGCATCCGCTCGCGCTCCGTCTCCAGTGCCGCGCCATCGTCGAGCGCGCGGGCCATCCGCTCCAACTGGTCCTTTGTGGGCTGCACCTGGACGCGGTTGTAGCTCGCGATCCACCGCGCCACCTGCTGCCGCGCAATTCCGGCGATCCGTTCATCCCCTAGCCGGCATGCGCGGATCATCCAGTCGATGCTGTTCCACTTTCCGATGCCGGCCAGCAGGAGGAGCGCGTTTCGCCGCACGTGCGCTTCCGAGCCGCCTACCAATAGGCTCCAGAGCTTTTCCCCTCCAACGCGCGCCGTGCGGGGCGCCAGCGCCAGTCTCGCCGCCCTGGAGACGCCCGGGCTGTCATCCCCCAGCGCCCGCACGAAGGCGGGGATGTACGCCTCTGGATCGAGGCGGGACAGCGCCGTCACCGCCGCCCTGCGAACACCCGGAGCGCGATGCGACAGAAAACTTTCTACTCGCGCCGCGTCGGCCTCGCTCCCGGTCTCCGCCAGGCCGAAGAGGGCGGGTCGCAGCCGGGTGGCCTGTGAATCCGCCAGTGCGGACAGGTAGAACTCGCGGAACTCGCCGGCCCCGCGTTCCTTGAGAACGACGCGCGCCGTCTGGCGCAGCGCGGGGCTGGAGTCGAGCAGTGCATCGCGCAGCACGGACTCCGCCGCCTCCGGAAAATGCCGCAACCACAGCCCAAGCGCCTCACGGCGAACGAGCATGAACGGATCGCGGCCCACCTGCTCGAGAATCTCGCGCAGACCGTTTGTATCGAGCACCACCCCCGCCGCCCGGATCGCCCGCAGCCGGATCATCGCGTCCTCGTCACGAACGGCCATGCGGATGATCTCCGGCGCGTCCTCTCCGGGCGTGTCCAGGAGCAACCGGTAGCAGCTTCGCCGGAGCCATCGGTCGTCCGTATTCAGCGCCGCGCGCAGGGCCGGTCGCCCCGCGGGCCCGGTGAGGAGCCCGTGCACCCGCCCGACCAGCGCCTCGTGGTCCGCGCGTCCGCAGCGCTCCAGCCGCTCTGCGAGCCAGAGGTTGCGGACGAAGTGCGGGGCGCAGGCGGGGACGAGCCGCGCCTGGACCGCCTCATAGGCCGCATCCCGGACGGGCTCCACCCAGTCGTTGAGCCGGATCAGCAGGAACGGCAGCTCCCCGCCTCCCGGGAACGTGGCGAGCTCCCGGACCGCCGCCTCACGCACGTACCCGCTGGCGTGGAAGCTCGCGAGCCCGAGCACCAGAATTCCATGCGGGCGGAGCCGGGGAACGTCGGCTGGCTTGATGTCGCTGGACCGCTCCCGCGGCTGTGTAGCCCACCAGTACCGGTGCCGCATCACCTCGTCGAGTGCCAGCAGCTCTCGCGGGCCGATCCCCGTGAGATACTCCCCGATCGCCCCTGCCGCCTCGCTCGCCACCCGCGGATCGGGCGAAAGTACCAGGCGCACCACGGACGGGAGGTCGCGCGGGTCGCGGCTCGCCGCAAACGCCCGCAACAGATCGTGCACGTCGTCCTTGGTCGCAAAGTTGCGCGCCCACGCCTCGCCCAGGGCACGCAGCCGGCTCAGAATGCTCTCAGCGCGCGGTTCCATGTCGCCCCGTCTCGCGGTATCGTTCACTCGCGCGTGAACACGCCCATCTGCGTGGGCGAGCCGAGCGCGGGGTCCTCGGGGCCCACGGGAAGGAAGCGCACCGTATAGCCGAAGCGTTCCGCGATCCCGCCCGCCCACTCCCGGAACTCCGCGCGCGTCCACTCGAAGCGGTGGTCCTTGTGGCGGAAGGCGCCGGCGGGGAGCGTCTCCCACATGGCGTTGTAGTCCCGGTTGGGCGTCGTCATCACCACCGTCGCGGGGCGCGCGAACTCAAAGAGTACGCGCTCGAAGGCCCGCAGCCGCGGCGGGTCCAGGTGCTCGATCACCTCCACCACAGCCGCCGCGTCGAACCCCGCGATGCGCGAGTCGCGGTACATCAGCGAGCCGTGGATCAGCCGGATGCGCTCGCGCTGCTTCGGCGGCATGCCGTCCAGCCGCAGACGGTCGCGCGCGGTCTCCAGCGTGCGCACTGCGACGTCCATCCCCAGGATCTCGGTGAACTGGCGGTCGTCCAGAAGCATGCGCAGCAGCCGCCCCTCGCCGCAGCCGAGGTCCACCACCCGCGCCG
>DASWNZ010000259.1:0-15283 GCA_036398975.1 Longimicrobium sp.
CCGGCGCCGGCGAGCTGACCGAGTCGCTGGGCGCGGGGCTGCGCTTCGGCGTCGTGCCGATCGGCGAGGGGCGCGTGGCGTGGTGGGCGACGGCCAACGAGCAGGAAGGGACGGACGATGGCGGCGAAGGCGCGAAGCCCAAGCTCCTCCGCCTCTTCCGCGGCTGGCACGCGCCGATCCCGCAACTGCTGGAAGCGACGCCCGCGGAGGCCATCCTCAAGAACGACAGCTACGACCGTCCGCCAGTGCGCGGGTGGAGCCGTGGCCGAGTGACGCTGCTGGGCGATGCGGCGCACCCCACCACCCCCAACATGGGCCAGGGCGGGTGCATGGCGATCGAAGACGCCGCGGTGCTCGCCGACGCCCTCGTGCGCAACCCCGATATTCCGGACGCCCTGCGCGACTTCGAGCGGCGCCGCTTCCGGCGCGTGGCGGGGATCGTCCGGCAGTCGCTGCAGTACGGTCAGGTGGCGCAGTGGGAGCGCCCCGCCGCCGTGCGCCTCCGCGAGGCGATCTTCCGCCTCACGCCGGACGCCGTCACGGCGCTCGCCATGCGGCGGACCTTTGCGTTCGACGTGTAGCTGGCGCGCAGGTTGCGGCGCGGGACGGGCTTTCCGGCGATCCACACGAACGGGAGGCCCCGATGCGACCCTTTTTCATGCACCGCTTCGAGGAAGTGACGCTCGCGCTGCTGCGCGTGGTGGCGGGGCTGATGTTCATGCAGCACGGCGTTCAGAAGCTGTTCGGCTGGCTCAAGAAGCCGGACGCACCTCCGGGGACGGTCGAGCTGTTCTCGCAGATGGGTGTGGCGGGGGTGCTGGAAGTGTTTGGCGGGCTGCTGATCGTGCTGGGTCTGTTCACGCGCCCCGTGGCCTTCATCCTGGCTGGCCAGATGGCGGTGGCGTACTTCCAGGCCCACGCGCCCAGCAGCCCATTCCCCATCCTGAACGGGGGCGAGCCGGCGGTCCTCTTCTGCTTCATCTTCCTCTACTTCTCCGCGCGCGGCGGCGGGCGCTACAGCGTGGACCACGCGATAGGCGGGAGGAACGCGGGGGCGGACGGACTGAGGACATCGAGAGCGTGAGCCCGAGCGGCTCGGATCGCGGGCAGCGGTGTACATGGAGCGGAACCCTCTGCCCGCCGATGCGATGATCTCTCCCGCCACCTACCGCGCCCTCGCGGACGCCGTCGTCCTGGGGCACCTCGCCTTCGTGCTCTTCGTGGCGCTGGGCGGGTTGCTCGTGCTGCGCAGGCCTAAGCTGGCGTGGGTGCACGTCCCGTGCGCGATCTGGGGATCGGCAATCGAGTTCGGCGGATGGATCTGCCCGCTCACCTACCTGGAGAACCACCTGCGCCTGCTGGGCGGGGCCGACGCGTATGGGGTCGGCTTCGTGGACCGCTACATTCTCCACATCCTGTACCCGCAGGGACTTACGCGCGGCACGCAAATGGTGCTGGGCGCGCTGGTGCTGGCGGTGAACGGCTACGTGTACGCCCGCCTGGCGGCGCGGCGCCGCGCGCCTCGCCTCAACGGTGCTCGAAGCGCAGGCTGAGCAGCTCCACCAGCTCGGCGGCGCCGGCCTCGCGCGCCACGGCCAGCCCGTCGCGGTAGTGCGATCCGGCGCGGATGGGGTCCTCCGCCTCGTACGCGATCTCCCCCAGCATGAAGTGGCACTGCACCATGCGCAGCCGGTCGCCGGCGCGCGTGAAGGCGCGCACCGCCTCGGCCAGGCGCGTGCGCGCTTCGTTGCGCACCCCGCGCGCGTGGTGCACGCACGCCAGAGCCAAGCCCCCCAGCGCGGCGCGGTGGTCGTCGCGGGCCCGGCGCCCCGTCTTCAGCGCCGCCTCCGCCGACTCCTGCGCCGCCGCCAGCTCGTTCCGCGCCACCTGCGCGACCGCGCGGTTCGCCTGCACCAGCAGCAGCGTCCACTCGTCTCCGTCCGCCGCGGCCTCGGCGGCGGCGAAGCGGGCCAGCGCCTCGTCCGTGTCACCGCGCAACGCCGCGACGATCCCCAGATTCACCTCCGCGCGCCCGAGCTCCGCCGCATCTCCGGCCAGCGCGTTGCGGGCGGTGGTCTCCGCGTCGTCGAGCAGCCCCGCGTGGATGCGCGCCGCCGCGGATTCGTTCAGCGCCGCCCCCAGCAACGTAGGGAGCCGCAGCCTCCGCGCGAGCTCGGCGGCCTCGCGGGCGAGGGTATCCGCCCGCCCCCACGCTATCCGCCCCCTCGCCGCCCCAGCTGACGCCAGCACGTGCTCCACCGCCCCCGCCGCATCCCCCGGCGGCGGCGCGGAAGGCTCGGCCGCGGCATACAGGCGCGCCGCGGGGACGTACGCGCCGGGCGGGATCTCGTCGAGCAGGGTCGTCACTGAGGGCATCGATCGGACGGCAGTTTCACACAGAGACGCAAAGGAAACAGAGAGGACACGGAGGAAAGGCTCGAGGGCCTCTTCGTCCTCTTGCCGTTTTCCTCTGTGGCTCTGTGTGAGGCGCTGTGGGGGTTCAAACCGAAAGTCCGCCCGTCGCCGGCAACACCTCGGCGATCAGGCAGGGGAACGAAATGGCGAACACGGTGCCGTCCGTGGGGTCGAACTCGGCCCAGGCGCGGCCGCCGACCGACTCGATGGTCTCTCGCACGATGGCCAGACCCAGCCCGGTGCCCTCCTCGCCGGTGACGGTGCCCTCGTGGGCGCGGAAGAAGCGGCGAAAGAGCTCCGGGCGCGCCTCCTCCGGCACCCCCAGGCCGTTGTCGCGCACCCGCACGATCACCTCGCACGGGTCGCCGTCGCGTACGGTGCCCTCCACGCGCACCCAGTGGTCGGGCTTCCCCGGGTCGCGGTACTTGATGGCGTTCGACACGTAGTTGGTGAGGCACAGCTCCACGGCCGCGGCGGGTACCTCCACGATGGGGAGGTCGGGCGCGAGCTCCACGCGGACGCGTCGCGCCTCGGCGAAGTCGCGGAGCTGGCGCGCCACCTCGGCGGCGGCATCCGAAAGGAGGATGTTGCGCGACGACTGCGACCCGTCCACCTCCACGCGCGAGAGCTCCAGGAGGTCTTCCAGCACGCTCTGCATGCCGTCCGCGTTGCGGGCGATGATGTCCGTGAACTTCTCCCGCTGCGACGCGACGCTCCCCACCCACTCCTCGCGCAGCATCTCGTTGGCGCCGCGCACGGTGTTGATGCGGTTCTTCATCTCGTGCGTGAGCGAACGGTTGAAGGCGCGCAGCCGGTCCTCGCGCTCCCTCACCCGCGCCTCGGCCAGCGAGAGGAAGTGGTTCGTGGTGTACTGCTGGATCACCGCCACCGCGCGGAACACGCGATGCGAGCAGGCCAGCAGCTCCGCGGGGGAGCAGCCGGGGCCCATCCGCTCCGCCGTCTCCGCCAGGTGGTCGAAGAGGATCCCGCCGAGGATCTCGTACTCCTTGAGGATCTGGTGCGCCTCGAAGCCCTGCGCGTGGCGAAGCGCCCCCAGCTCCATCGCCTTCGCCACCACCGGCACGTCTGCCGTGATCTCGGCGGCGACATCGCCCACGTAGTCCGCGATCCCGTCCACCAGCAGCGGGACGTGGTTCAGAAGCTCTTCGGAGGGGAAGATGTTGGTGGGATGAATCGCCACGCGGTCCACGATCCGCTCCAGCCAGCGTCCCACCAGCGATTCGCGGGCGTCGCGGACGCTGTTGGCCATCGTCCGCGCAAGAGGTTCGTGGGAGGAGATCATCGTGTCCTTCGGCGTCGGGATGCGTCGGAGGACCGCGTGCCATAGCACGCGGCCGGACCTGCACAAGCAAGTCCGGCCTCTCAGCGCAATCGCCGTTCCGGCGCGACGGCGGACGATAAACAGGCGGCGGGCGCCGGATCACGCAGGCGCCCGCTGGTCGTTACTTTCGAGGAACGACTCGACTTCGGATCCACTCCGCCAACTCGCCCTCACCCAACTCGCCTGACGCGACACCGATCATCGTCTCGATCGCCACGTCGTCCGCTGCTTCCAGCAACAACCCATTGCGGTAGAGGAAGACGAACATCGCGGTGAATGCGATTCGCTTGTTTCCGTCCACGTAGCCGTGGTTCTTTGCGAGTCCGTACGCGTAGCTCGCAGCGATATCCGCGAGGTCGCACTCTGGAGCGTACATCCACCGATTGACGGGACGCGAAAGCGCTGACTCGATCAGCGCCGTGTCGCGGACACCGTGGCTGCCGCCGTATAGCTCAATCGATCCGCTGTGCAGCAGATCGACGGCCATCGGCGTGAGCCAGCGAGGCTCTTCCACTTGCCCGCCTACTTCGCAAGCTCGCGCATCACGTTGGAGTACTTCGCGTTCAGCACTGCGAATGCTTCTAGCGACTCCTCCAGATCCGGATCGAAGGGAGTAAGGAGCACGCCCGCATCCGTTTTGACCACGTACAGGGAAGCGCCCTCCTGCAATCCCATCTTCTCCATCAGCTCCGATGGAAGCGTGGCACTCTGGCCTCGCCCAGCGCCGCTGATTACGACTTTGTGGTTCATGCTCACCTCTCCATAAGAAGTATGGAGAACCATAACAGCATCGGCCGCGAGATTCCATCGCCAACCTGTCCAACGCCTTAACTCCGCCAGGGCGTGCCCAATGCTGCGCGGGCGGCGGCGAATGCGGGGCGCTACACGCCGGCCATCGTCTCGCGGGCGGAGGCGCGGCCTTCGTCGGTGAGGGCGAGGTGCTCGCCGGTGCGGGTGAGGAGGCCGGCGCTCTCGGCGCGGCGCACGACGACGCGGGCGAAGTCGGGCGCCCAGCGCAGGTGCTCGTGGAGGTGGCGCTCGCGGCTCTCCACGGCGGCCTGGGGCGAGCCCTCGTGGTCCAGCAGGTGGATCGTGAGGATCGCCTGCGCGAACTCCCAGCGCTGGCGGGCGCGGCGCCGCGCCACCGCCACCACCCCGCGCTCCGGCGCGAAGAGGAGCGCCAGGAAGAAGGCAATCCCGGTGCACGTCGCCATGGAGCCGGCGATTGAGACGTCGAGCAGGTACGACATCCAGTACCCCGCCAGCGCGCTCGCCACCCCGATCGCCACGCTGAGCGCCATCATGCGCGGCAGGCGGTCGGTGATCAGGTACGCGGCGGCCGGTGGCGCGATCATCAGCGCCACCACCAGCACCGAGCCCACGGCGTCGAACGCGCCCACCGCCGTTATCGAGACGAGCGTCATGAAGGCGTAGTGCAGCGCGCCCGGCGCGAAGCCGAGGGCGCCGGCCAGCGCCGCGTCGAAGGTTGTGAGCTTCAGCTCCTTGAAGAACGCGCCGATGAACGCCGCGTTCAGCAGGAGGATGGCGCCCATCACCCAGAGCGTGCGCGGGCCCAGATCCATGCCGCCCATCGAGTAGCGGTTGAAGGGGGCGAAGGCCAGCTCCCCCAGCAACACCGCATCCACGTCCAGGTGAACGTTGCCGGCGTAGCGCGAGATCAGGATGACGCCCACGCTGAAGAGCGCGGGGAAGACGAGGCCGATGGCGGCGTCCTCCTTGACGCGGCGCGTGCGATGGAGGAGCTCCACCAGCGTCACCGTGAGCACGCCGGTGGCCGCCGCCGCGGCGATCAGGAGCGGCGAGGCGATGTTGCCGGTCGCGAAGAAGGCGAGGACGATTCCCAGGAGGATGGAGTGCGAGATGGCGTCGCTCATCAGCGCCATCCTGCGCAGCACCAGGAAGACGCCGGGGAGCGCGCACGCGGCGGCGGTGACGGCCGCGATCCACTGGATCTCCTGCTCGGGGGCGATGATCATCGATTAGGGACTAGGGACTAGGGACTAGGGATTAGGGATTAGGGATTAGGGTTAGGGTTAGGGGTTAGGGGCAGGCTGTGCGGCTTTTGTTGGCTATTCCCTATTCCCTGTTCCCTATTCCCTATGCATCAGGATCATCGGTCGTCCTCCCCGCGCAGGCCCGCGCGCCGCTCCGCCTCGCCGCGGCCGGCGGGGGTGATGGCCCACTCATCCTTTCCCGTGCGCCGCGCCCACCCCCGCGCCTCCATCTCGCGAAGCTCGCTGTGCGCGCCGGGGTGCATGGCTTCGAGAACGGCGGCGGCGTGGCCGTGCTGCGGGTCGGCGTGGTGGCGGGCCAGGTCGTCCAGGTTGCCGAGCACGGCGTCCATGTGCAGGCGGCTGCGGTTGCGGCGGTCGCGCACCCACTCCCACAGCACGCCGCGGTTGGGGGCGAAAAGGATCGAGAGCACCACCAGCCCCGTAAGGCAGAGGACGATGGTGGGACCGGTGGGAAGGTGCTCCGTGAGCGAGCTGAGCACCGCGCCGCTCACCCCCGCCAGCGCGCCAAAGAGCCCGGCGACGGCCACCATCCTCCCCATGCGGTCCGTCCACTGCCGCGCCGCCGCCGCCGGGGCCACCACCATCGCGCTCATCAGCACCACGCCGACCGTTTGCAGGCCGATGACGATGGAGACGACCAGGAGCGTCGTCAGGATCACGTCCACCGCGCGCATGGGGAAGCCGAGCGAGGCTCCGTAGTCGGGATCGAAGGCGAGGAGCTTGAACTCCTTCCAAAAGAGCGCCGCCCCCAGCAGCGCCGCCGCCCCCAGCCCGGAGATCAGGAGGACGTCGCGGTGCAGGAGGGTGGCCGCCTGGCCGAATAGGAAGCGGTCGAGACCGGCCTGGCTGGCGTCGGGCTGCTTCTGCACGTAGGTGAGCAGCACCAGCCCGAACCCAAAGAAGACGGAGAGGACGATCCCCAGCGCGCTGTCTTCCTTGACGCGGGTGGCGCCGGTGATCTTCATCACCGCCAGCGTGCCCAGCCACCCCGCCACCGCGGCCCCCGCCACCAGCACCGGAGTCGCCTTGCTCCCCGTGAGAAGGAAGGCGAGCGCGATGCCGGGGAGCGCCGCGTGCGAGATGGCGTCGCCCAGCAGGCTCTGCTTGCGGAGCACCGCGAACGAGCCGAGCGCGCCGCTGGTGAGCCCCAGTGCCGCCGCGCCCAGTGCGACGGTGCGGAGGGTGTAATCGGTGAGGAGATCCAAGGGAGACTGCTAGGGAATAGGGATTAGGGATTAGGGATTAGGGGACAGCAGGCAGGGACCGTAGCCGCGGCATTTGCTGGCTATTCCCTATTCCCTGTTCCCTATTCCCTGCCGTTCAGTCCGCCGCGTGCAGCGACGCGCCAGCGGGCGAGCCGCCGTTGCGCGTCAGGAACGGCAGGCGCCCGCCGTAGGTCTGGCGCAGGTTCTCCTCGGTGAAGACCTCGCGCACCGGGCCGTCGGCGATGCGGCGCACGTTCAGCAGGAGGACCCAGTCGAAGTACTCCGGGACCGTTTCCAGGTCGTGGTGCACGACCACGACCGTCTTGCCGGCGCGGCGCAGCTCCTGGAGGACGATGACGATGGCGCGCTCCGTCTTGGCGTCGACGCCCTGGAAGGGCTCGTCCATCAGGTAGAGCTCGGCATCCTGCACCAGGGCGCGGGCCAGGAAGACGCGCTGCTGCTGGCCGCCCGAGAGCTGCGAGATCTGGCGCTCGGCGAAGGCTTCCATCCCCACCTGGCGCAGGGCGTCCATGGCACGCTCGCGCTCGCGCTTCCCCGGTCGGCGCAGCCAGCCGAGAGCGCCGTAGCGGCCCATCATCACCACGTCGAGCACGGAGGTGGGGAAGTCCCAGTCCACGCTTCCGCGCTGGGGGACGTAGGCCACCATCCCGCGCGCCTGGCGATACGGGCGGCCATGGATGCACACCTGGCCGGCGGCGGTGCGCACCAGCCCCAGGATCGCCTTGATCAGCGTGCTCTTGCCCGCGCCGTTGGGGCCGACGATGGCCATCAGCACGCCCTGCGGCACCTCCAGGTCCACGTCCCACAGCACGGGCTTGTCTCGGTACGCCACCGTCAGGTCGTTGACCTCGATGGCGAGCGTCTTGGCGCCGTCAGTCATTCCGTTCTCCAGGAGCGCGCAGCAGCGCGCCCACCAGGGTGTCGATGTTGTGGCGTACCATCCCGTCGTACGTCCCCTGGGGGGTTCCGGGATTGCCCATTGCGTCCGAGTAGAGCGACCCGCCGATCCGCACGTCCCAGCCGCGGTCGCGCACCGCTTCCTGCACCGCCTCGATGGTGCGCCGCGGGATGGACGACTCCACGAAGACGGCCGGGATCTTTCGCCGCGCGATGAACTCCGCCAGCGCCTGCACGTCGCCCGTGCCCGCCTCGGAGGCGGTGCTGATCCCCTGCAGCCCGCGCACCTCGAAGCCGTACGCGCGGCCGAAGTAGTTGAAGGCATCGTGCGCCGTCACCAGCACCCGCTGCTGGCGCGGCACCCGCTCCGCCTGCGCGCGCACGTAGGCGTCCAGCGAGTCCAGCCGCGCATGGTACGCCGCGGCGTTGCGGCGGTAGGCGGCGGCGTTCGCGGGATCGGCGGCGGCCAGGGTGCTTGCGATGGTGTCCACCGTCATTTCCCACATGCTCACGTCGAACCAGACGTGCGGATCGTGCGAGCCCTGGAACTCCGGCGGCGCCAGGAGCCGGTCGCGCGGGATGGCGTCGGTGACCGCTACGACGCGGGTGCGACCGCCCATCTCCTCCAGGACCTCGCCCATCTTCGCTTCCAGGTGCAGCCCGCCGTAGAAGACGACGTCCGCCCGGAAGAGCCGCCGCACGTCGCCCTCGCTCGCCTTGTACAGGTGCGGGTCCACGCCAGGGCCCATAAGCCCCGTCGCGTGCACGTGCTCGCCGCCGACGTTCTGCACCACGTCACGGATCATCCCCACGGTGGTGACGACGTTGAGGCGGCCCTGGCTGGCGGCGGGCTCCGGAGGCGCGCACGCTGTCGTTCCCACGAGGGCGGCGAACGACAGCGCGGCGATAAAGCGAAGTGAGATCAGCTTCACGAACGGTGCGAATGGGTATTTTAAACGAGTTTAAATTCCGAGACACATGATGAACTGTCGGCGATTGGATGTCAAGGCTTTGAAGCAGAATCTGGAAAAACGACGCGGGGCACGGGAGTCGCCCGTGCCCCGCATCTGAGGCATCCTCAGTCGATGATGTCGCGGGCGCGGTCCAGGAGCTGGCGGGCGCCGCGCTGCACGCCTGAAAGCCCGCCCCGCACGCGGCCGGCAATGCCCCCTCCGTGATCGTGGTCGTACCTGGCGGAGCGGTAGCGCGGAAGGCCGGGCTCGGAGATGCGCTCCAGCACCTCCTCCACCTCGATCTCGCGCTCGGGGTCGAGGCCCGCGTAGTTCACCGCCAGGTCGGCCTGCGCGATGATCCCCACCAGCCGCCCCTCGCCGTCGACTACGGGCACGCGCCGCACCTTCTCGCGGCGCATGACGTCCATCACCTGGCGCACGGAGGCGTTGCGGTTGACGGTGGAGACGTTGGGCGTCATGCACTCCGCCACCGTGGCCGAGTCACCCAGCCCGCGCGCCATTCCGCGCACCACCAGGTCGCGGTCGGTCACCACGCCGCGAAGCCGCCGCACCTCGGGGTCATCGACCACGGGGAGGATGCCGACGTCGAGATCCGCCATGCGCCGCGCCACCTCGCCGAGGGTGGTGGAGGGGGTGACGGCCTCGGGGTTCTCGGTCATGATGTCGCGGGCGCGCTCGGCGCCGCGCTTGGCCTCCCCGCGCCGGCCCGCGTTGCCGCGCACCTCCCCTCCGCCGCCCTGCGTGCCGGCGGGACCGGTGCCGGTTACCCAGCCGTTGTCGGTGCCGTACTCACCGCCGCGTCCGAAGCCGAGCCCCCGGTCCGGTGGCCCGCCCTGCCCGTAGAGGGGAACGGGCCCGCGTTCTCCACCGTTGTAGTCTCTCCCGTAACCAGCCATGTTCGCCTCCGTGCGGTTTGGGTGTAGCCTGGACCGCGGGCGACCGGCAAGTTGTGCACCGGTCCGCTTCCACTTCCGCCCCCCGCACCCGCTTCCATGCCGCCCGAGCCCCCTCCCCGGATCCGCGAGCTGCTGGGCGACGCCACGGGCCGCGGCGTCCGCGTTGGGGTGATCGACACCGGCTGGGACCGCACGCTCGCCGATCCGCGCATCCTCCCCGGCGTGGGCCTCACCGACCCGGACAACGACTTCGCCCTCCTGCGCACGGACGACGACCACGACCGCCTGGGCCACGGCACCGCCTGCGCGGACCTCATCCTGCGCCTGGCGCCCGCGGCCACCATCGTCCCCATCCGCGTCTTCGGCAGCCAGCTCGAGACCTCCCCGGCGGCGCTGCGGGCCGCCATCGATTGGGCCGCCGAGCAGTCGATCCCCCTCGTCAACCTCAGCCTGGGGACGAGGCTGGACCACGAGCGCGCCCCGCTACTCGCCGCCTGCGAGCGCGCACGCCGCGCCGGAATGCTGATCGTCGCCTCGTCTCCAGCCGCGGGCCCCGCCACCTACCCGGCCGCGTTCGACGACGTCATCGGCGTGGACGCGGGCGACTTCCCCTCGCCCTGGGATTTTTCTTATCGGCCAGGCGCGGTGGTCGAGTGCACGGCGGCGGGGAAAGATCAGCGGCTGCGGTGGCGGGGCGGAGTCGAGGAGGTGATGTCCGGCCCCTCGTTCGCGGCGCCGCACATCACCGGGATTGTGGCGCTGATCCTGGAGCGGCATCCGGGGGCGGGCGTGGAGGAGGTGCGGCAGGTGCTGGGGCGGCTGGCGGTGGGATGAGGGCCCCCTCCCCCCGAGCCCCTCCCCCGCCTGCGGGGGCGCAGGGCGGGTGAGGGGGAGAACTCCGCGAGCGCCGCGCAGATCCGGTAGGGGCGCGATTTATCGCGCCCGTGTTGGCCCCGTGCCATTGCCCGCTGCGCACGAGACCGCTTCAGCGGTCTTCCCGTGGTTCCAGCCGGGGGCTTCAGCCCCCGGTGCCGGCGCCCGCGCACATCGGCACCCCCAAACGGACCCGGCGCATAACGATCCCGCTACTCGCCGCAGCGATGGTCCTCCGGGTAAAGCCGCCAGTCGTCGCCGTTCTGGGGGTTGTAGCAGACCTTGTAGCGCCGGGTGGAGTCGTACCACTCGATCTCCTCCATCTTGCGCGTGAAGACCTGGTTCCTGGGCCCGACGTAGGCAAAGGTCAGCGTGTAGCCCTCCTTGTTCTCCTCGTCGATGCTGTCCCACCACTTGGTCGGCGTGGCGACTAGCCCGATCGCATCGGCTTCGGCGGTGAGGCGCTTGCTGGTGCGGTCCGCGTTCCACATGGCCGCGCCCACGATGGCGCCGGTGAGCGCCAGCACCAGCGCAATCGTCCCCGCGAAGATCTTTCCGCTGGAAGCCATCTTCGATGTCCCCGTGTGTCAGTCGTCGTCGTCGGTGCGGCGGTTGAGCGCCTTCGTCACCTGCTTGCGGATGAGCTCCACGACCTCGGCGCGGCCGGGCGCGCGGAGCAGTCCCAGCAGCGCGTCCGGCGACTCGGCGGCGAGGAGGGAGCGGGTGGCGTCGGGGAGGGTGTCGTCGTGGGAGACGAAGATCTTGAGGGTGCGCTTCTCCTCGCGCTGCACCAGGCCGCGCCCCACCAGCCCGCGCTTCACCCGGTCCAGCACGTGGCGCTCGGGCGAGTCCATGTCGTTGCCCAGCCACCGGTAGACGACGTCGTACACCTCCGAGCGCGACGCTGCGATCGTGTCGCGCAGCTCACCCTCCACGCTCCCCGCGGGCCACGTCGCGCGGCTCCCCGTCGCCTCGACCACCAGCGCCTGGCGCGTCGTGAGCCCCAGCAACGCCTTCCGCTTCTCGTCGGCGATGCGGATCTCCCCCGCGTGCTCCATCGCCAGAAGCGCGACGGTGAGCACCTCCCGCGCGAGTTCGTTTTGCGATACCGTCGCGGCGCCGGTCAGCAGCTCTTCCTTGCCCTGCGTGAAGCTCCCCGCCCCGGCAAAGTGATCGCCGAGGAGCAGAACCAGCTCGCTCGGCGAGAAGGAAACGGACATTGGTGTAGGTTGTAAGATCGAAAAGGGGCGTGAGTGCGTTGGTGCGTAAGTGCGCTGGATCCAAACGCACTCACGCACTCACGCACTAACGCACTTGATTGGATGCCGCTCCGGTCTCGGTAATCCGCCCCTCCACCCCCGCCGTGATCGCTTGGCCGCGCGCGTAGGCATCCAGCAGGCCCTGCACGGCCAGCCACTTCAGCGAGGGGCCGGGGGGTACGACCTGGGTGGCGAGCTCGCGGAAGCGGTAGCCGTCACCGTTGCCAAAGATGTAGTCGGGGACGGCCACGACGTAGACGCGCTCCTCCTCCAGCGGGGCCCAGCCGCTGTCGCGCTGGATCTCGACGCGGGTGACGCGGTCGCCGGCGGGGCGGGTGCGGTCGAAGGTGAAGCGGAGGCCCGAGACCTGGAGGAAGCGCCCCTCGCCGCGCCCGCCGGAAACGGAGTTCTCCAGCACCGCCTCGCGCAGGTCGCGCCCGCGCAGCCATACGAGGCCCACCGAGGTCGGGAAGCCGAAAGTGCGCTCCACGTGCTCCCAGCGCACGGAGTCGCGGATCACGTCGTCGATGCGCACCGACCCGCCGTTCAGCACCGCCACGTCCGCCGCCTGCGTGGGGAAGGCGCGGCGCATCCGGTCCGCCAGCCAGTTCCCCCACGCGCTTTCGGAGTTGCGCACCGTCTCCTCAGTGGCGTCCAGCGGCGTGGCGGCGCGGCCGATGGCGACGTCGAAGGTGGGGATGCGCCCGCGCAGCCGCGCCGCCCACTTCGCCAGAACCTCGCGCTGGTACGCGGGATCGATCTCCACCGTGGAGTCGAGCGCCACCGCCTCAGCGCGCACGGCGGGGCGGCGCCCGTCTCGGCCGATCATCACGCGCCACACGCGGCGCGCGTTGGAGTCGCCCTTGGTGATCAGCGCGGTGCCGGCGGTGAGCGGGTCCTGGATGAGGAAGTGATCGTGCCCACCCGCGATCCACATGAACTTCGGGTGGCGGCGGCGCAGCGCGGCGATCTGGCGGTCGGTCACGAGCTCCAGGTGGGTGATCGCCACGATGGCATCCGCGCCCCGCCGCTCCAGGTCGCGGATCTGCCGCTCGGCGATCTCCACGAAGGCGCTGTCCGCGCGGGCGTACGTGCGCGGCGCGTCGATGTAGGTGAGCGTGAAGACGCCGATCTTCATCCCCCCCGCCGAGATCATCGTGTCGCGCGCCAGCCGCGGCGTGGCGCTGTCGGTGACGGTCAGGTTGCCGGCCAGCCACGGGAAGCGCGAACCGCGCACCGCGTTGCGGAACATCGCCGGGTCCCGCTCGTCGAACTCGTGGTTGCCGGGCACCACCAGCATCGGCGCGCGCGCGTGGACGAAGTTCAGCGCGTCGATCATCTGCTCCCCCGCGAAGAGCTTGCTCTCCAGCGACGGGGCGATGAAGTCGCCGGCGTGGAAGACCATCACCGGATTGCCGCCGGCGCGGCGGGTGCGCTCCACCAGCGTCGTGACGCGCCCCAACCCGCCGACATGCCCGTTCTCCACCGCGTCGATGCGGTACACGTCGTTGATCTGCACCACCGAAAGCGCGGGGACGAAGCGGCCCTGCGCACCGGCCGGCGCGGCGGCGAACAGGAGCGCGGCCAGGGTCGCCAGGGCGCGCGGAAAACGCATCGAAACTGCTGGCATCATCAGGGAATTACGAGGATCGCGAACCGGAAGGGTGAACGCGGGTTTCAGATTACGAAGAGGGCGGCGGATGCACAAGGAGAGACTCCGCGCACGAAATCCTTCCGCGCCGCGCGAAGTCGCATTATCTTCACTTCCCCCCCACAGCCACGCGTACCCATCCCCGGCCCCCGCCGACGCGTCGCCGCACCCCTGTTGCCGATGTACCTCCCCGCCTCCATACGCAAGCACGCGCCACCGCTCCTGGCGGGCGCCGCACTGGCCGCCGTCGCGCTGGCGGGCATGGCCGCGCTCGCGCGCGCCGGCGGCACCGCGCCCGCCGACCCGCCGATGGTGCTCCCCCCCATCCACGCGGCTCCGGCGGTCACGGTGGACACGCTGTTCGTGGGCGGCTTCGCGCGCGGGTCCTTCACCGAGGCGCTCGCCACGCTGGCCAGCGACCTGTCGCCGGCCGAGCGCGGGATGGTGGGGCGGCACCTGGACAAGATCTACATGCCGGTGCTGGAAGGCGGGGCGTTGCGCGGGGGCGGGCGGCTGCGGGTGGCGTACGAGCGCACGCGTCGGCCGGACGGCACCACCCGCTCCATCCAGGTGCTCGCCGCAGAGGCCGCGGTGGGCGGGGGGATGCACACCGTCTTCCTGTACGACCAGGGCGAGGCGCCCGGCTACTACGACGACCTGGGCCGATCGCTGGACCCGGTCGCCTGGAGCGGCCCGCTGGCCTCCATGCGCGTGACTTCGCCCTTCAAGCTGGACCGCATGCACCCGCTGCTGCGCCGCATCCTGCCGCACACCGGCGTGGACCTGGCGGCGGGGTACGGCACTCCGGTACGCGCCACGGGCGACGGGAGCGTGTCGTACGCGGCGGCGCGCGGCGGATACGGGAACATGGTGGAGATCCAGCACCCCAACGGCTACGCCACGCGCTACGCCCACCTGTCGCGCATCTCGCCCGCCGTCGCCGCGGGGATGCCGGTGCACCAGGGCGACGTGATCGGCTACGTGGGCTCCTCGGGCCTCGCAACCGGGCCGCACCTGCACTACGAGGTGCGCCGCAAGGGCCGCCCGGTGAACCCGCTCCTTGCGCAGGCCGAGGCCGGCTCCTCCCGCGACGTCGGCTACGACGACGGCTGGCGCGGCGAGCGCCGCAAGCTGGGCCGGCTGCTGGCGCGTACGCCGACGCTGGTGTCGCGGAAGGCGTTCAGGTAGGCGCGGCAGGCCCCCTCCCCCGCTCGTTCCTCGCGGCCCCTCCCCCAAACTGCTGGGGGAGGGGCGTTTGGCGTGCGTTGGTGCCGCGTGGCAGCATCGGCGCGCGGGAGGGCACGGGCAGCCACGTGGGGCGGCCCCTACAGGGTTTGGGTGCGTGTGCGGGGGTCCGGGCCAGGGCGGGGGTGGGCAGACACGCAGGTCTGCCCCTACCGGTATTCGTTCGTTGGCGCGGGTGGCGGAGCAGCGTCGGACACGGGCGCGATGAATCGCAGCCCCTACCGTATATGTGCGCGCCCCAACGACATACGCCCCCTCTCCCGATAACAGAGGGCGCAGCCCTCTCCTGTTATCGGGAGAGGGGGCAGCGAGGAACGAGCGGGGGTGAGGGCCCCTCTACACCGGCAACCGCAGCGAGAACGTCGTCCCTTCCGCGCCGCTCGCCACGGAGATCTCGCCGCCGTGCTCCTGGACGATGCGGCGGCTGATGGGGAGGCCGAGGCCCGTGCCCTCTTCGGCCGTCTTGGTG
>DASWNZ010000260.1:0-22403 GCA_036398975.1 Longimicrobium sp.
TCCTGATCGGCGCCATCTTCTCGGCCGTCGCCGGGCGGATCGGGATGATCATCGCCACCAAGGCCAACGTGCGCACGGCGCAGGCGGCGCGCACCAGCCTGTCCAAGGCGCTCGACGTGTCGTTCGCGGGCGGCTCGGTGATGGGGATGGGCGTCGCGGGCCTGGCGGTGCTGGGCCTGGGCGGCCTCTTCATCGCCTTCTACGGCTTCTTCGTGGACGGCGCTTCGCCCAACGGCTTCCAGATGGAGCGGGCGCTGGAGGTGCTGACCGGCTTCTCGCTGGGCGCCGAGAGCATCGCGCTCTTTGCCCGCGTGGGCGGCGGCATCTACACCAAGGCGGCCGACGTGGGCGCCGACCTGGTGGGCAAGGTGGAAGCGGGCATCCCCGAGGACGACCCGCGCAACCCCGCCACCATCGCCGACAACGTGGGCGACAACGTGGGCGACGTGGCCGGGATGGGCGCGGACCTCTTCGGCTCGTACGTGGCCACCATCCTGGCGACGATGGTGCTGGGTCGCGAGGTGGTGGCCCGCGGCGACGACTTCGGCGGGATGAGCCCCATCCTGCTGCCGATGGTGATCGCCGGGCTGGGGATCGTCTTCTCGCTGATCGGCATCCTGATGGTGCGCATCAAGGAGGGCGGCGACGTGCAGGCCGCGCTCAACCGCGGCAACTACGCCTCCATCGCGCTCACGGCGGTCGGCTCGTACTTCCTGATCCGCTGGATGCTCCCGGAGTCGATGCAGATGCAGCGCCTGGGCTCGCAGGAGTTCGGGCCGATGGGGGTGTTCGGCGCGGTGGCGGTGGGGCTGGCCGTGGGCGCGCTGATGAGCATGATCACCGAGTACTACACGGCGATGGGCAAGCGCCCGGTGAACACCATCGTCCAGGGGTCGGCCACCGGCCACGCCACCAACGTGATCGGCGGCCTCGCGATGGGGATGGAGTCCACCGCGCTCCCCATCCTCGTGCTCGCGGCGGGCATCATCGGCTCGTACGAGTTCGCGGGGCTGTACGGTGTGGCCATCGCCGCGGCGGGGATGATGGCGACGACGGCGATGCAGCTGGCCATCGACGCCTTCGGCCCCATCGCGGACAACGCGGGCGGCATCGCGGAGATGAGCGAGCTTCCCGCCGAGGTGCGGCAGCGCACCGACATCCTGGATGCGGTCGGCAACACCACCGCGGCCACCGGCAAGGGCTTCGCCATCGCCTCCGCGGCGCTGACCTCGCTGGCGCTCTTTGCGGCGTTCATGGGGATCTCGGGGATCGACGTCATCGACATCTCCAACGCGCGGGTGCTGGGCGGCCTCTTCGTGGGCGCGATGATCCCCTTCATCTTCTCGTCGCTGGCGATCGCCGCCGTGGGTCGCGCGGCGATGGCGATGGTGCAGGAGGTCCGCCGCCAGTTCCGCGAGATCCCGGGGATCCTGGAGGGCACGGGGATGCCGGAATACGGCCGCTGCGTCGCCATCTCCACCAACGCCGCCATCCGCGAGATGATGGCGCCGGGCGCCATCGCGCTGATCGTGCCGGTGATCGTTGGCTTCACCATGGGGCCCCAGGTGCTGGGCGGGCTGCTGGCGGGGGTGACGGTGTCGGGCGTGCTGATGGCGATGTTCCAGTCCAACGCCGGCGGCGCCTGGGACAACGCCAAGAAGTCGTTCGAAAAGGGCGCCATGATCGACGGCGCGCTGGTGTACAAGGGCTCGGACGCGCACAAGGCCGCCGTGACCGGCGACACCGTGGGCGACCCGTTCAAGGACACCTCCGGCCCGTCGATGAACATCCTGATCAAGCTGATGTCCATCGTGTCGCTGGTGATCGCCCCGCACATCGCCGTGCGTCCCCCGGTGCGCGAGCCCGAGGCGCGGGTGCCGGTGCAGGCGCCCGCGGTGGCGGCGACGGGCGTGGCGGCGCCGGTGGCGCGGTAGAGGGGCCCTCACCCCCGGCTCGTTACACTCGCCTGCCCCCTCTCCCGATAACAGGAGAGGGCTCCGCCCTCTGTTATCGAGAGAGGGGGCGGATGTCGCTGCCAGGCGCGCAGATATTGTAGGAGCGCGATTCATCGCGCCCGTGTCACGGGCGGCACCGCAACGGCCCGCGCGGGTCTTGGAGAGAATACAGAAGGGCGGCCCCACACCGGGGCCGCCCTTCTTCGTTTCATCCGGCCGTGACGCGCCTAGCGCCAGTCCATCAGCATGCGGCGGATGGTATCGCGGTGGGTGCTTTCGTCGACGATCAGATCCTCGAGCTGGATCTTGATGGCGATCTCGCCCACAGCCTCCGCCTGCTCGATGCGGCGGGTGTAGCGCTCGATCGTGTCCACCTCGCCCTGGAGCGCGTTCTCCAGCATCTCGCGGTTGTTCCTGGCCATCGGGACCGGCGCGGGCACCACCGTGGGTGTGCCGCCGAGCGCGACGATCTTGTCGGCCAGAAGGGCGGCGTGGCCCAGCTCGTCCGGGATCTCGGCCTCAAAGAAATCGCGCAGCTCCTGCCGGTTGGGGCCCGTCACCAAAGCGGCATAGGTACGGTACAGGATCACGGCCTGGTATTCGGCCGCCAGATCCTCGTTCAGTCCGTCGATCAGATCCTTCACGTCCGACATCGTTCCTCCCGATTTGCGTTTGTGGTTCGAATCCAAAGAGGGCTAAGTCCTGAACTCCTTCACTTAGCACCTAGCACTTGGCACTTCCTTACGGCACCACCTCCCGGCGCTCCTCAGCCGACCGATATGCGGCCTCCACCAGCCGCAGAAGCTGCACGTGCTCGCGTGCGGACGAGTCGGGCGGCTGCGCGCCGCGCACGACCTCCACGAAGTGCTGCAGCTCGCTGCGGTACGAGGCGGTGAACAGGTTCTCGCGGCCCGGAGGGAGCTGCGGCGTTACCTCGGTGAGGCCCGTGGACATCTCGCGGTACACCGCCAGCGGCGAGAGCGACGCGGAGCCGGCCGAGCCGAGCACGTGCAGGAACTGGCGGTCGCGCGCGGAAAGCAGGTTCCAGCTCGCCTCCAGGTTGATCACGCGGTCGCCCTCCAGACGCAACAGGAGGGCCGCGGCGTCCTCCACCTCGCTGCCGGCCGGGCGGTGCATCTGGGCCGAGATGCGCTCGGCTTTCGGGTGGTCCAGGATCCAGAGCGCCAGGTCGAGCATCTGGATGCCGAGGTCCATGAACGCGCCGCCGCCCGCCGCCGCCTTGCTCTCGCGCCAGGTGCGCCCGCGCGGCTGCGCGCGGTTCAGCCACCCCGCCTTGAGGTAGAAGACGTCGCCCAGCTCGCCGCTCTGCACGAAGGAGCGGATGGCGCGGGCATCGGCGCGGAAGCGCTGGTTCATCGCCACCTGCAGCCGCCCCTCGGCGCCCTCCTCGGCCAGCACCCGCTCCACCCCGGCGGCGGTGAGGGCGAGCGGCTTCTCGCAGAGGACGAACTTTCCCGACCGCAACGCATCCAGGACGTTGTCCTCGTGGCGGTTGCTGGGGGTGCAGACGACCACGGCGTCCACGCTGTCGTCGGCCAGGACGTCGTCGGTGTCGCGCGCGCCGCTCGCGACACCGAAGCGCTCGGCAATGGTGCGGGCGGTGCGCGGGTCCTTGTCCACGACGGCGGCCACTTCGACGCCGCGCATGCGGGTGAGGATGGGGAGGTGCACCACCTGCGCGATGGCGCCCGCGCCCAGCACCGCCACGCGCACGTTGCCGCGCGGGTTCACGGGCGCACCTCCGCGGGCGCGCGGCGCTCGGGGAGGACGATGCTGCCGCCGATCCCCGCCCCGAACCAGTTGACGCCGCCGGCCAGCACGGCGCGCGCCTCGCCATGGATGCGGAGGCGTCCGATGGGGAACTCCACGCCGGCCATGGCGTTGAGCCCCGGTGTGATGGCGTCCAAGATCTCTTCCACGAAGGTGTTGTCGATGAAGTCGCCGCCCCCGTTCACCAGGTGGAGCCCGGCGCCCAGCCCCACGTACGGCTGCACCCGCAACGGCCCGCCCACCAGGTACCGCGCGTCCAAGTCGATCGACAGATCGCTGATGTCCACCTCGCCCAGGTCCAGCCCCGGGCACGGGTTGCCGCCCGCCTCGCACAGATCCTCCACCCGCTGCCGCACGTGGCTGACCTCCTGGTCGCGCAGCTCCGTGGCCCAGAAGGTCATTGAAGGCGACACCCGCACCCGCGGTGCCAGCCTTCCGAGGTACGCGTTCAGGTGGACGCCCGTGGTGGCCTCGCTGCGCGCCGGCACCACCTGGTACAGCGACGCCCCGAACCCCTGGAACTCCAGCGCGCGCAACCCGAACTGCTGGGCTGCAGCCGGGGCCGCGGCGAGCAGCGCGAGGGCGAGGGAGATGGGTGCGGTGCGTAGCATCGAGGGGTTCGTTAGTGCGTAGAGCATCGCCGAACTGCATCTCACACAGAGACACAGAGGAATACGGAAAGAACCGGAGAAAAACGAAGCTGGTTCCTTTGTAGCTTGCTGTTGTTCTCTGTGTCTCTGTGTGAAACGCTTTTCATCAGTAGACTTTGCGGATCTCCGTCCCCGGATAGTACGTGCGCAGGATGGTGCGGTAGTCCTGGCCGGCGCGGGCGCGGCCCATGGCGCCGACCTGGCACATCCCGATCCCGTGGCCCCAGCCGCCACCCTCGATCACAACGCCGCCGTCCGGGGACATGCGGGCGTCGAACTTGGATGAGTTCAGGATGCCGCCGCGCATGGGCGTCAGGATCCAGCGCACGCGGTCCCGGCCGACGGTGAAGCGCCCGGCGTCCGTGTCGATCGTCATCGTGCGCACGCGGCCGGAGGGGGTGCGCGTGAGGACGCGCATGTCCGTCACGCGCGTGATGCGGCGCCCGCGCAGCGAGTCGGCGAGCGTCTTGTTGAGGGTGGAGACGAGCTGCGGCCCCGTCCAACGCTCCGTCCAGGTGAAGCGTGAGGAGCTGCGGTCGTAGGCCTCGCCCGTCGCGGGGTTCACGTCCACCACCGAGACGAGGTACGGAATGGAGCCCTCGTTCCACACCTCGTCGATGGCGGCGGTGCGGCCGGCGCACGTGGAGTGGTAGTAGGCGACGATCGGCTGCCCGTTGTACTGCATCACCTCGCCCACCGTCCCGAGCACGGCCTCGGAGATGAGCGGCGTCTCGCCCGTGACGCCGCCGTACACCTGGTCCTCCACGGTGGCGTACACGTCGAAGCCCTGCGCGCTGCGGCGTCCCAGGTAGCGGACCGCGTAGGTCCGAGCCGCGACGGCCTGCGCCTTGGCGGCTTCCATGATTTCCGGCGTGACGGGCCCAAGCTCCTTCGGCACCACGCCCAAGAGGTAGCTCTCCATGTCCAGGCGGTTCACGAGCGTGATGCGGCCGCGCGGGCTCTGCTGCACCAGGAAGACGCCGCGGTACGGGTTGCCGCGCAGCCGCAGGATCCCTTCGGGCGCTTCGACGGTCAGCGGCGCGCGAAGGCCGGACTGCGTGCGCCCGCCACTGGTGCGCAGGGCGATGCCGTCGGCGGAGGAGGAGAAGCGCACCGTCTCGTCCGCGTTCACCCGCGCCACCTCGCGCCCGTCCGCGGAGCGCACCAAGAAGCGGTCGTCCGCGCCGACTTCGACCGATGCGCTGTCCACCACCAGCCCCACACGCACCGGCGTCGCCAGCGTGGTGACGGCGTCGGGGACCCGTGCGGGAGGCGCGGGAGG
Source organism: Longimicrobium sp. (assembly GCA_036398975.1). Classification (GTDB taxonomy): domain Bacteria; phylum Gemmatimonadota; class Gemmatimonadetes; order Longimicrobiales; family Longimicrobiaceae; genus Longimicrobium. The sequence continues at coordinate 5,679 of DASWNZ010000260.1, forward strand.
TGCCGGCGGCGGTGCGGCCGGGGGCGCGGCGGGCGGCAGCGGCGCGGGCAGCGGTCCGGGAGCGGCGGGCGGCGGAGAACAAGCGGCCGCTACCAGCAGGAACGCCGCGGCGGCGCTATGCCAGGGCTTCACGGAGCGCCTCGCGGGAACGCTGGATCGTCTCGTCGACATCGGAATCGGTGTGGGCTGTAGATAGGAAGCCGGCTTCGAAGGCGCTCGGCGCGAAGAAGACGCCGCGCCGCAGCATCCCGTGGTAGAACCGCTGGAAGAGCGCCACGTCGCTGGCTTTGGCGTCTTCGAACGAGCGGATGGGTCCAGCGGCAAGGAACACGCCCCACATCGAGCCCAGGCTTCCGCCCGACATCGGCACCCCCAGCTCCGCGCCCACGCCGAGCAGCCCGTCCACCAGCCGCCTCGTGCGCCGTTCCAGCTCGGGGTACGGGTTCTCGTCGCGCAGGATGCGCAGCTGCGCCAGCCCGGCGGCCATCGCGAGCGGGTTGCCGCTGAGGGTGCCGGCCTGGTACACGGGGCCCACGGGCGCGATGTGGTCCATGACGTCACGCCGCCCGCCGTACGCGCCGACGGGGAGGCCCGCGCCGATCACCTTTCCCAGCGTCGTCAGGTCGGGACGGACGCCGAAGCGCTCCTGCGCGCCGCCGGGGGCCACGCGGAAGCCCGTCATCACCTCGTCCAGCACCAGGAGCGAGCCGTCCGCCTCCGTGATGCGCCGCAGCCCCGGGAGGAAGTCGTCGTCGGGCGCGATGAAGCCGGCGTTCCCCACCACCGGCTCCACGATCACGCACGCGATCTGGCCCGGGAAGGCGCGGAACGCTTCCTCCACGGCGGCGAGGTCGTTGTAGGGGGCAGTCAGGGTGAGCTTCGACAGCGCGGCCGGGACGCCGGGGGAGTTGGGGAGCCCTAGCGTGGCGACGCCGGAGCCCGCCTTCACCAGGAACGAGTCGCCGTGGCCGTGGTAGTTCCCCTCGAACTTCAGGATCATGTCGCGCCCCGTGAAGCCACGGGCCAGGCGCACGGCGGACATCGTCGCCTCCGTGCCGCTGCTCACGAAGCGGAGGCGCTCCATCGAGGGGACGAACTCGCGCACCAGCTCCGCCAGCTCCACCTCGCCGGCGGTGGGCGCGCCGTACGACGTCCCCCGCCCCGCCGCATCGCACACGGCGGCGACGACGGCGGGGTGGGCGTGCCCCAGGATCAGCGGACCCCAGCTCAGCACGTAGTCGATGTACTCGTTGCCATCCGCGTCCCACAGCCGCGAGCCGGCGGCGCGCGCCACGAAGAACGGATCGCCTCCTACCCCGCGAAACGCGCGCACCGGCGAGTTGACCCCGCCCGGCGTCACCCCCTGCGCACGCGCAAAGAGCGCCGCCGAACGCGCACGGGCCGGGTTCTTGCCCTCGCCCCCCGAAACCGAATCCGACATTCAACCGACCTCAAGGATGGAGCGTATGACCAGGCGCCTCGCGTACGCCCTGCTGGCTCTCGCGCTCGTGGTGGCCCCGCTGGCCGCCTGCGACGACGACATGGACGACCGCCGCGACGGCGCGGAAGAGAACGCCGGCGAGAACCAGGCCCCCGCGGACACCGCCAAGGCGCCGTGACTTAGTGCCTAGTGCCTAGTGCCTAGTGCCGAGTGCCTAGTCACCGCAGTTACTAGGCACTGAGCACTAGGCACTGGGCACTTTCTTCAAGACCGGAAATTCCCGAACGACAGCTCGATCCCGAAGTCCTCCTTCTTGAGCGTGGCGATTACCGCCTGCAGCTCGTCGATGGAGGGCGACGTCACGCGCACCTGCTCGTCCTGGATCTGCGCGCTGACTTTCTTGAAGCCGGCGGCCTTGATGGCCTTCACGATCTCCTTCCCCTTTTCGGTGGAGATCCCCTGCACCAGCGTGATCGTCTGCCGCGCCTTGCCGCCGAACGCCTGCTCAACCTCGCCGTAGTCGAGGTTGCGCACGGGCACGCCGCGCTTGATCAGCTTGGTCTGGATGACGTCCACCAGCGCCTGCAGCTTGTACTCGTCGTCGGAAAGGAGGGTGAGCGTCCCGTCCTTTTTGCTGAACTCGATCTCCGCCGTGGAGCCCTTGAAGTCGAAGCGCTGGAGGATCTCCTTGCGCGCCTGGTTCAGGGCGTTGTCGACCTCCTGGAGGTCCACGGTCGAGCTGATGTCGAAGGTGGCCGTCTTTGCCATGGTCTCGGTCCGGGTGGATGGGGTCGGCGCCAATGTAGGCGGGCGGCCGGGGGCGGAGCAAGGCGGGTTGCCCTCACCCCCCGGCCCCCTCTCCCGATAACAGGAGAGGGTGCCCCTCTCGTTATCGGGAGAGGGGGTGCACTCCGCCCGCGCCGCGATGGCTGGCGCACGATTGATGTTGCCTTTCGTGCCGATTCCTCGCGATCTTGCATCTCGTGATTACCGCTGCGTTCGCACCCACTTCGCCAGGGCAGAGCATGTTCAAGCCATTCCTCGCACTCCTGCTCGCCATCACCGCGTTCCGCCCTGCTCACGCACAGGAGTACGTCAGCAAAGGCTCGGAACCTTCGACGATCCACTCCGGGACCGATGCCGGTCAGACTGGTTCTGCCGGGTTGCGCCTCGTCCTGGAGCCTCGCCTGGTGCCGCCTGCACGCGCAGACGCTCCTCTGTCTCCTCACCGTGCCGGGGACGCGCCTCAAACGCGTGTGCTCGCCCCGGACAGCCATTGGAGGACGGGCGCGGTAGTTGGTGCCGTGCTGGGTGCGCTAGCGGGATTTGGGGTTGGCTACGCGATGGACAACATCGTCAATGATGGACATCGGAGGGTAGGAGAGACCACGATCGGCGGCACTGTGCTCGGTGCTGCGGGCGGCGGTTTGCTCGGCGCGGGGATCGGCTCGCTGATCCGCCGCTAAAACAAGAGGCCCCGGCCGGAGTTTCCGGACGGGGCCTCTGTGGTTCGCGTGCGTGGCTTACTGGTCGAACACCTGTGTGCCCTGCGGCGGGGTGAAGCTGAACAGGTTGTCCGGGATGGTGCCGTTGACGCGGATGTTGCGCAGTTCCACGCGGCGAACGGATTCGTTCTCCTCGGTCATCTCGAAGCGGCGGACGGTGTAGTCGTCCTTGTCCACCCAGATGCGCAGCACCTTGTACGGCGACGCCTGCCGCGGGACGAGGGTCAGCGCGTGGCTGTCGTGCCCGTCCACCACCTCGCTGCGGTTCAGCGTGGCGACGAAGCGCGCGGCCGCGTTGCCGATGAACTGCCGCTGCAGATCCACCGCGCCGCCGCCCTTGGCGATGCTGGTGCGGATCACCTGCGTGCGGTCGGTGCTCGGGTAGTAGAGCCAGAAGTAGCGCCCGTCCGCAACCATCACGTCGCCGGCGGGCTGGGTGAAGCGCATCAGGAAGCGGTCCGGCTTGCGCTGGTACAGCTTGCCCGCGCTGTTCTGGTTCTGGTTGAGGAGCGGCACGCGCAGGTTCTGCACGAAGTCCGCCTCCAGCGTGCGGATCGCGTCCGCGCGCTGCTCGGTGCGGCGCAGGATCTCCGTCGCGTCGTCCGTGCTCGCGGAGGTCTGGCCGGCCGGCTTGGCCGCGGGCTGCGCAGCCGGTGCGGCGCCGGGCTGCGCGGGAGCCGTCGGTGCGCCGGGCTGCGCCACCGGACTGCCGCTCTGGGCCGTGCCTCCGGCGACGGAAGCCGCCGCCGTATCCGCGCCGCCCACCGGTGCGTCGCCAGGCACGGCCGGCGTCTCCGCACGCGGACGCTGCGGCGCCACGCCCTGCGCGGGCGAATCGGCCGAGCTCTCCTGCCCGCCGCACGCCGCGAGCATCACCAGCAGCACTCCAAAGGAAGCGGAACGAATCATCACCGATCTATCTCCCACGAACGAGTTCGAAACACGTATCGCAAAGGTATGCGTTGCGCTGGGTTACCCCGCGGGCACGCGCACCGTTCCGGTTCTTCAACGCAGGCTGCGTCACAGCGGCGGACACGGGCAGCCACATGGGGCTGCCCCTACGGATCACCCACAAATCGAGTCGATCTGCGTGAAATCGACCAACACGTCGCGCGGTTTGGAGCCGTCCGGGGGGCCGAGGACGCCGGCGAAGTGGAGCTGGTCGATGATGCGCGCGGCGCGGCCGTAGCCGATGCGCAGGCGGCGCTGGAGCAGAGAGGTGGAGCCGCCCTGGTGCTGGATGCACAGCTCGGCGGCTTCGCGGAAGAGCTTGTCGCGCTCGCCCACCGCCTCCTCCGGCTCCAGCTCGCCCGTGTCCTCGGATGCGCGCACGACGTCCAGGATGTTCGCCTCGCCCGTGCCCTCCGCGATCTCCAACCCGGCGGCGAGCGCCTCCTCGCGGCGGATGCGCGCCTGCTCGCGGTACCACTTCATCACCTCTTCCGTCTCTTCGGTGGAGAGGTAGGCGCCCTGGATACGGATCAGCTCGCTGCTCCCCGGAGGCAGCATGAGCATGTCGCCGTTGCCCAGCAGTGCGTCGGCGCCGTTGCCGTCGAGGATGGTGCGGCTGTCGACCTTGGACGAGACGCGGAAAGCGATGCGGCTGGGGAAGTTGGCCTTGATCAGCCCCGTGATGACGTTCACGGAGGGACGCTGGGTCGCCAGGATCAGGTGGATGCCAATGGCGCGCGCCTTCTGCGCCAGCAGCGCCAGCGGCTTCTCGACGTCGCCCTGCACGGTCATCATCAGGTCCGCCAGCTCGTCGATGATGACGACGATGTACGGGAGCGCGCCGCCCTTGTAGAGCCACCGGTCGGGATCACCCTCCTCCCCGTCGGCCTCGGGGGAGCGGATGACGGCGCCGCTCTCCACGCGCTTGTTGAAGTCCTGCAGGTTGCGGACGCCGTTCACCGAGAGGAGCTCGTAGCGGCGCTCCATCTCCAGCACCGCCCACTTGAGGACGGCCGCGGCGTCGTTGTTGTCGGTGACGACGGGGTGCCGCAGGTGGGGGAGGTCGTTGTACATGCTGAGCTCCACCATCTTCGGGTCCACCATCAGGAACCGGAGCGACTGCGGCGAGTGGCGGTAGATCAGCGAGGTGATGATGGTGTTGACGCACACCGACTTGCCCGATCCCGTGGCGCCCGCGATCAGGAGGTGTGGCATCTTGGCGAGGTCTGCGACCATCGGCCGCCCGGCGATGTCCTTGCCCAGCGCCAGCGGGAGCGCCGCCTTGCTCGCGCGGAACTGCTGGCTCTCCACCACTTCGCGAAAGAACACCATCTCCGGGGTCGGGTTGGGCACCTCGACGCCGACGGCGCCCTTGCCGGGGATGGGCGCGACGATGCGCACCGATGGCGCCTTGAGCGCCAGCGCGAGGTCCGCCTCCAGGTTCGCGATGCGCGCCACTTTGACGCCGGGCGCCGGTGAGACTTCGAACTGCGTGACCACCGGGCCGGTCGTCATCCCGACGATCTCGCCTTCGATCTTGAAGGTGGCGAGCTTGTCGATCAGCACCTTCCCCAGCTTGTCCAGCTCCTGGCGGTTGCGCTGGTCGTCGCGAAACGGTGCGGCGGTGAGCAGGTCGGACGCCGGCAGGTCGCCCGCGGTGGGATCGCCCGCGTCCTGAGGGATCAGCTCCGTCTGCTCGGCCGCGGTGGAGCGTGCGACCGGCTTGGCGGCGGCCCTGGCCTTCGCGCCGGGGGCCTTCGCGGGCGGCGCAAGGGCGACGGGGTGGTCGAGCACCGTCGCCTCCTCGTCGTCGTAGCTGGCGAAGGCGTCCTCGGGGAGGAAGTCGGCGTACTCCTCCTCGAGCTCCGCTTCGTCGATCTCCTGCTCCGTGTCCGGGGCGCGGGGGCCGCGCGAGGGGAGGAGGTGGCGCGGGTCGGGGAGGCGCAGGGTGGGCGATGGAATGGAGGTGGCGAGGGTGCGTGCGTGCCCCCACGCCAGCCGCCCGCCGCCTACCGCGGTGCGCAGCGGGTTCCACTTGAGCGTGGCCACGCACAGCCCTGCGAAGGCGAAGAAGAGCACGAGCGACGCGCCCACCGTCCCGATCAGCGACGCCATTCCCCACCCCGCCGCGGCGCCGGTCCACCCGGCCACCAGCGGCGGCTGCGCCACGCGCCCGATCGCGACGGCGGCGGTGGCAGGCACCAGCAGCATCAGCCCCGCCGCCAGCACGCTCCAGCGCAGCGCGGAGGGCGCCTCCAGCTTGTCGAACGCGACCAGCCCCCACAGTCCCGCCAGCACCGGCAGCGCCACCGCCCCGACGCCCAGGAAGCCGAGGGTGCCGCGCGCGAGCCAGCTTCCCGCCACGCCGACCACGTTGCCGGTGGGAAAGAGCCGCATTCCGGTCGCGCCTAAAAGGCCGACCGGGATCAGTGAAAGCGCGAGCAGGAGCGCGAGGGCCAGGAGTCCGAGCCCCCAAAGCTCGCGCCGCTGCCGGTCGTCGAGGGATAACTGCATGGAGTTCCTGCGGGTGGGGAAAAGAAGTGCGTCAGTGCGTTAGTGCGTGAGTGCGCCCTTTTGTCATCCTGAGGGAGCCGCGTCGCACGACTCGGCGGGGCACTCCACTCTCTTGCGGCGACCGAAGGATCTAGCCGGCGAGGCAGGAGGACGGCGGTAAAAACGCGAGCCCCTCGTCGCGCGCAGTAGATCCTTCGCTTCGCGCCGGGAGTCTGGAGAACGGGCAAGGAGGGTGCAGGCGCTTTGCTCAGGATGACAAAAAGAACACCGCCGTTTGCGTGAGTCCGCGCAGGCGGACTTTGCGCGGTTCCAGCAGCGAATTTATTCGCCCTGGACCCCCGCGGAATTCCGGTGCGGACGGCGGGGCGCGGTGCCGTGTCGGGCACGGGCGTGATGAATCACGCCCCTACTCACGCACTTCCGTTCAGCGTGATGCTGCGATCCTGCAGCACCGGGACCACGTCGCGGAGGTTGGTCTGAGCGCAGAAGGCGAGGTCGGCTTCAAGGCCGGCGTCGGCGACCTGGCGGCCGGCGGCGGTCTCGGCGAAGAGCGTCGCGGCGTCGCCGTCCCAGGCGCGGCCCAGGGCGAGGGCCGCGCGGGCGCCGTCATTCATCGTCCACTCGGCGGCAGGACGCGCTTCGATCAGGGCGCCGATCATGCGGCCGGCGGTGACGGCGTCGTCCAAGCCGAAGCGGCCCTCGCGGCCCGAGCAGAGGAAGACGGGCTCGGCGCCGGTGCGCACCAGGTCCTCGACCACGGCGTCCAAGTTGAGGAGCGCGCCCACGATCACCCGCCCCGCACCCGCCGCGGCCGCCATCGACGCCGTGCCGTTGGTGGTGGTCATCACCAGCGTCTTGCCGCCGACGCGCTCGGGGGTGAAGTCGCCGGGCGAGTTGCCCAGGTCGAAGCCCTCGATGGTCAGGCTGCGCCGCTCGCCACAGAGCAGCACGCCGTCGCGCCCCAGGGTGTTGGCCAGGCGGATCGCCTCCTCGATGGAGGCCACCGGGAAGATGGTGCGCGCCCCCGACGCCATCGCCTCCACGATGGAAGACGAGGCGCGCAGCACGTCGATCACCACGACGGTGCGGCCGGCCACCTCGGCTGGGAGCGCCTCGGCGGGGGTCATGAACACGTCCAGCCGCATTTCAGGCACCGGCGCGCTCCGCCATCCACCGCTCCAGGAACTTGGTGTCCACGTCGCCGGCCATGAAGCCGGGGTGGTCCATCACCTGGAGGAGGAAGGGGATGGTGGTGTGCACCCCCTCGATCACGAAGCCGGCCAGCGAGTGCCTCATGCGCGCGATCGCCTCCTCGCGCGTGGAGGCGTGCACGATCAGCTTGGCCAGGAGCGAGTCGTAGTACGGCGGCACGCGGTACCCCGCGTACACGTGCGTGTCGATGCGCACGCCCGGGCCGCCCGGCGGGTGGAAGACCGAGATCGTGCCGGGCGACGGCGCGAAGTTGCGCGAAGGGTCCTCGGCGTTGATGCGGCACTCGATGGCGTGGCCGCGCAGCTGGATGGGGTAGTCCGGAATGGAGAGCGGGAGCCCCGCCGCGGCCCGGATCTGCTCCTTTACCAGGTCGAACCCCGTGCACACCTCGGTGACCGGGTGCTCCACCTGGATGCGGGTGTTCATCTCCATGAAGTAGAACGACCCGTCGTCGTTCAGCAGCATCTCGATGGTCCCCGCGCCCACGTAGTCGATCGCCTTGGCCCCGCGCACCGCCGCCTCGCCCATGCGCGCGCGCAGGTCGTCGTCCAGCGCGGGGGAGGGTGCCTCCTCCAGCAGCTTCTGGTGGCGGCGCTGGATGGAGCAGTCGCGCTCGCCCAGGTGGATGACGCGGCCGTGGCTGTCGCCCAGGATCTGGAACTCGATGTGCCGCGGGCGGGCCAGGTACTTCTCCACGTACACCGAGTCGTCGCCGAAGGCGGCGGCGGCCTCGTTGCGCGCCATGGTGAAGGAGCGCGCGAACTCGTCCGCGTCCAGCGCCACGCGCATCCCCTTCCCGCCCCCGCCCGCCGCGGCCTTGATGAGCACCGGGAAGCCGATCTCCTCCGCCCGGGCCAGCGCCTCGTCCACGTCGGCGATGGCGTCGGTGCCGGGGACGATGGGGACGCCCACCTCGCGCATGGTGCGGCGCGCGGTGGCCTTGTCGCCCATCATGCGGATCTGCTGCGGCGTGGGGCCGATGAAGGTCAGCTCGCTGCGCTCGCAGATCTCGCTGAACTCCGCGTTCTCGGCCAGGAAGCCGTAGCCGGGGTGGATGGCGTCCGCGCCCGTGATCTCCGCCGCGGCGATGATGCGGGGGATGTTCAGGTAGCTTTCGCGCGCGGGCGGCGGGCCGATGCACACGTCTTCGTCGGCGAAGCGCACGTGCAGCGACTCGCGGTCTGCTTCGGAGTAGACCGCTACGGTGCGGATCCCCAGCTCCTTGCAGGCGCGGATGACCCGCAGGGCGATCTCGCCGCGGTTCGCGATCAGGACTTTACGGAACACGTCTCTCGGGGATTTATCGGTCGGAACGGGGGGAGGCCGGCGGCCCGCCCCAGGTCTCCTGCTCGCCGCTCTCCACTCCGGAGGCGCGCAACGCGAACTCCGACGGGTTGGACGCGTAGTGCATCGCCCACTCGTACGAGATGGCGCCGCGGCGGTACAGCTCGAGCAGGCTCTGGTCGAACGTCTGCATCCCGTACTGCACGCGGCCGTCCGCGATCAGCTCGGGGATGCTCTGCGAATCGTCGCCCGTGCGGATGAGCTGCGAGATGGCGGCGGTGTTCACCATCACCTCGGCGGCGGGGACGCGCCCCGGCCCGTCCGCGCGCGGGATCAGCCGCAGCGACACGATGGCGCGCAGGGCGTTGCTCAGCACCCCGCGGATCTCCGCGTGCTGGTGCGGCGGGAAGAACGAGATGATGCGGCCGATGGTCTGCGCCGCGTCCGTCGTGTGCAGGGTGCTCATCACCAGGTGCCCCGTGTCCGCCGCCTTGAGCACCGTCTCCATCGACGGGCGGTCGCGGATCTCGCCGAGCATGATGACGTCCGGGTCCTGCCGCAGCACGTGGCGCAGCGCGTCGTGGAAGGAGTGCGTGTCCGTCCCCACCTCGCGCTGGCTGATGATGGCCTTCGTGTCGCGGTGGAGGAACTCGATGGGGTCCTCCACCGTGACGATGTTGACCGCGCGCCGCTCGTTGAGGTGGCGGATCATGGCGGCCAGCGTGGTGCTTTTGCCGCTCCCGGTCACCCCCGTCACCAGCACCAGCCCTCGGGGGAGGAGGGCGATCTGCTGCAGCGCCTCCGGCAGCTCCAGCGTGTCCAGCCCCGGCACCTCCATGGGGATGGCGCGGAAGGTCATCCCCAGCGTGCCGCGCTGGTGGAAGATGTTGGTGCGGAAGCGCCCCAGCCCGCTCACCCCGATGGCGAAGTCGATCTCCTTCTTCTCGGCGAACTCCTCGCGCTGGCGGGGGTTGAGCGTCTGCTCGGAGCAGCGCCTGAGGTCCTCGGGGCGCAGCGTGGCGAGCGCCGTCTCCACCAGCTCGCCCTGCACGCGCAGCATGGGCGGGCGGCCGACCTTGAGGTGCAGGTCGGAGCCCTGGCGCCGCACCAGCTCGTCCAGCGCTTCGCGAAGTACGAACTCGCGCTGCGCGGGGCGTGGCGGCGTTTCCGCGCTGCGGACCGCTTCGGCCATGGTCAGGCCGCCGGCTCGATGCGGAAGAGGACCTGCCCGTACTCCACGGGCTCGCCGTTCTCCACCAGGATCTCGCGCACGATGCCGGCGACGTCGGACTCCAGCTCGTTCATCAGCTTCATCGCCTCCAGGATGCACAGCGTCTGCCCCTTGGCGACGCGCGTGCCCAGCTCCACGTAGGCCGGGGCCTCGGGCGCGGGGGAGCGGTAGTACGTCCCCACCATGGGGCTCTTGACGTCCACCAGGTTCCCGCCCGCGGGTGCCGCCGGCGCCGCGCCGCCCGTCGCGGGCGCCGCGGAGGCCGCCGGAGCAGGAGCCGCCACGGGCGCGGGGGCGGGCGCGGCGGCGTGCACCACCTGCGCGGGGGCCGCCGCGGCGCTCACGGGCGCGGGAGGCGGGGTCTTGTGGATGCGGATGCGGGTTCCGCCGCGGGCGATCTCCAGGGAGTCGATCCCGCTGTCGTCCACCGCGCTGATGAGGCCGCGGAGAAAGTCGAGGTCGATCATTTCGCGCGCTCGATGTACTTGTCTTCGCGCCGGTCGACGCGAATGAGGTCGCCCTCGTTGAGGAAGAGCGGCACCTGCACCACGGCGCCGGTCTCCAGCGTGGCGGGCTTGGTGCCCCCGGTGGCGGTGTCGCCGCGCACGCCGGGGTCGGTCTGCGTTACTTGGAGCGTGACGAAGAACGGCAGCTCCACGGCGATCACGTTCTCGCCGTGCACCAGCCCGTCGCACTCCATCCCTTCCTTGAGGTACTTGAGCTGGTCCTCGCCGATCACCGCGGCCGCGAGCGGGATCTGGTCGTAGGTCTGCTGGTCCATGAAGTAGTAGAACTCGCCGTCGTTGTACGAGTACTGGATCGGCCGGTGCTCGAGCCGCACCTCGTCGATGCGCTCGCCCGCGCGGAACGTCTTCTCCAGCACGTTGCCGGTGAGGACGTTCTTGAGCTTGCTGCGCACCACGGTGTTCCCCTTGCCGGGCTTGTGGTGCTGGAACCAGAGGATGCTCCACAGCACGCCATCCATGCTGATGACCATCCCGTTGCGGAAATCGGCCGTCGTTGCCACTGAAATCTCCTAAGTTTTGTGCCGACTGAAGGTTCGGTTTCGTGAGTGCCCAGTGCCCAGTGCTCAGTGCCTAGTGAACAACCACTTGGCACTCGGCACTTGGCACTAGGCACTGCTTTTCAAAAGCTCCACCAGCGCCCGCAGCCCCAGCCGGTAGCTCTCCGCGCCGAAGCCGGAGACGATGCCGGCCGCGCCGGCGGCGAGATACGAGCGGTGCCGGAAGCGCTCACGGGCGAAGACGTTGCTAAGATGCACCTCCACGTAAGGACGCGCCACTCCCGCCAGCGCGTCGCGCAGCGCGATGCTGGTGTGCGTGTAGGCGCCCGCGTTCACCACGAACCCGCCCACGCGCCCCGCCGCCTCCTGCACGTGGTCCACCAGCGCGCCTTCGTGGTTGGATTGAAAGAACTCCACTTCCACACCCAGCTCGGCCGCCAGCGACGCCACTCCGGCGTTCACCTCGTCCAGCGTCGCGCTCCCGTACGTCGCCGGCTCGCGCGTGCCCAGGAGGTTGAGGTTGGGGCCGTGTACGACCCCGATCCTCAACGCTTGAGGCTCTGCAGCCACGCCTGGAAGCTCTCCAAGTCCTCGTCGTCGTCCCCCGCCGCGTCGGCGGCCGGTGCCGCCGGGGCCGCGGGCTGCGGCGCCGGGGCCGGGGCGGGGGCGGGCGGCGGCGCGGGCGCGGGGGCCGGCTCCGAGAAGAAGTCCTCGAAGGAGAACCCGCCCACCGGCTCCGCGGGCGCGGGGGCCGGCGCGGCCTCCGCGACGGGCGGAAGGTCCAGCTCCATCTCCCACGGCATCGGCTCGTCCGCCGCGTCCCCGGCACCTTCCGTTCCCGCCGGCGCGAAATCTTCCACAGGCGGCGCGAACTGATCCGCATCCGGCTCCGAAGCGGCCACCGGCTCGTCGAGCGCCAGCCACGGCAGCTCGTCGATCGCTCCCGCCGCATCGTCCGCGGGAAGGATGTCCTCGGTGGGCGCGGCCGGGACCGCCCACGGCTCGTCTTCGTCGTTGGACGCGATGAGCTCCGGCTCGGCCGCTGGCGCGCTCGCCATCCAGGGCTCGTTCAGCGGCGGCTGCTCCTCCGCAGCGCCCAGCGTCACGTCGTCCCACGGCTCGGGCGGGGGCGGCGCGCCCGCTTCGGGCTCGATGTCGGGCGGGCTGTACTCGAGCGGGGCGGGCGCGGCCGGCTCCACGTCCGTGGCGTACGACTCGGCCTCGTACGCAGGGGCGGCAGTCGCGCCCGGACGCCAGGAGAGGATCGACCAGAGGTACGCCGCCACCGACTCGCTCCCTTCCGTCCCCTGCTCGTTGTCCGCGACTGGCGCGGCGGCAAAGGGCGCGTCCGCGATGGACTCCGCCGCGAAGGCGGGCTCCATTTCGAAGGCGGCGTCCTCGATGGGGGCGGTGGGCTCCACGGTCGGCGGCGTCCAGGCGTCGCGCTCCGCGTCGAAGGGCGCGGCGTAGGCGGGTTCCGCTTCCTCCGCCGTCGCGGTCTCCAGAGCGGGGCCGTCGAAGCCGTTCGCGAACGACTCGGCAAAGGTGTCCGCGTCGCCGGCGGGCTCGTCCTGCGCGAAGCTCATGGCGGGGAGCGGCTCCGCGGCCATGCTTTCCTCCGCGAAGCTCATCTCGGGGAGCGGCGGCGGCGTCACGCTCTCCTCCGCGAAGCTCATCGCCGGGAGCGGCTCGGGGAGGGCGGGCTCCTCGGCGAAGCTCATCGCCGGGAGCGGCGGCGGCGTGGCGCCCGTCATCGCGGCGTCCACCGCGTCCAGCCACGACGGCGCGGCCTCTTCCTCCTGCGCAGCGGCGGGCGCGGGCGTCTCGGCGGCGGGGTTGCGGAGCTCCGTCTCCAGCTCGGCGAGGCGGCCGATGAGGGCGGGCTCGTGGCCGCGGCGCGCCACCAGCTCGCGGTACACGTCGGCGGCGCGGTCCACGAAGCCCTGGCGATAGTACAGCTCCGCCATCGTCTCGGTGACCATCTCCACCTCGTCCTCGCCGACGGCGTCCTCGTCGTGGAAGGAGCGCAGCTCGACCGGCTCGTCCGGCGCTTCGTTCCACCCGGCGTCCGCGGCGGGCTGCGGCTCGGCGGGCGCGCTGCTCCAGTCGTCCGTCAGGCTCACCGTGCCGAAGTCGAGCGCGTCCGGCGCCGCGGCGGCGGGGGCCGACTCGAACGGCTCGTCCAGGCTCACGTCGCCCCAGCCCGAGAGGTCGGCGGGCTCGTCGGCGGCCGGCTCCTGCGCGTGGGAAGGCGGCGGCAGGCTGACCCCGCCGAAGCCCAGCTCCGGCGACGGCTCCAGCGTCGCGGGCACGTCGAAGCCCGGCGCATCCATCAGCTCCGGCTCGTCGAACGCGGAGTCGTCGATGCGCGTCTCGCCGTACGCCGGCGCGGGCTCGCCGAACGACGAATCCACCGCCTCGGGCGAAGCGCCGCCGTGCTCGAACGGGTCCCATCCACCCGACGGATCTGGAGCGGCGGGGGCGGATTCGAGCGCATCCAGAGCCTGCCGCGCCTCGGCGCTCATGGGATCGACGGAAAGCAGCTCGCCGTACCAGCGGCGCGCCTCGGCCGTGTCGCCCGTGGAGGCGGCCATCTCGCCCAGCGTGCGCAGGGCGATCAGGTTCTGCGGATCGATGGAGAGAACGTAGCCGAACTCGTTGCGCGCCTCATCCGTGGCCCCGCGGTCCGCCAGGCAGCGCCCCAGCAGGACGTGCGCGCTCAGGTAGCCGGGGTGCCGCTTGAGGTTCTCGCGCAGCAGCTCCTCCGCCCGCCCCAGGTCGCCCGCTTCGCGGTACGCGGAAGCGAGCGGCATGAAGAAGCGCGACGGGTTGCCGTCGTGGCTGCTCCTCAGCTGCTCGATCCGGGCGGCAAGCTCGGGCGAGATGTCGGGCATGGCGGCTCGTGCCTGGAGGGGTGGTGCGGGCAGGTTTTAAGGGACAGGGAACGCAACTTAAGCCTCGCGGCACCACGGGTCAACGGCAACCTCGCGCGGGCGTGCGGGGTACGCGGGGGCACGGGTTGCGGCGAACGGCCGGGGTAAGTATCTTTGCGGCCTTCACTTTCGCCCATCAGGCGGTCCGCGGCACCCTCGCAAACCACACGCTTCCGCCGCGATCGCGCGGCGCACTTCCGGAGTTTGACGCCCACATGATGGAGTTCATCCGCAGCAAGGCCGGAAAGTTCATCATCTTTCCCACCGTCGTGTTCTTTCTCCTCTTCATGGTCTGGGGGATCATCGCCGAGACCGGCCAGACCGCGCCCAACGAGCTTGGGAGCGTGAACGGGGAGCCGATCACGGTGCTGGCGTACCAGAACGCGGTGGAGTCGCTCACGCAGCAGGCGCAGCAGGGCGGCAGCACGCGCATGACGCCGGAGGAGCAGCGCCAGATCCGCGAGCGCGCCTGGGACGAGCTGGTGACCGACGCCCTGCTGCGCCAGGAGATGGAGCGCCGCGGGATCAACGTGACGGACGGCGAGATCGTGCTGGCCGCCCGCTCGATCCCGCACCCGCAGATCGCGCAGCAGGAGATCTTCCAGTCGAACGGGCAGTTCGACATCCGCAAGTACCAGTCGTTCCTGGCCAGCCCGCAGGCCAGCGACGAGCTGCTGGCGCAGATCGAGGGCTACTACCGCGCCATGCTGCCGCGAATGAAGCTCCAGCGGCAGCTCGCCGCGGGTGCCCGCGTGACCGATGCGGAGCTGTGGCGCGCCTTCCAGGACCAGAACGAGCGCGCCACCGTCGAGTACGTCTCGCTCGACCTGGCGAAGCTGGCCCCCGGCCAGGTGAACGTGACGGACGCCGAGGTGCGCGACTTCTTCCGCGACAACCCGGACCGCTTCGAGCGTCCGCGCACGGCGCGGCTGACGGTGGCGTTCATCCCCAAGACGCTGACCGACGCGGACAAGCAGGCGGCGATGCAGAACGCGCTGCGCATCCGCCAGGAGCTGGTGGGCGGCGGCGACTTCGCGGCCGTTGCGGCGCGCGAGAGCCAGGACCCCGGCAGCGCCCAGAAGGGCGGCGACCTGGGGACCTTTGGGCGCGGGCAGATGGTGGGCGCGTTCGACTCGGCGGCCTTCTCGCTCCCGGTGGGCGAGATCTCGCAGCCGGTGGAGACGCAGTTCGGATATCACCTGATCCAGGTGCAGGAGCGCACGGGCGACCAGGTGAAGGCGCGCCACATCCTCCTCCCCATCGGCAAGTCCGAGGCGGAGCTGGCCAAGCTGGACGTGCGGGCCGACTCGCTGCGCACCCTGGCGGAGCGCTCCGGCATGGACCGCGCGGCGCGCTCCGTGGGCGCCACCCTGCGCCGCGGCGTCACGGTGACCGAGTCGCTCGCGGTGATCCCCGGCGTGGGCCCGGCGCAGGAGGCGCTGGACTGGGCCGCGAACCCGGGCGAGAGCGAGGACGGCAAGCCGGTGATGAGCGACGTCTTCGAGAACGACAACGCGCTGTACGTGCTCCAGCTGGAGAGCTACGCCCCCAAGGGCCGCATGACGCTGGCCGAGGCGACTCCGCAGATCCGCCGCGACCTGATCGTGCGGAAGAAGCGCGCGCAGGCCCGCGTGGCCGGCGAGAAGATGGTGGCCGAGGTGCGCGCCGGGCGCTCGCTGGCGCAGGTGGCGGCGGCGCGCGGACTGACGGTGGGCGTAGCGGGGCCCTTTGCCCGCGTGGAGCCGAACCCGATCCTGGGGCAGGCCAACGCGGCGATCGGCGCGGCGTTCGGTACCCCGGTGGGCCAGGTGAGCAGCGTGGTGGAGACGCCGACCGGGCTCTTCATCATCCGCCCCACGCAGCGCGTGCCCGCCGACCGCAAGGCGTGGGAAACGCAGAAGGAGCAGCAGCGCGCCAGCGTGAGCTACCAGATGCAGCAGGGCACCATCGAGCGCTGGCTGCAGAGCGCCCGCCGCAACGCCGAGATCGTGGACAACCGGGAGACGCTCGGCGTCTCCTGATATTCCCGAGACGGCATGAGAACGCCCCGTCCTCCGGCATTGGAGGGCGGGGCGTTTCGTGCCCCCTCCCCCCGCCCCCTCCCCCGCCTGCGGGGGCGCAGGGCGGGTGAGGGGGAGAACTGCAGTGTGCGTTGCGCGGATCCGGTAGGGGCGCGATGTATCGCGCCCGTGGGCGGCTCGGGGATCAGGCCACGCGTTTAGGCTCGTTACAGACGCTTGGTTGTGAAGGCGTCAGATACCTCCCCTTTTGTACGTTCCCGTTCGGGTCCTTGCACCCTCCTCCCCACCTACCTGCAGCAGGAGCCTTCCATGCTACGTACGATGGCACTCGTCCTCGCCTGTTCCGCAGTCCCGGCGGCGCTGGCGTCACAGACGGTAGCGGGGACGCTGGTGGCGGCGGACCGGGGGACGCCGCTCGCCGGGGCCACCGTCACGCTGCTGGATGAGGGCGGGCGGGCGGTGGCGGCCGCGTCGAGCAGGGCGAACGGGGGCTTCACGCTGACGGCGCCCGCCGCGGGGAGGTACCGGGTGCGCGCGGAGCGGGTCGGCCACGCTTCCACGCTCTCCGCGCCGATCACGCTGGCGGCGGGGGAGACGTTCACGCTGCGG
>DASWNZ010000261.1:0-30032 GCA_036398975.1 Longimicrobium sp.
CCCCGACGGATCGAGTGTTGATCGTGTGCCTGAGACTGTGCCGTTCTTCTGTCATGTTGTCGCAAGCCTAACCACCAAGCTCCGGAAGCAATTAGACAACCTTGACTATGACGAGGGGCCTGACGGCCAAAGCTACTTTTCCTTCAATTCGAAACTCAAGGCTTACATTGAGGTTTCGTCGTATGCAAAGATCCTAGTTGATGCCCAGAAGAGGAACAAGGCGTTCTTCGACAAGCTTGGGATCCCTGCGAGTGTGCGACGGATTTAGGCCGAATGCTGCAGATCGTTATGCTGCCAGTACGACTTCTCCAGAGCGAAGTGTGCTGAAAGCTCCTACTTGAGCTTCAGCGGTGGCCGGCAGTGTTACTTGTACCGCACCAGCGCCCACCCCACGCTCGGCAGCGGCGCGCCGTTCCACGCGGCGGCTAGCGAGTAGGCGCCGCCCTTGCCGTCGTCGTCGATGAGGAGGTAGTTGGGGCTGCTGGAGACGGGGGAGACGGAGGCGGCGTTGCCCCAGACTTCGGCGACGGCGCCGTAGTTGACGCGGGTGGCGGTGCCGCCGGTGCGGAGGACCGCCGGTGCTCCCCACCCCTGCGTCGGATTGGGGCCGGAGGAGGCGCTCAGGAAGGCGCGGTTCTGGAAGACGTCGCTCGCGCTGGCGTCGTCCACGGCCTGGCTGAGGGTCCAGGTGAGGAGGGCGCTCCCCGGCTCCCAGCCGGCGCCCAGCAGCGGGCGCACGCGCGCGGCCAGCCCCTCGCGCCGCGCGCCCGATGCCGAGTAGCCGTACCAGCCATCCAGCGACCCGCGCACCACCGACGCCAGGGCGGCCTCCCACGTGGCGCCTTCGCGCACCATGCGCGTGGCCAGGTCCAGGCAGAAGCTCGCGGCGCTGGCGTAGCCCTGCGAAAAGTTGTCGCGCGTGCTGGCGGCCAGCAGGGCGTACGGCGCGGACGCGGGCTGCTCCACCGCGCGCGCCCAGTCCCAGTTGGAGTTGGGCTCTATGCGCAGGTAGCGGCCTACGAGCCACCACCCCAGCAGGTCGGCGGTGCCCTCGATCGACCAGGTGGCGCCGGTCTGCCACTCGTGCGCACCGGTGGGACGCGTATCGGCGGCGTACTGCGCCTGCCAGGCGTGCGCGATCTCGTGCGAGATCAGGCGGAGCGCGCTGGCCGAGCTCGGCAGCGGCGTGGCAAGGTTGAGGTGGGTGACGGAGTGGACGCGCCCGTTGACCTCGGCGGACTCGCTGAAGCCCATATACGCGGAATTGTCGCGCGCGGCCAGCACCAGGAGTTGGCCCGATCCGGCGCTGGTGGTGGGCGCGTTGGAGGTGATGACGCGGCGGTACATCCCCGAGCCTTCGGCGGCGAAGAAGCGGAGGGCGCTGTCCGCACGCGCCAGCCACGAGTCCACGCCTCCGTCGGCCGCCTGCCCCTCGGCGGCGGCGAGTACCAGGCCGCCTTCGTACACGGCGACGACCCTGGCGGTGAGGAGCGTGTCGACGGACGGGTCCATGGCCCGGAAGCGGTCGCCGACGCGCCAGGGGGTGGAGCGGGCGAACACGCGGGCATCGCGGTCGGTCGCCTCCGCGCCGGCGCCGGAGAGGCTCGACCGCATCCGCTCGGGCGCGGGGGCGTGCGAGTAGCTCGGCGCGAGCGACGAGGCGCGGGCCGCGGTGCCGTCGCCGAGAACCGTGACGGTGTAGCGCGCGGGACCGTTGAGGTAGCCCTCGTACCCGCTCTGTGCGCGCGCCGTCTGGCGTGTGTCGACGAAGGCGAGGGCGTAGCGCGCGCCCGGCTCCGGCGCCAGGAGGAGGCAGTGCGCGGCGCGTGGGGTGAGCTGGAGCGCCTGCCCTACCGCCAGCTTCACGTCGCCGCGGCGGCGGCGGAGCACTTCGACGCCGGCGGCCACGTCGGCGCCCTGCACCTGGAGCGGCTGGCGCGTGGCCCCGGCGGAGCAGTCCGGCGCGTCCATCGAGGGAAGGGTGACGAGGAGCGTCGCGCTGTCGCCGCCCACGAGCTGCGCCGGGGTGCCGCCCACCATCACCGAGCCGGCAGCCAGCGCGTCCATGCGGTAGCCGCGCAGCCGCAGCGTGTCGCCGTCCCCGACCGCGCCCGTGCTCACCGCGACGATGGCGGGACGGCGCGGGCGCACCTGTACGGTCACCACTGCCGGCGCAGCGCCGAACGCCGTCACCTGCAGCGTGGCCGATCCCGGCGCCGAGGCCAGGATGACGCCGCGGGCGAGCGCCGCCGGATTCAGCACCGCCGCCTCGGACAGGTGCCGCGCCTCCGTGCGCAGCGAGAGCGCGGGGGTGCGAGTGCTCTGCCCGTCCAGAGTGGCCGTCAGCGCCGCGCTGTCGCCCAGCGCCTCCAGCACCACGCTCGTCTGGTCCAGCCGCAGCGACGGGGCCGAGCCGGAATCCGTGCTGGAGGGACCCGTGGGGCTGCCGCACCCGGCGAGGAGCGAGGCGGCGATTCCGAAACGGAGTGTAGCGAGCGAGCGGCGCATGATCTTGGCGGCACGGTGTGGCCGAACAGGGGAGGCGGGAATCCCGCACCCGCTCCGTCAGGCAACCCGCGCACCGTGCGGCCACAAATCGCAAACCCTTTTCCTACAACCATATAGCGACCAGAGCACGCGTGGCGTAACTGTACGCCGATCAGACGGCGTTGCCATTCGCCGAGCAGAAAGCCCTTATGCCACAGCCACTTACACGATATGGTCAGTAATTGGACGGACGCGGGTGTGGCAAGCCAAACGCAAAAGCCTGAAACGAGCGCACATCTCTGCGGCCTTGCCTCTGCGTCTCCGCGTCTCCGCGTGAGCCCCGCTGTTGCAGTTCCAACACGCAAAAAGAGCCGCCCCTCTCGGAGCGGCCCTTCTCGTTGCGCTGCCTTCGTCCGAAGACGACGGAAGTGCTTCAGACCGGGGTGACGTTCTCAGCCGCGGGGCCCTTCTGGCCCTGGACGACGTCGAACTCGACCTTCTGCCCCTCGGCGAGGGTCCGGAAACCCTGGGCCTGGATGGCGGAGTGGTGCACGAAGCAGTCCTTGTCGCCGTTGTCCGGCGTGATGAAGCCAAAGCCCTTGCTGTCGTTGAACCACTTCACGGTTCCGCTGGTACGCATTCTCCGAACTCCAGTTGTTTGTTACCGACTGCCGAGGTGCGGATTGTCCGTACCAACCGACCGCCTGTGTTCTGCGGGTCTTACGCCCCCCGCTTCGGGCGCTCGCGACAGATATGAAAACGGGAACCGGACTGTTGCGTCCAGGTTCCCATCTCACACTGGAATCAGCGTCGATTGGTACCGACGACTATCGCGCTCAACAATATCGCGTGAAAGCACCGCCCTGTCAAGGAATTTGTTGTTCCGCGCCGCACGAGGCGCCCGGAGGGCATCTCTGTATCCGCGCATCCCGTTGCGATGAATGCCGTTCCGGGACGTGATCCTTTCGGCGGCGGACGGACGTTCGTACCTTGCGCCCCGTCCGAAGTGCCGGCCAGAACGCCCACCCGGAGGGATCACGTGATCCGCGCACCGCTCGCCCTGTCGCTCGCCGCGGCCATCGCCGCACCCCTCACCGCGCAGCAGCCGCGGGCCACCAACTACCCCGTGCGCGGCACCGGCACCGTGGTGCTGCACGCAGCGCGGCTGATCGACGGCACCGGCGCCGCGCCCATATCGAACGCGGTGGTGGTGGTGACGAACGACCGCATCGTTGCCGCCGGGCGGCGCGGGAGCGTGGCCGAGCCTGCGGGGGCGCGCGTGGTGGAGCTGGGCGACGCGACCCTGCTCCCCGGCTTCATCGACGCGCACGTCCACATCATGGGCCGCACGCTGGGCGACCCCGCCGGCGACGACGCGGCGGTCCGCGACTTCCCCGCCACCGCCGCGATCCTGGGGGTGGAGAACGCGCGGCGGACGCTGATGGCCGGCTTCACCACCGTGCGCAACGCTGGCTCGGAGGACTTCGCGGACGTGGCGCTGCGCAACGCCATCAACCAGGGGATGGTGGTGGGGCCGCGCATCGTGGCCAGCGGCCATGCGGTGGGGATCACGGGCGGGCACTGCGACGCGAACGGCTTCCGGCCGGGGCTGCTGGAGGGTGACTACCGTAGCGGCATCGCCAACTCGCCGCACGAGGTGGCCGCGGCCGAGCGCTACCTGGCCAAATACGGCGCCGACGTCATCAAGATCTGCGCGACGGGCGGCGTGCTTTCCGAGGGCGACGCGGTCGGCGTGCAGCAGCTCTCCGACGAGGAGCTGCGCGCGGCGGTGGAGGAGGCGCGCCTGCTGGAGCGCAAGGTGATGGCGCACGCCCACGGCGCCGACGGCATCCGGGCCGCCGTGCGCGCGGGGGTCGCATCCATCGAGCACGGCTCCTTCCTGGACCAGGAGGGGGCGCGGCTGATGCGGCAGCGCGGCACGTACCTGGTCCCCACCCTCAGCGCGGGCGAGACGGTGCTGCGCGCCGCCGATTCCGGCGTCCTCAGGGGGCAGCGGGCGGAGAAGGCGCGCGCCGCCGGCAACGCCATGCGCAACACCTCGCGCATGGCGGCGCGGATGGGCGTGCCGATTGCCCTCGGCACGGACGCGGGCGTGGGCGCGCACGGCGCCAACGGCCACGAGTTCACGCTGATGGTGGAGTGGAGCGGCCTCACGCCGATGCAGTCGATCCAGGCCGGCACCCTGAACGCCGCGCGCCTGCTGGGCGTCGACCGCGAGGTCGGCACGCTCGCCGCGGGGAAGATGGCCGACATCGTGGCCGTCCCCGGCGATCCCATCCGCGACATCCGGGCGATGGAGCGGCCGGTGTTCGTTATGCGGAGCGGCGTGGTGCACAGGCAGCCGTAGAAGAGCCTCACACAGAGAACACAGAGGAAACTGAAAAGCCACGGAGAGACCCTGTTGCGGTTCTCTCTGTGGCTCTGTGTCTCTGTGCGAGCCCTTCGTCAGTGCACCGCGGCCAGCTCCGCCGGCACCGCGTCGCCCGCGCCGGGGACGCCGGTCAGGTAGTCGACCAGGGCACAGCGCAGGCAGTTGATGAGCTGCGGGATGGGGACGGAGACGCCCAGCTTCACCGACTGGAAGAGCATCCCGTCGCGCGCCGCCAGGATCAGGCCGGCGGCGTGCTCGGGGGAAATGTCCAGACGGAACACCCCCTCGTCCTGCCCCCGCGTCACCAGCGCGGCGAGCGCAGACAGGTAGGCCTCATGGCGCCCCTGGATGTTGGCGCGCACCGCCGGGATCTCGCCGGCGGAGAGCCACAGGTCGACGACGGCGCGGCGCGCGGCGTTGTCGTGCGGGTCTTGCGACGACTGCTTGTAGCTCTCCAGGAACTCGATCAGCTGGTGCTGCGCGCTCACCCCCTCGCGCGGGGAGAGGATGGAGATCTGCGTCTCCAGGTAGCGGTCCGCGATGGCGAGGAGGATCGCTTCCTTGCTGTCGAAGTACGGGTACAGCCCGCCCTTGGTGAGCCCCACCGCCTCGGCGATGGTCCGCATGTTGGTGCCCGCGCAGCCGTGCTCGGCCAGGCACTCCACGGCGGCCTGGAAGATGGCCTCCCGGCGGTCTTCGCGGCGCTCCTCGGTGATTCTCGGCATGCGGACGTTGCGCTTGCGGCAGGTGAGCGGGCAAAACGGCGGTTTCTACCTCATCATTGGTATGCGTCCCCCCGCCGGAAAGCAAGAGGAGCGGCAGGCCCCCTCCCCCCGGCCCCCTCCCCCGCCTGCGGGGGCGCAGGGCGGGTGAGGGGGAGAAACTCCGCGTGCGCCGCGTACCTCGGCTTTCGCCGCCGCGCCGTGCCCATGTACGCCAAACCGCCCCTCCCCCAGCAGTTTGGGGGAGGGGCAGCGAGGAACGAGCGGGGAGGGGGCCTTACGCCGGCTTCGGCCCCGCCGTGCGCACGGCCTCGGGGACGCGGTCGGCGAACTGCTCGAAGTTGGCGATGAACTTGTCGGCCAGCTCGCGCGCCTGCTTGTCGAAGGCGTCCTTGTCCTCCCAGGTGTCGCGCGGGATCAGGACGTCGGAGGGGACGCCCGGGATCACGGTGGGAATCTGCAGGCGGAAGAACGGCGACTCCGTGGTCTCCACCTCGTCCAGCTCGCCGGCGAGGGCGGCGCGCACCATGGCGCGGGTGTAGGAGAGCTTCATCCGCGAGCCCACGCCGTACGGGCCGCCCGTCCATCCCGTGTTCACCAGCCACACGCGCGAGCCGTGCTCCTCGATGCGCTGGCCCAGCAGGTCCGCGTACACGCCCGGGTGCAGCGGCAGGAAGACCTGGCCGAAGCACGCCGAGAAGGTGGGCTGCGGCTCCTTCACCCCACGCTCGGTACCGGCCACTTTCGCCGTGTAGCCGGAGAGGAAGTAGAACATCGCCTGCTCCGCCGAAAGGCGCGAGATCGGGGGGAGCACGCCGTACGCGTCGGCCGTCAGGAAGACGATGTTGCGCGGGTGGCCGCCCTGCGCCTCGGGGACGAAGTTGGCGATGTAGTGCAGCGGGTACGAGATGCGCGTGTTCTCGGTGATCGAGATGTCGTCGAAGTCCACGCGGCGCTTCTCGTCCACGATGCAGTTCTCCAGCACCGTGCCGAACATGCGCGTGGTGGCGTAGATCTCCGGCTCGCCCTCGGGAGAGAGCTTCACGGCTTTGGCGTAGCAGCCGCCCTCGAAGTTGAAGATCCCGCGGTCCGTCCACCCGTGCTCGTCGTCGCCGATCAGCCCGCGCTCGGGATCGGCCGAGAGTGTGGTCTTGCCGGTGCCGCTGAGACCGAAGAAGAGCGCCGTGTCGCCATCCGGCCCCACGTTGGCCGAGCAGTGCATCGCCAGCACGCCCTGCTTCGGCAGCAGGTAGTTGAGGATGCTGAAGATGGACTTCTTGAGCTCGCCCGCGTAGCGCGTCCCCCCGATCATCACCTCTTTCGCGGTGAAGTTGACCAGGATGAAGGTGCTGGTGCGGGTGCCGTGCTTCGCCGGATCGGCCTCGTACTCGGGGGCGTGCAGGATGGTGAAGCCAGGGACCATCGCGTCCAGCTCCGCGTCGTCCGGACGGCGGAACATGTTGTGCGCGAAGAGGTTGTGCCACGCGTTCGGGGTGATGGCCCGCACGGCGAGGCGGTACTCGGGGTCGGCGCCGGCCCACATGTCGCGCACGAACAGGTCCTGCCCTTCCAGGTGCGCGAGCACGTCCTCGCGCAGCGCGGCGTAGTGCTCGGGCGAGATGGGCTGGTTCACCTTCCCCCACCACACGTCCGCCTCGGTGTTTTCGTCGCGCACCACGAACTTGTCGTTGGGCGAGCGGCCGGTGTGCGGTTTCGTGACGGCGTTGAAGGGGCCTCCTTCCACCAGGATCCCCTCCTGCCGGCGGATGGCGTGCTCCACGAGCTCGGTGGGGGTCAGGTTCCAGAACACGGTTCCGGGGTTGCGGATCCCGTGGTTGTCCAGCCCATGCCGGCTTTCGCGCCCGAACGCGGGTGCGTCCGAGGAAGGGTTCAGCGTCGTGGCCATCGGCATCCATCTCGTGTCGTGAGTGCAGCACGCCCCCAGCCCAATGGTCGGCCGGAGGCGGTGGAGAGGGGACACTGTAGCATCGTGCGCCGGAACAGGCAAGGTGAGCGCGATTCACCACATAGGTTGGGCGGCGGCGTGAGAAAGCCTCACACGGAGAACACAGAGGAAAACTGCAAGGCGCAGACGGGAACCGCTGCGGCCGTCCTTGCTGTACCCCTCTGTGTCTCTGTGTGAGGCTGCTGTTGCGGGATCAGTCGCCGTGGGGCGAGCCGATCTGGCGCGGGCCTTCGTAGAGCTGGAGCGTGTAGTCCGAGCCGGTGAGGTAGCCGGGCAGCTTGCGCGGGTTGAACACCGAGAGCGAGGCGATGGCGCCGCCCGTGTACCACGACGGGGCCTCGGTCACGCGCAGGTGGCAGCCGGCGAGCACCAGCCCGGCGGTGGGGACGTCGTTGCTGACCAGGGTGCACCCGCCGCGCGCGGTGATCGGCCCCTCGGGCAGGTCAAAGCGCACGTAGAACTCCTGGCGCAGGTAGGGCGGAAAGCGCGGGTCGGTAATGCGCGCGCACGCCGTGGCCGTGCCGATGCGGCGGGCGCTGCGGTTGACGATGCGGCCTTCATGGCCGTTGGATGCCTCGGAGTAGAGCACCGCCCCGAAGCGCACGTTGGGGGTAAAGCCCGCCGCCGCGCAAACCGCCGGGTCCGGCGTCACCGAGGGGTCCTCTTCGGAGCGGAAGCGCAGCACCTGCACGCCGTCGCGATTCGGGCCGCCGCCCTCGTCCGCGCTGGCCGCCGCGCTCAGCGCGGGTCCGCTCGGCACGTCCTGCTGCACCGGCGAGGTGCGTCCGTCGTCACAGGCCGCAAGGGCAAGCACCAGCGCCGCGGCGCCGAGAGTGCGAGAGATGGGGTTCATTTCGGGGCAACTCCTACAGGGGGAATGGGGAACGGGACAGGGGAACAGCAGTGCGTGAGTGCGTTGGTTTTCCCTTGTCATCCTGAGGGAAGCCGGCGACGCGAGGCCCGGGGTGAAATGACCAACCCCTCGAAACGCGCGGTAGATCCTTCGCTCCGCGCCAGAGGCTGGCGCGGAGGCGAGGGAGGAGAGGCGCGTCGCTCAGGATGACAGGAGATCGGGAGGGATGCCCGCCGGGTCACGCACTCACGCACTAACGCACTTCTATTTACAGCCGTACTAGCTGCGCGCCGTAGTGCACGTTGGCGCCGACGGCGGCGATCATTACCAGGTCACCGCTGCCGAGACTGACCACGCCGGCTTCGAGGTCCTCGGCCAGGAGGACGAGCATGCCGGCGGCGGAGGTGTTGCCGTAGCGGTCCACGTTGCAGGCGACGCGGTCGGCGGGGAGGCCCATGTCGGCGACGAAGTGGTCGAGGAGGCGCTTGTTGGGCTGGTGGAAGTAGTAGCGCTTCACCTCGTCCGTCAGCTCCGGGTGGGTGGCGAGGACGTCGTTGATGCACCGCTTCATGAAGACGCGGTACGAGCGGGCCACGAGCTGGCCGTCGATCACGAAGGCGTCCTCGGCGGGCGAGCTCTTTCCGTACAGCCGCTCGTGCACGCCGCCCGCGCGCCGCACCACCAGCTCCTGGTAGTCGTTCCCCGAGATGGAGGAGACGATCCCCAGCTTCGGGTCCGGGTCCGCGCGCAGGATCACCGCGCCCGCCGCGTCGCCGAAGACGTACATCCCGAAGGCGGCGTTCAGCGGCTTGCGGCCGGGGGTGTGGCTCACCTCGCCGCTCCACACGTTGCGGTCGATCAGCGCCGAGGTGCACGCCGAGCCGATCACCGCCACCGTGCTCACGGCGCCGCTGCGGATCATGCGGTACGCCATGTCCATGATGTACGGCGTGCCGCCGCACCCGTCGTCCACCGTCAGCGCGTAGGTGTCCACGCGGCAGCCGAGGCGCCGGTGCAGCTCCATGGCGTCGTAGCTGAAGTTGAGGCGGTCCGGCGTGCAGGTCACCAGGAGCACGGCGTCCAGCTCCCTGGCGTCGAGGTCGGCCATCTCGAGGGCGCGGCGAACCGCCACCTCGCACATGTCGGTGTTGGTGCGGCACTCGCCCTCCACCATCGGCGGGGCTACGGCCACGCCGGACTCCACGTCCACGTCCCACAGGAAGCGCCGCTCGCGCATTCCTGTTTTCTCCTCGATCCACTCGGACGACCAGCCGGGGATCGCCTCGACCATGCGCGCGGTCTCTACCACGCGCGAGGGGACGTACGCGCCGGCGCCGGCGATGCGGACACTGCGGGGGATGAATGGGATAGCGGGCTGGATCATCTTTGTTACCGATTTGTGCGCAAGAGGATCGTTAGCAGCGGCTGAAAGTGGCGCCGCTGCTCGGTGGGTTGCCATAACCGATGTGCACGGTCGGTTGGGGTGCCAGTTATTTAACGACACGGATTGTGCACGTCAACCCCCTTCGTGGAAATCCGGTGCGCTTCTCTCAAACTTGCTATCACGAAGGCATTTCTGCTTTTCCGCACCCGTTCATCCAAATGGAAGAAGCCGCGAAGCCCATTTAGAGACTTCACGGCTCTTTCTTGTTTGCATCGTGGCTGCCGCCAACCTGATCCGAATACAAAACGACGTATTCGGATGCGTACCTGCGCGGTCAGCGCTCCGGACGCGCGGAGGAGCCGGCGAGCAGTCCGCCGTCCAGCACCAGCTCGGCTCCCGTGGTGTAGGCCGACTCGTCGGAGGCCAGGTAGACGGCGGCGTGCGCGACCTCTTCCGGCGTTCCGAAGCGGCGGAGCGGAGTGTCGCGCACCAGGGCGGCCATGCGGTCGGCGCGGTCGGGACCGTCGCCCAGCATCGGCTCCCACATCGCGGTGAGGATGGCGGCGGGGAAGATGGCGTTGCAGCGGATGCCGAGCCCCTGCTCCGCGCAGTAGAGCGCGACCGTGCGGGTGTGGTTGCGCACCGCCGCCTTGCTGCTGGCGTACGCCGCCGCCGCGGGGATCC
The DNA here is from genome assembly GCA_036398975.1 of Longimicrobium sp. Lineage (GTDB taxonomy): Bacteria > Gemmatimonadota > Gemmatimonadetes > Longimicrobiales > Longimicrobiaceae > Longimicrobium. The sequence continues at coordinate 10,489 of DASWNZ010000261.1, forward strand.
CCACCAGCCCCGAGCGCGACGCCACGTTGACGATGGAGCCGCCGCCCTCCCTCATCTGGCGGATGGCGGCGCGGCACCCCAGGAAGACGCCGTCCAGATTGGTGGCGTGCACCGCGCGCCAGGCTTCCAGCGTGGCGTTCTCCGGGTCGTGCGGGACGAATCCTTCTTCGAAGCCGGTGATGCCGGCGTTGTTCACCAGCACGTCCAGCCGGCCGAAGCGCTCCGCGACCCACGCCATCGCCGCGTCCCAGTCCTCCTCGCGGCGCACGTCCAGGCGGAGGTACGCGGCCTCGCCGCCGATGCGCGCGGCCGTCGCGGCGCCCTCCTCGTCGCGGATGTCGGTGAGCACGACGCGTGCGCCCTCCGCCGCGAAGCGCTCCGCCACCGCTGCGCCGATCCCGCGCGCCGCACCCGTCACCAGCGCCACTTTGTCCTGCAGCCGATGCATGGTTTCTCCTGGGGAATGAGGGCCCCCTCCCCCCGGCCCCCTCCCCCGCCTGCGGGGGCGCAGCGGGTGAGGGGGAGAACTGCCGTCCGGGTGCACGGGATCCGTAGGGGCGCGATTCATCGCGCCCGTGGTCGATGGGGGCCGGTGGGTTGCGGTTATTTCAGCGCCTTCGCCACGATGCGGGCGGCGGTGCGGCCGGACGCGCCAAAGACTCCGCCGCCGGGGTGCGTGCTGGCGCCGGTAAGGTAGAGGCCCGGGATGGTGGTGCGGTAGCCGGCGAGGCCCGCCGCGGGGCGGAACATGAACATCTGGTCGAGCGACATCTCCAGGTGCATCACGTTGCCGTTGTACAGGCCGAGCTCGCGCTCCAGGTCCAGCGGCGTCTGGATGTGGACCTGCTCCACGCAATCGGGGACGTTGGGGGCGAAGCGGCCCACGGCGCGCAGGATGTCGTCCGCGGCGCGAACCCGTTCGTCGTCCCAGCCGCGGCCGCCGGCGAGGGCGTACGGGTGCCACTGCGCCCACGCGAAGAGGAGGTGCTTGCCTGGCGGCGCGAGCGACGGATCGACCGCCGTCCAGGTCATGGCGACGACGGCGGGGTCGCGGGCGGGCTCGCCCCGCAGGTAGTCGGCGTAGGCGGCGTCGAGGAAGGGGGCGGGCGGGCAGAGGAGCTGGAGCCCCTGGTGCATGGGGCCGGGCGCGCCGTCGCCGCCGCGCGCGGGGTCGCCCTCCCAGCCGGCATAGGCGGGAAGCTGGCTGGTCACGCAGCGCAGGATCATCCCGAAGCCGTTGCCGATGCGCGCGTTCGCGATCTGGCCGCGCATGGCGGCGGCTTCGGGGGCGTCCGCCAGGAGCCGGAGGAAGGTGGTGGCGGCGTGGCAGCCGGCCAGCACCGTACGCGCCCGCACCGTGCGCGTCCGGCCGCCGGTGATGGCGGGTGCGTCGAGCGGCAGGCCGGGCTCGGCGCCGTCCGCGACTTCCACGCCCACTGCGCGCCCGCCCTCCACCACGATGCGGCGCACGGGCGACGAGGTGTGCACGCGCCCGCCGTTGTCCTCGATCAGCGCCACGAGCGCGGTGGTGAGCGCGCCCGAGCCGCCGACGGCCCGCTTCACCCCGCTCTCGTGGTAGAGCGGCTGCCATCCGGCGAGCGGCGCGGTGCCCAGCTCCATCGGCGGCGGCCCGCTCTGCGCGGCGATCCACTCGATGGCGGCCCGCACGGCGGGATGGCGAAAGGTGCGGTCGATGAGCTGCCGGTACGAGCCCAGGATCGTCTGGAGCATCGCGGCGCCGTCGGCACCCTTTTTCTTGGCGAAGCCGCCGCCGGTCGCCATCGTCCAGCCCAGCTTCAGCGGCGTGGGCACGTCCTGGAAGGCGCGCAGCACGGCGAGGCTGATGGGGCGCCACTCGTCCAGGAAGCGCGGGTACGCCTCCGCATCACAGGGCGAGATGGCGGCGATCGACTCGCAGGTGCGCGCGACGTCGCGGTGGAAGTAGATCGCGCGGCCGTCCTCCAGCGGGTAGAAGGCCCACGGGTCGCAGTCCACGTAGCGCAGCCCGTAGCGCTCCAACTCCAGCTCCGCCAGGATGGGTGTGAGGTGGATCAGGATGTGGGCGGACGACCCCACGTCGATGCGGCAGCCGGGAAAGATGTCGTCGCGCGTCTGCACCGCGCCGCCCGGCCGCGCGGCGCGCTCGAACACCTCCACGCCGTGCCCCGCACGTGCCAGGTATGCCGCCGCGATCAGCGCGTTGTGCCCCGCACCAACGATGGCGACGTCAAGCACGAGAAGGGTTAGCGAGGCTGCGAGGGATCTTCACGCCGCGAAAACCTCCTCGCGGACGAAGTGCAGGCGGATCACGCGCGGCGCCCGCTCCGCGTCGTCGAAGTGGCAGCGCACCGCGTCACTGACGGCGTGGCGCAGCTCATCCTGCGTGTCCGCTTCGATAAAGATGGCCTCGCCCAGCGCGCGGGCCGTGTAACCGCCATCCAGAGCTTCATCCACCAGAAAGATGATCTCGCTCAAGTTGAGCTCCCGGCGAGTCGTCGCCGTACGCGTTCGTACTTGGGCCTCATTGTAGATTCACGAAGATAGATTGCGGCCATGCCTCATTGCCTCCAGTTCGGCCTTCAACGGGGTCCAATACGCTCGGTCCATCTCGCGCTCCCGGTTCTCTTCATCACGCAGGGCCGCCTCCACGGCATCCAGTCCCTGGCTAGTCGCGAGGACGGCGGGGCGCGGATGTACCGCGGCGGCGGCGGGAAAGCGGTTCGCACACTCGATCAGAATCTCGGGCGTTCGCAGCTCCCTTAGCCAGAACTCGACCCGTGGCGGCGTGGGATCGTGGTAATCTACATCGTAGCTCACCTCCACCAGGCGCCGCACCATAGGCCAGTCTTTGTCGCGCTGAGTCTTCTTGGAGGCCACCAGGTCTGGGAGGGACAGCGTGTCGATCTCCCCTGCCGCTCCCAGGTCCCACGTCGTGCGCCGTTCCCATAGCGCGGGAAACGGGTCCACCCCCCGCAGGCGGGCCATCACGTCGACCCGCAACGATGCGGCATCCGGATGCCGGCAGCGGAAGTGCACGGCGTGGCCTCGCTCCAGGTGACGGAGATCGAACGGCGGGACGGCGATCACGTCCGCGCGCAACTCCGCGAGCGCCGCATGCAGGCGGTCCAGGTTCTCCGGATCCGCCAGCACGGCGAAATCGGCGTCGCGGCTAAACTCCGCCGCGCCGAAGAGCACGCAGGCCTGGCCGCCCATCAGCAGGGCCTGCACGCCGTGCGCGCGCATCGTGGAAAGGACTTTGGGTATCGGGCTCGGGCTCAAACCGGCCTCCCAGCAGGCGGAAGGTGCTCCACAGCCGCATGCTCTCCTCCCAGCGCTCCAGCGGAGTCATGCGGTACCACTCCAGCACTTCCTCGTCCACGCACTTCTCGATGGCGGGGGAGCGCGACGGTTCTTCCTTTCTGTCGTCCATCCGATGCTCCCGGGCGCATGGTGTCTCCGCTGTGGCGAGCCCTTGCAGGTTTCCAGCCGAATGTGGGGGACGAGGGGGGCGGCGGCAATGCGGCGCACACGCGGGGCGGATGACGGCCGTGGTGAGCTTGACCCATGGACCGGCCGGGAGACCGTGCGTACATTTGTAGCTTGCTCGCGCGTGTTCCGCGCGCGTGGCCCGCCCGTACGAACCATCCCGCTGCAAACCCGCGCCCGCCTCCGCCTTGTAAGGCGTGCGCGTGCCTGTACCCTCCGCGCCATGCGCCACATGGAAGCCGTGAGCCCATCCAGAGAGTCCGAGCGCCTCGCCGCGCTGCACGGATACGGGATCCTCGACACGCCCCCCGAGCCCGAGTTCGACGCGCTCACGCGCCTGGCCGCGCAGATCTGCGGCACCCCCATCGCGCTGCTGACGCTGGTGGACGGGGAGCGGCAGTGGTTCAAGAGCCGCCTGGGGATCGACGCCACCGAGATGCCGCGCGAGGTGTCGTTCTGCGCGCAGGCCATCGAGCAGCCGGGGCTCTTCGTCGTTGCCGACGCGCTGGCGGACCCGCGCTTCGCCGCCAACCCGATGGTCGTGTCGCTGCCGCACATCCGCTTCTACGCGGGGGCGCCGCTGGTGACGCCGGAGGGGCACGCCCTGGGGACGCTGTGCGTGGTGGACCGCGTGCCACGCCAGCTGAGCGGCGAGCAGATGGAGGCGCTGCGCTCCCTGGCCGGGCAGGCGATGGGCCAGCTCGAGCTTCGGCGCCAGCTCCGTCTGCTGCAGGAGGCGGCGGTGCTGCACGAGCAGGCCGACGCGGAGCGCACCGCGCGCGCGGAGCGGATCCAGCGCCACAACGCCGCCCTGGTGGAGCTGTCGCGGCTGGACAAGAGCGACCTGATGGCGGAGCTGCACGCCGCCACCCGCGCCGCCGCCCGCACGCTGGGGGTGGAGCGGGCCAGCGTGTGGCTGGCCCCCACTGGCGGGGCGACGGAGCTGGAGTGCGCCGCGCTCTACCGCGCATCCACGGGCGAGTGGGAGTGCGGGATGCTGCTGCGCGCCCAGCAGTACCCATCGTACTTCGCCGCGCTGGCCGAGAGCCGCGCCCTGGCCGCCAGCGACGCGATGGAGGACCCGCGCACCCGCGAGCTCGCCCCGTACCTGCTGCGCGAGGGGATCGGGGCGATGCTGGACGTGCCGCTCTGGAGGAAGGGGGTGGTGGCCGGCGTCTTCTGCTGCGAGCACGTGGGGCCGCCGCGCCAGTGGGCGCCGGACGAGGAGGAGTTCGTGGCCAACGTGGCGGACATCGTAGCGCTGGCGCTGGAGGCGGCGGACCGGCGGCGCGCGGAGGAGACCGCCCGCCACGCACAGGGGCGCGGCGCGGCGGTGGTGCGCGCGGCGCTGGACTGCGTGGTGGTGATGGACGGCGAGGGGCGGGTGCTGGACTTCAACCCCGCCGCCGAGCGCACCTTTGGCTTCTCCGCCGAGGAGGCGATGGGGAGGCCGCTCGCGGAGCTGATCGTGCCCGACCGCTTCCGCGACGGGCATCCGCTGGCGGTGGAGCGGCACCTGGAGGGGCCCGCGCGCGTGCTGGGCGAGCGCGTGGAGACCTACGCCATGCGCGCGGACGGCGCCGAGTTCCCCGTGGAGCTCACCGTGACGCGCGTTCCGCTGGACGGGCCGCCCGTCTTTACCGCCCACCTGCGCGACATCACCGAGCGCGTGGAGGCCGCGGCGGCGCTGGAGCACTCGCTGTCGCTGCTGCGCGCCACGCTGGAGTCGGCGGCGGACGGGCTGCTGGTGGTGGACCGCGAGGGGAAGGTGGTGACCGCCAACGGCAAGTTCTCCGCGATCTGGGGGACCGATCCCGACGAGGTGGCGCCGGGCAACGACGCGCCGCTGGAGCACGCCGCGTCGTGCGTGGAGGACTCGGAGGCCTTCCGGGCGCACGTGCTGGAGATCCGCGCCAGCATGGCGGGGGTGTCGCTGGACGAGGTGCGGCTGCGCGACGGCCGCATCCTGGAGCTGTACTCGCAGCCGCAGCTGGTGGGCGAGGAGCCGGTGGGGCGGGTGTGGAGCTACCGCGACGTCACCGAGCGGCGCCGCGCGGAGGAGGAGGCGCGCCGCACCGCGGAGCGGATGCGCGCGGTGGCGTCGGCGGCGGCGGCGGTGGTGGGGGCGGAGACGCCGTCCGAGCTGCGCACCGTGCTGGAGGAGGCGTGCCGCACCGTTCTGCCGCTGGACGCCTTCTTCATCTTCGCCTACGACCCGCGCGAGCACGCCTTCCACGGCTTCGGCGGCAACGACGCGGGGGAGTACACGCCGCCCGACGTCACCTCCGCCGCGGGGACGCCCGGGGAGCGGGTGGTGAGCGAGCGCCGCTCCCTCCTCACCCTGCGCTCCGACGACCCCGCCGGGCAGGGCGCCGCCGCCACGGGTACCAAGCGCCGCTCGGAGTCGGTGATCCGCACCCCGATCCTGGTGGGCGGCGAGGTGCGCGGCATCATCTCCGTGCAGAGCTACACGGCGGACATCTACACCCCCGCGGACGTGGAGGTGGTGGAGGCGCTCGCGTCGCTGGCCGCGTCGGCGCTGGAGAACCTGCGCCTGACTGCCGAGCGCCGCGACGCCGAGGCCGCGCTGCGCCGCTCGGAAACCCGATTCCGCGCCCTCTTCGAGCAGTTCCCCTTCAGCATCCAGATCTTTTCGCCGGAAGGGGAGACGCTGCAGGTGAACCGCGCCTGGGAGCGCCTCTTCCGCTCGCGGCCCACGGAGCGGCGGCGCTTCAATCCGCTCACCGATCCGCAGCTCGCGGAGATCCATCCGCTGATCCGCCAGGGGTTCGCGGGGGAGGAGGTGGAGCTGCCGCCCACCCTGTTCGACCCCTCGCGCGTGGGCCAGGGCCCCGGCCGGGCCGAGCTGCCGGAGGGCGAAGGCGGGGGGCCGCGCTGGCTCCACGCCTCCATCTGCACGGTAAAGGACGAGGACGACGCCATCCGCGAGGTGATCCTGGTGCACCAGGACGTGACCGAGGAGCGGCGCGCGCTGGACGAGCTGCGCGAGAGCGAGGAGCGCTCCCGCACCCTCATCCACACCGCCGCCGACGCCATCGTCACGATGGACGAGGAGAGCACCATCCTCTCCGTCAACCCGGCCACCGAGCGCACCTTCGGCTACACGGCCGAGGAGCTGGTGGGGCAGAGGATCTCCATCCTGCAGCCCCCCGCCCTTCAGAGCGCGCACACGGCGGGGCTGGGGCGCTACCTGGCCACGGGGAAGCGCCACATCGACTGGGCGATGGCCGAGGTGGTGGGCCGGCGCAAGGACGGCACGGAGATCCCCATCGAGATCTCCATCGGCGAGTACCCCAGCGGCGGGCGGCGCATCTTCGCCGGCTTCCTGCGCGACATCACGGAGCGCAAGGCGGCCGAGCGGGAGCTGCGCGAGGCGCGCGACCAGCTGGAGGTGCGCGTGCAGGAGCGCACCGCCGAGCTGGCCGAGGCCAACATGGCGCTGGAGGAGGAGATCGCCGAGCGCGCACGCGCCGAGGAGGTGGTGGTGCAGAAGAGCGCCGAGCTGCAGGCGGTCTTCCACGCCCTCCCGGACCTCTACTTCCGCATGGAGGCGGACGGGACGATCCTCGACTTCCAGGCGGGGAGCGGGATGGGGCTGTACGCCGCCGCCGACATCTTCCTGGGGCAGCGCGTGCAGGAGATCCTCCCCGAGCAGGCGGGGGAGCGCATCGGCGCGGCGCTGGCGCGGGTGGCGGCGGACGGGAAGCTGACCGCCGTGGAGTACACGCTGGAGGTGGAGGGGAAGCCGCAGGAGTTCGAGGCGCGCCTGATTCCGCTGGACGGGCATGGGCAGGTGGTGGGCGTGGTGCGCGACATCACCGAGCGAAAGGGGTGGGAGCGCGAGCTGCGCCACCGCGAGGAGCACTTCCGCGCCCTGATCGAGAACGGGTCGGACCTGATCGCCATCATCGACGCGGGGGGGATCACGCGCTACGTGAGCCCCTCGGCCGAGCGGCTGCTGGGGTGGAAGCCGGAGGAGCGGGTGGGGCGCAGCACCATCGAGACGATCCACCAGGACGACTGGCCGGAGGTGGCGCGGCTGCGCGACTTCGCCATCAACCATCCCGGCTCCACTATCCAGGTGGAGTTCCGCTACCGCCACGGCGACGGCTCGTGGCGGGTGTTCGAGGCGGCCGCGCGCACCATGCGGCCAGACTCGGCGGCCGAGGGGCTGGTGGTGAACGCCCGCGACGTCACCGAGCGCAAGCGGGCCGAGGAGGCGCTGCGGCGCAGCGAGGAGCACTTCCGCGCCGTCATCGAGAACGCATCGGACCTGGTGACGATCCTGGACACCGACGGGGTGATGAAGTACCAGAGCCCGGCGGTGGAGCGGCTCTTCGGCTTCCTTCCCCAGGAGCTGGAGGGGCGCAACGCCTTCGAGCTGGTGCACCCCGAGGATGCGCCGGTGGTGGTGGAGGCGCTCACCGCCGTCGCCATGAACCCGGGCGAGACCCGCTCGGCCGCCTTCCGCTTCCTCCACAAAGACGGCAGCTGGCGGCACGTGGAGTCGGTGGGCACCACTCTGCTGCGCACGGGCCCCGAAGAAGGGGTGATCGTCAACTCGCGCGACGTAACCGAGCGCAAGCGGGCGGAGGAGGCGCTGGAGCAGGCGCGCGCCGAGGCCGAGCGGGCGCGCGAGGCGGCCGAGGCGGCCAACCAGGCCAAGAGCGAGTTCCTGAGCCGCATGAGCCACGAGCTGCGCACGCCCATGAACTCCATCCTGGGCTTCGCGCAGCTGCTGGAGCGCCGCAACCCGACGCCCGACCAGCAGAAGTCCGTGGACCAGATCCTGCGGGCCGGACGCCACCTCCTGAACCTGATCAACGAGGTGCTCGACATCGCGCGCATCGAGAGCGACCGCCAGCCGCTCTCGCTGGAGCCGGTGCGGCTGGACGCGGCGCTCAGCGAGGCCGTCAACCTGATCCGCCCCCTCGCCGCGCAGACCGGGTGCAGGGTCTCCGATCCGCCGGAGGCGCCCGGCCGCTGGGTGCGCGCGGACCGGCAGCGGCTGGCGCAGGTGCTCCTCAACCTCCTTTCCAACGGCGTCAAGTACAACCGCCCCGGCGGCTCGGTGCGCGTGACCTGGGAAGAGGCGGACGGCCGGCTGCGCGTGGGGGTGCACGACACCGGGCGCGGCATCGACCCCGAGCGGATGGAGGAGCTCTTCGTCCCCTTCGCGCGGCTCGGCGCGGAGGAGACGGGGGTGGAGGGGACGGGGCTGGGCCTCGCCCTCTCGCACCGCCTGGCCGAGGCGATGGGCGGCTCGCTGACGGTGGAGAGCCATCCGGGGCGCGGCAGCACCTTCTGGCTGGAGCTTCCGGTGGCGGACGACCCCAGCAGCCGGCTTCCGCAGCCCGCGCCCGCCCCGCGCGAGGCGCGCACGGAGGAGTACGAGGGCCCGCCTGCCACCCTTCTCTACGTGGAAGACAACCTGGCGAACCTGACGCTGGTGGAGTCGCTCCTCTCCTCGCGGCCGGAGATCACCCTGCTCTCGGCCATGCAGGGGCGGATGGGGCTGGACCTGGCGTGGGAGCACGCGCCCGACCTGATCCTGCTGGACCTGCACCTTCCGGACATGAGCGGCGGCGACGTGCTGCGCCGCCTGCGATCGGACCCCCGCACCCGCGACACGCCCGTGGTGGTGATCAGCGCCGACGCCACGCCGGGGCAGGTGGAGCGCCTGCGCGCCGCCGGCGCGCACGAGTACATGACCAAGCCCCTGGACCTGGACCGCTTCATGGAGACCGTCGACCGCACCCTCGCCGAGCGGGGAGACCAGCCGTGACCCCACGCACCGTGGAGGAAGCCGCCATCCTGGTGGTGGACGACGAGCGGGCGAACCTGGAGCTGCTGGAAGAGTTCCTCCGCTTCGACGGCTTCGAGAACGTCACCCTGACCACCGACTCGCGGCAGGTGCCGGAGCTGTTCGAGGCGAAGTGCCCGGACATCCTCCTGCTGGACCTCCACATGCCGTACGTGGACGGCTTCGGGGTGATGCGGCAGCTGCGGTCCAGCATCCCCGCGAGCGACTACTTCCCCATCCTGGTCCTCACGGCGGACGTCACCTCCGAGACGAAGCTGCGCGCCCTTTCCGAAGGGGCGAGCGACTTCCTCACCAAGCCGCTGGACGCGGTGGAGGTGGTGCTGCGCATCCGCAACCTGCTGGCGACGCGCTTCCTGCACCTGGGGGAGCGCGCCGCCCGCGCGCGCGCCGAAGCCGCGGAAGCGCGCGCCGCCTTCCTGGCCGAGGCGAGCCGCGTGCTGAGCTCGTCGTTCGAGTACCGCGCCATGCTCTCCACCGTGGCGCGGCTGGCCGTACCCCGCCTGGCCGACTACGTGGTGGTGGAGATGATGGACGGCGACGGCCAGAGCGAGCGGATCGCCTACGCGCACGCGGACCCGGATCAGGAGCAGCTCCTGGCCGGCGGCGACGGCTTGTGGGGCGGCACCGTGCCACGCAGCCACCCGCTGGTGAAGGGGTGCACCAGCGGCCAGTTCCTCCTGGTGGCCGACGTCGCCTCCGAGCTCGGCCCCGACGCCGGCGACGACGACGCACAGCGCGAGATCCTGCGCCGCCTGGCCCCGCGCTCCGTGGCGAGCGTCCCGCTGGTGGCGGCGGGCGAGGTGATGGGCGGCGTTACGCTGGTGACCGCCGGCTCCGGCCGCACGCTGGACGCCGACGACCTGGGGCTGGCCGAGGAGCTGGCGCGGCGCATCATGGTGGCGGTGGAGCACGCGCAGCTCTATCACGACGCCCTGCAGGCGACGCGCGCGCGCGACGAGATCCTGGGCGTGGTGGCGCACGACCTCCGCAACCCGCTGAGCACCATCCGCATGGCCGCGCAGCTCATGGCCGACGACGTGGCGCCCGCCCATCGCAAGCCGATGGACATGATGCTGCGCACCACGGACCGGATGAACCAGCTCATCCAGGACCTGCTGGAAGTGACCCGCATGGAGAGCGGGAAGCTGGCGCTCGATCTCAGCACCGAGAGCCCCGGCGCCGTGCTGCGCGAGGCATCGGCCATGATGGCGCCGCTCGCCGCCGCGCGCTCCATCACCTTCGAAGCGCAGATCGCCGACGAGCTCCCGCGCATCCCGCTGGACTCGTCGCGCGTGCTGCAGGTGATCTCGAACCTGGTGGGGAACGCGGTCAAGTTCACGCCGGCGGGCGGGCGCATCACGCTGGGCGCCCAGCTCCTGGCGGACGAGCTGCGCATCTCCGTCGCCGACACCGGCCCCGGCATCCCCGCGGACCAGATCCCGCGCGTCTTCGGGCGCTTCTGGCAGGCGGGCAAGACGGATCGCCGCGGCATCGGCCTGGGCCTCTCCATCGCCCGCGGCATCGTGGAAGCGCACGGCGGCCGCATCTGGGTGGAGAGCGTCGAGGGCGAGGGCGCCACCTTCCTCTTCACCCTTCCTGTACGCGGCTCGTAAAGCAGAAAAGCCTCACACAGAGGACACAGAGGGAACTGAAAAGCCACAAAGAAAACCTTGTGCGGTTCTCTCTGTGGCTCTGTGTCTCTGTGTGAGCCATGCAGTTGCCGTTACAGGCCGAACCAGTAGCTCGCCTTCAGCTGCAGCACGTTGACGGGACGGTCGCGGAACAGCGCGGAGCGGTCGCGCTGGAAGTCGAAGTCTCCAAAGGTGCCGGAGCCGGACCGCTGCTGCGTCCACACCAGGAAGAGCGTCGACCCCGGGCGGTACTCCCAGCGCAGGACCCCGGTGCCGCGCAGCGACCGGAAGTTGAAGTCGGGGTTTGCGACCTCGAATCCCGCCGCGGGACCGTTGCCGTCGGGATCGACGCGGTACCGGCTGACCCGGCCCGTGGAGTCGCGGAGCTCGCTCATCGTCCCCACGTCCCTGCCGTAGACCAGCGCGTCCGTGGTGCGGGGCGCCCGGTACTCGTTCAGGTCGCTGTAGCGGCCGCTCGCCAGGAGCGGTTGCGCGTACAGCTCGAGCGTAAGGGTGGGGGTGAAGGTCGCGTTGACGCGCGCCGTCATGGAGAGGTTGTGCTGCTCGAGGCGCGCGAACACGCTCCGGACGCCCCCGAACCGCGTGGCCGTGGAATCGGCGACGTTGCTGACGAACGCCCGCGGGTCGACGTCGTACAGGTACGACGGCCCCAGGCTGATGCGCACGTTCTCGGCCGGCTTCGCCACCAGGCTGACGCCGCCCGTCACGAACCCGCCGTCGTCCGCGATGTTGGGGCCGCCCTGCGCGTTCGCCGTCCACGTCACGCGCTTACGGGTGTCGCCGCTCACCGTCGCCGAGGCGAGGTGGTAACCGGCGCTGCGGACGATCACACCGCCCCGGGTGCGGTAGGGGTCGTACGTCGGCGGGTGGGTGATCACGAAGCCGCGCGCCTGGACATAGTTGCGAAAGGTGATCTCCCCGGAGATCCCGCCCTGCAGGTCGGTGCGGTCGCCGTCGAAGTTGAGCTGCTGCTGCGCGGAGACGGTCGCCGCCGCGCCGCGGTACCAGCGGGTTGGCTTCGTCCAGCTTCGGAGCACGCTGGCCTGCATCCACCGGTAGTCGGTGCGGCTGAGCGCCGCGAGGTCGTTCACTTCGAAGCCCGGGCTCCGCCAGTTCTGCGCGGTCTCCCAGCGCCAGTTCCCGCTCTCCTTGGCGACCCTGGCGTACAACCCGTAGCCGCGCAGCGAGGTGCGGGTGGGGTCATAGCTGATGTCGAAGATCCCGTCGCTGGTGGCCTTCCGGTCGGGACGCTGGAAGTAGTGGGCGCTCGTGCGCTGGGTGCGGCGGAGCGCGCTGCTGTCGCCGGCCACGCTGGAGAAGGCCACCTGCCCCACCACCGAATAGCCACGCCTCCCCCAGTAGTGCTGGATGTCGGCGCCCATGGCCCCGGCCCGGTCGTGGAGCCTGCTCGTAAGCTCCGGATCGCTCATGAACCGCTGGGTGAGGGTGGTGATGAAGCCGATCCGCGTGTCGCCCTTGCGCAGATCCTGCCGCACCCGGCCCACCAGGTAGCCGGTCATGGGCTCGATCTCGCGGCTCGCCGGTTCGTCGTCCGGTGTCGCGCGGGGGACGTAGCGCGCCGTGACCTCGTTGGTGAGCGCCTGGAGCACGGCCACCGAAAGCCCGCGTTTGGTGCGGCCCGTGATCTTTGCGGCGCCCAGGATCGTCGCCGCGTCCGGGAAGTCGGCGTAGTTCCCCGGCTGCACGAGGCCGGCGAGCTGCGGCGCGCGCCCGATGCGGCGCGAGTAGAACAGGTTGAGGCTCGACACGTTGCTGCAGAAGTAGCAGCTCACCCCTCCAAACGAGAAGGCGGCTGCGTTGGCCACGAAGAAGGGCCGCTTCTCCTGGAACGTCGTCTCGAAGGCGGAGAGGTTCACCACCGCCGGGTCCACCTCCACCTGCCCGAAGTCGGGATTCACCGTGGCGTCCAGCGTGAAGCTGGAGCTCAGCGTGTACCGCAGGTCGCCGCCGGCGCGCGTGACCAGCTCGCGGTCGCTGCGGAACGGGTTGCCGGCGGGCGGTTCCGCGAAGGTGCCCTTCTGCACCAGGTACGGCAGCAGCTCCAGGCGCCGCGGCTGCGCCGCCAGGGCGAGCCCGGTGATCGTGCCGAAGTATCCCGGCCCGCCCGGCTCGTTCCTCCGCCAGAAGGCCCACATGCTCGACTCGTTGCGCCGCGCCAGCGTCCGCCACAGCTGCAATCCCCAGTTCTGCACCGAATCCCGCGGGAAACGAAGCTGCGAGAGCGGAATCTTGAACTCGGCTGTCCACCCCAGGGAATCGACGCGAGATGCACCCTCCCAGACGGGATCGAAGGACGCATCTCCGTTCAGCTGGTCGCCCTTCACGCCCAGCGGATTCAACTCGAACCAGACGCTCGTCTGGCGATCGCGGTGGGGATCGAGCACCACCGCGATCTTGTCCGAGGCGTTGTCGTTGAGCAGCTGGTCACGCCGCACCAGCAGCTTGCGCACCCCCGCTGGTCCCGCGGAGTCGAACATCCGCGCGCCGATGTACACCGCGCCGTCGTCGTACAGCACGCGGACCTCGGTGCGCTCGGTGGGCGCGGCTCCTTCCTCCGGCTGCTGCTGCCGGAAGTCGCCAGCCACCTCCGCCGCGGCCCACGCCACATCGTCGAGCCGCCCATCGATCACGATCGCCGAGCTCCGGGCGACGGCGCGGACGGCGGGCCGGGGGTCGTTTTGCGATCCGGGCACCGGGCTCTGACCGGCCAGGCTCAGCGGCGCGCAGACGAGGAGCGCGACGAGGGTTCTAGAGTGCATGGGAGCGAAGGATAGGGGGCGGCGCGTGACCCTGCAAACTGCGTCTCACACAGAGCCACGGAGGGGACAGCAAGAACAGCAGAAGGGTTCCTCTGCGGCTTGTCTTCTCTCTGCGGCCTCTGTGCGATGGTTTACTTGTAGTTCCTGAGTGGTCCGCGGGCGCTTGGAGGCTGCGCTGCTATTCGTAGTGCGTCCACATCCTGAGAACCTTCACGGTGCGCGAGTCTTTGAGCACCTGGTAAACGAGGCGGTGCTGGAGGTTGATCCGCCGCGAGTAGGCGCCGCTCAAGTCCCCGACGAGCTTCTCGAAGGGAGGGGGCGTCTGGTATGGGTTCACCGCGAGGATCGCGAGCAGCGCCTCCGCCTTGGGCCGCAGACCGGCAGCGGCGAGCTTCGCCGCATCCTTCTGTGCCTGCTTCGTGAACACTACACGCCAGGCACTCACCAGCCCGGCGTCTCTTCACAATCCTCGATCGGCGTCTCCATCCCATCCACGATCGACTCCCGCATCCCCGGAATCGTGAGAAGGTGGAGCGTCTCCTGGACGGCCCGCCAATCGTCCTCGGAAACCAGCACGCCGTTCGCGCGCTTGCCGGTGATCAGAACCGGCTCGTGCGATTCGGACGCCTCGTCGATCAGGCGGTACAGGCTTGACCGGGCATCGCTCGCCGTCATCGTCCGCATCGTATGCTCCCGCGCAACAGGTGTCACGTACGATATAACGTACGTCCACTTAGTTCAACCCTCCACGAGCCACGCGATGTGGCGGAGCTCTGGGGCGATGAGGCGCTCCCAGGCGAGGCGGACGGCGGCGTGCGAGCCGGGGAGGGAGAAGACTACGCGGCCGCCGATGACGCCGGCGGTGGCGCGGGAGAGCATGGCGGCGGCGCCCACCTGATCCCAGCTCAGCATGCGGAACAGCTCGCCGAAGCCGGGGATGGGGCGCTCGATACGGCGGCTCAGGACGTCGTAGGTGGTGTCGCGTGGGGCGATGCCGGTGCCTCCGTTGAAGATCACCACCCGCGCGAGCGACTCCTCCAGCGCGCGTTCCACCTCGGCGGGTTCGTCGCGGATCAGGAGGTAGCCGGCGGGGGTGTGGCCGGCCGCCTCGATCTGCTCGCGGAGCCAGATGCCGTTGGTGTCGGTCTCCGGAGTGCGCGAGTCGCTGACGGTGACCACGGCCACGGGGATGGGGCCGTGGCCGTCGGCAAGGCGGTGGTGCTGGTCGCTGCTGGGTGTGGACATGGGCGTGCGCAAGGGACGGAGGAATGCCGGGCAGGGGACAGCCGCGAGGGGCGTGCCGCCGGGTCCGTTGCGGCGCGGGGCGGGGCCGCTACATTCATCGGTGCCCCCCATGCCCCGGAGCCGACCTGCATGCGACCCTCCCGCCCCGCCGCAGCCGCCATCCCCAGCCCGCTGCGCGCGGAGCGGGGGCCGCGCCGCAGGCCGTGGAAGAAGTGGGCGCTGGCGGCCGTCCTCCTGGGAGGGCTGGGGGCGTTCTTTGCGCTGGGCGGGCCGCGCTACCTTAGCTTCGAGACGCTCAAGGAGCACCGCGACGAGCTGCTCGCATTCAAGGCGCGGCACTTCGTTGCGATGCTGGTGGCGACGCTGGTGGTGTACGCGGTGGCGACCGCGCTCTCCTTTCCGGGCGGGGTGCTGATGTCGCTGGCCGTCGGCTTCCTCTTCGGGCGATGGGTGGGGGCGGCGGTCGTCATCGTCGCGGCGACGGTGGGGGCGACGGCGGCCTTCCTCTCGGCACGCTACCTGTTCGCGGACGCGGCGCGGCGGCGGATGGGCCCGCGGCTCCAGCGGCTGTCGCGCGGTTTCGAGGCGGACGCCTTCAACTACCTCCTCTTCGTGCGCCTGGTGCCCATCTTCCCGTTCTGGCTGATGAACCTGGTGCCGGCGTTCACCCCCGTCAGCACGCGCACCTTCGTCGTGGCCACGGCGATCGGCATCCTCCCGGGATCGTTCGTCTTCGTGAACCTGGGCGAGTCGCTCCTCCGCATCCACTCCGCCCGCGACCTGCTTTCGACGACGGTGCTCCTATCGTTCACGCTGCTCGGGGTGTTGTCGCTGATGCCGGTGGTGGTGAAGAAGGTGAGGCATCGAAGGAGGAACAGAAGTGCGTTAGTGCGTTAGTGCGCGGGGGGGTGGCGCACTGGCGAGGCACTAGAAGCTATCAGCAACGTTTTTCTGTCATCCTGAGCGACGCGCTGCACCGCCCTCTCCCCGGCCCGATACTCCGGCGCGGAGCGAAGGATCTACTCCGCGGGGTTGGCTCTCGCAGGATGACATTGGACGGCCGCGGTTGTAAACGCACTCACGCACTAACGCACTCACGCACCTTTTCCCCGAGTCCCATGCGCGACGCAGACCTCATCAACGACCGTCCCCCGCTGCGCGGCAACCCGATGGCGGGGGTGGCGCTGGGGACCGCGATTCTGGCGGGGCTGCTGGTGCTCCTCGCCGGGCCCGGCACGCGGCTGGGCTTCTGGCACTTCAGCACCGGCTTCCAGCTCATGCGGTGGGGGGCGTACCTGGCGGTGCCGGCGGCGCTCTTTTCCATCGTCGCGCTGGTGCTGGTGCGGGGGAGGAGGCGCGGCGTGCTTCCCTCGATCCTCGCGCTGGGGATCGCGGCGGGGGCGTTCCTGGTGCCGTACAGCTTCCTGGTGAAGGCGCGGTCCCTGCCGCCCATCCACGACATCAGCACCGACACGCGCAATCCGCCGCCCCTCATCGCCACGCTCCCGCTGCGCGAGCAGACGGGCGCCACCAACCCGTCCGCATACGAGGGCGACTCCATCGCGCGGCTGCAGAGCGAGGCGTACCAGGACGTGCAGCCCGTGATGCTCGCCATGACCCCCGACTCCGCGTACGGGCAGGCGCTGCGGGCCGCGCGCGAGATGGGGTGGGAGATCGTGGCCGCCGAGCGCGACGAGGGCCGCATCGAGGCGACCGCGATCACGGGATGGTGGGGGTTCAGGGACGACGTGGTGATCCGCGTGATGCCCGCATCGGGGATCGCGCGGGTGGACGTGCGCTCGGTGTCGCGAGTCGGACGGAGCGACGTGGGTGCCAACGCGGCCCGCATCCGCGCGTACGTTCGGCGGCTCAAGGAAAACGCGTAGTGCAGGCGATCCCCAACCCCTTTGCCGCGCTGACGCTGATCGTGGCGCCGGCGGTGCTCACCAACGCGTGCTCCGTGCTCATCATGAGCACCAGCAACCGCCTGGCCCGCGCCGTGGACCGCGCGCGCATCATGACCGCCGAGCTGGAGAAGGCCACCGAGACGGGCTCCACCCCGCACCCCGGCGAGGTGCGCGAGCTGGCTGCGACGGAGCGGCGGGCGCTGATGCTCCTCCACGCGCTGCGCTCGTTCTACGTGGCGCTGGGCGGCTTCGCGGCGGCGGCCTTCCTGTCGTTGATGGGCGCCGTGCTGACCCCGCTCTTCCCCGCCTCCGTCGCCCTGCCGCTGGAGGTGGTGGCGCTGGTCGTGGGCCTCGTGGGCGTGGGCGGACTGGTGATGGGGACGCTGGTGCTCGTCCGTGAGACGAAAATTGCGGTGGACGTGCTCCAGGAGCGCGCCTCCGAAGCCCGCGCGCACCTCCGCTAGCGCATGGCACCGGTGATTCGCCACTGGAGGACGCTCTTCGCGCTCCTGCTGTCCGGCCTGACCGCTCCGACGGCGGCGTCCGCGCAGACGGCGGCGGACACCACGACGCTGGTGCGTGCCATCGCCGACTGGATCGGTGAGGGAATACGTGCGCGGAACCCGGCCAAGCTCCGGCACTTCTATGCGGGCGAGCCCACGACCAACTTCGACCGATGGGTGACGCTGCGCCTCCAGGAGGAGCACGGACTTCGCCTGCTGGAGGCGCAGGCGGACACCGCCGACTGGGTCGTCACGCGTGGAGCCGAGTTTCGCGGCGACACGGCCGCGGTGATTTACGAGTTCGGCGATCGCCGGCTGCCCGCGGACCGGGGCGGCATTCACACCGGCATCGAGAGCTGGCGGATCTTCTTCGTGCGATCGGCAGCGGGGTGGGAGTTCGTGCGCCGGGTGCACGTCCGGACGGCGGATCTCGGCGAGGTCCGCGGCTGAGACGCCAGCATCGGCAGAGATCCGACCGCGCACTGCCTGTCGTACCATCGGCAGGACCAGGGTCCCCTCCTCCACGCGCCCGGTGGGGGAGGGGACCTGCCCTGCGCCCCATCCGCAACCCGACCAGGCGATCCAACGATGCACATGCACGCTCCCGGCTACTACGACGCGCAGGACCTGGCCCGCTTCCCGGAGATCGGCAAGGACGCGCCCGAGCTGGCGGAGAAGTTCTTCGCCTGGTACAACGCCGTCTTCGCCGAGGGCGCGCTGACGCAGCGTGAGAAGTCGCTGATCGCCCTGGCGGTGGCCCACGCCGTCCAGTGCCCCTACTGCATCGACGCCTACACGGGCGACTGCCTGCAAAAAGGCGCCGACTCCGAGCAGATGACCGAAGCCGTCCACGTGGCCGCCGCCATCCGCGGCGGCGCATCGCTTGTGCACGGCCTCCAGATGCGGAACCACGCGGACCGGCTTGGGATGTGAACGGCAGTGCCCAGTGCCTGGTGCTCAGTGCCCAGTAACTGCGGCACTAGGCACTAGGCACTAGGCACTTGGCACTTTCTCACCTCCACCCCAACATCTACCAAACCAGGCTACATGTCCCGCGTCCTCCCGACCCTCCAGAAGCGCCAGGCCGAGCTGGCCTCCACCCGCCGCCAGAAGCAGGTGCTGGCGGGGGTGCCGGTCGCGCGGGCGTTCGAGGATGCGCTCGGCGATGCCGGGCTGTTTCCGCTCCGCGCCACCGGGATCGACGTCTTCCAGATCAACGTGGGGCGCAAGTGCAACCAGACCTGCCGCCACTGCCACGTGGACGCCGGCCCGGACCGCACCGAGATGATGAGCGACGCCGTCGTGGACCGCTGCCTGGAGGTGATCGAGGGGAGCGCCATCCCCACGCTCGACATCACCGGCGGCGCCCCGGAGCTGCACAAGCGCTGGCGCGAGATCGTGCGGCGCGCATCCGCCGCGGGGAAGCACGTGATGGACCGCTGCAACCTCACCATCACCCAGCTCCCCAACTACCGCTACCTCCCCGAGTTCTTTGCCGAGCACCGCGTGCACGTCGTCGCCTCCCTGCCGCACTACCGGCAGAAGGGGACGGACACGCAGCGCGGCGACGGCGTCTTCGAGCAGTCGATCGCCGCGCTGCAACAGCTCAACGCGCTCGGCTACGGCAAGCCTGGTACGGGGCTCCTTCTGGACCTCGTGACCAACCCGGTCGGCACCTTTCTCCCCGGCAGCCAGGGGATGCTGGAGGCAGAGTGGAAGCGGCAGATGGCGCGGCTGTACGACGTCGAGTTCAGCTCGCTGTACACGATCACCAACATGCCCGTCTCGCGCTTCCTGGAGTTCCTGGAGGAGGGTGGCGCGCTGGACGCCTACATGGAGCGGCTGGTGACCGCGTTCAATCCCGCCGCGGCGACGGGCGTGATGTGCCGCAACACGCTCTCGGTGGGCTACGACGGCACGCTGTACGACTGCGACTTCAACCAGATGCTCGACCTGCCGGTGCACCCCGCCGCCCCGCGCACCATCTTCGACTTCGACCTGGCCGCCCTCGCCAACCGCGAGATCGTGCTGGGGCCGCACTGCTTCGGCTGCACGGCCGGCGCCGGGAGCTCGTGTGGCGGCGCCGTCGCCTGAGGGCGGCGAGGCAACCCGCCACGGCTACCTCA
>DASWNZ010000262.1:0-3320 GCA_036398975.1 Longimicrobium sp.
GAGGGCCCCCTCCCCCCGGCCCCCTCCCCCGCCTGCGGGGGCGCAGGGCGGGTGAGGGGGAGAACTCCATGTGCGGGGCCCTCACCCCCGGCTCGTTACACTCGCCTGCCCCCTCTCCCGATAACAGGAGAGGGCTGCGCCCTCTGTTATCGGGAGAGGGGGCGTAAATCGTTGCAGCACCCGCAGATCCGGTAGGGGCAGACCTGCGTGTCTGCCCACCCTCGCCCCGACCTCGACCCCCGCCATCCGCACCGTAACCTCGTAGGGGCCGCCCCGCGTGGCTGCCCGTGCCCGCCGCCGCTCCTCCGCCCGCGAATCGACACGCGCCCGTCCGACCAACAAAACGCCCCCGGCACGCGGTGCCGGGGGCGTTTTCTTCCTGCGAAACCACATTCTACCGCGCCGTCACCAGCTCGCTGCCGCGCACGACGCCGATCACGACCGGCTTCTCCACGACGTCGCCGTTCTCGTCGAACTTGATGGTGCCGCTGACGCCGTCAAAGGCCGGGTGCCCGTCGGGGCGGCCCACCTGCGCCAGGTAGGCGCGGATCGCCTCGCGATCGGCACCCACCTCGCGGATGGCCCTGTGGAGAAGGTAGACGATGTCGTAGGTCTGCGCGGCGCGGTGGTCCGGCGCGGCGTTGTAGCGGGCACGAAAAGCAGCGACGAACTTCTGCGCCGCGGGCGTGTTGCGGTCGGGTAGGAAGGCGGAGCTCACGAACACCCCCTCCCCCACCCCGCGCGCGTCCTTGACCCCGGTGAGCCCGTCCGCGCCCAGGATGGGGCCGGTGTAGCCCAGCCGCCGCGCGGCCTGGATGATCGAGACGCCCGCGTCCGCTTGGCCGCCGATCACCAGCGCGTCGGCGCCGCGGCGGATGGCGCGCACCAGGTACGGGTCCAGCGCCGCCGGGTTCTTGAGCACGTCGGGGAGGTACGGGTCGGACGAGACGATCTGCCCGCCCTGGCGGCGGAAGGCGGCCGCGAAGGTGGAGGTCACCCCCTGCCCGTACTCGTCGTTGGCGTAGATCACCGCCGCCTTGCTGCTCCCCAGCCGCTCGCGCGCGTGCCTCGCCAGAACGGGTGAGAACTCCAGGTCGGTAGGGGTCACGCGAAAGGTCCACGGACCCGCGCCCGTGAGCGCCGGCGCGCTGGACGCGGGGGAGATCTGCACCACCGGATCTCCGGTGATGCTGTCGTGCATGCCGGCCGGCATGTTGTAGATGGGCGCCGCCTTGATCGACACGGCCGAGTTCACGTGGCCGATCACCGCCACCACCCTTTCGTTCTCGCGCAGCTCCTGCGCGACCTCGATCCCCTTCGTCTCGTTGCGCTGGTCGTCGCGGATCTCGAGCTCGAAGGTAAACCCATCGTTCCCTTCGGCTCTGTTGATCTCGTCCACGGCCATCCGCGCGGCCATCTCCACGGACTTGCCGTTGGCCGCCTGGAGGGGTGCGGCGACGCCCAGCACGACCGTCTCCTTCTCCCGTCCGCACGCGGCGAGGGAGAGCACCGCGAGCGCGGCGACTGCGGACAAAGAGGACAGCGCTTTCATATGATGCGTGGGGTTGTCTACGGGATTGGACCTTCGGAAGCGGAATCCAGAGCACTCCGGGCCTCCACCAGCCACGCCGGACGGGCGCCGTCGTTGAAGGCGGACTCCAGCACGGCCAGCAGCCGCTCCACCGCTTCCGGGTGGCGGCGCGGAGGGAGCGCACCCGCGAACAGGCGAAGGACGGCGAGCGCCGTTTCGGCGGTCGGGGGCTCGCCCGCGACGGCCTTGTCGAACGCCCAGCGCTCCAGTTTCCGGCAGGTAGCATCGGTCGGAGCGCTTCCGGCCAGGAACTTCTGAAGGCCGGTCGGGCTCATCCCCACCTGGCGGGCCGCGTGCCTCAGCGACCTCGCGCTCACCTGCCGCTCGACCGCTTCGCGCAGGCGGGCCAGCGGTGCGGCCCCATCGTTCGACGCCATTGACGCGCTCGATCCAAGGGGCTATACTGCGCCCGTCTACTCTGTCTACTTTTGGGTGGGATCTCTGTGCAAGAGTACATTGGGGGAGGCTCCTCCCGCAAGGGTACACCGCGCGGAGACGGCTGGAAGCGCGCTCGGGGGCGCGCCCGGCCAACCCGGCTCCCCGCACCCGCCCTCGCGGCGCGGCGCCTTACCCGGAGGCACTAATGGACCCGACGACACCACGTAGCGCGCGATTACGCGCGCGCACTCCGCGCCGTAACACAGTGCGGCGCTGGTGCATACCTCCCGCCATTCTTCGCGAGCCAGACGAGACCCTGGAGGGCACGGGTATCCTGGAAGAGCTGCGCGGCGAGGCGGGGCTCCTCCTCTGGCACTCCCTGCGGGACGTGACGCTGTGGGCGGAGGTCGCGCCGGAGGACCGCCCGGCTCTCTTCGCGGCGCCGGCGGCGGCGGAGCGGCTGCGGCTGCTACGCGCGGCGGCCGTGGAGCCCGCGCTGGAGGTGTCGCTCTCCACGCTGGCGGCGCTGGTGGGGAACCCGGCCGGCGCCAGCTCGGAGATCGTGACGCTGGTGTGCCTCCAGGTGTCGCGCTGGGCGCAGGAGCAGGGCGCGCCCAACACCTCGCTCGCATTCGCGCAGGCGGGCGCGCTGGCGTCGCCCGAGGATGCGTCCGCGGCGCTGGCGGTGGGCGTGCTGGCACTCCACTTCCGCCGTCTTGCGCGCGCGGAGACGTGGCTGCGGCGGACGATCGGCCTTGCGCGGCGGCGGCGGGACTGGGCCTCGTACGCGCAGGCGTGGGTGGAGCTCGGCCGCCTCCAGACCAGGCGCGGCTCCGCGGAGGCGGCACGGCGCGCCCTGATCAAGGGTACGCGCGCCAGCAGGCGGCACGGGCTTCTTGCCATCCGCGCGACCGCACTGCACGGCCTTTTCTTGCTCGCCCTGGAGTCCGGCGACTACGAGGATGCGGAGCGTTTCGCGCGCCTGGCGATGCGCGCGTACGGACGGGGGCACGCGCGCCAGTCGGAGCTCCAGCACGACCTGGCGCGCCTGTGGGTGCTCCGCGGCACCTTCGAGCGGGCGCTTCCGGCGCTCCAGCGGCTCCTTCCCACGCGCGTGCAGCCCGGGGAGCGGGTGACCACGCTGGCGCTCCTGGCCCGCGTCGCCGCCGGCCTGGGGAACCGGCCGCTCTACCAGGAGGCGTGGTGGGACGCGTGGACCATCGTGGAGCGCGGCGGCGACGACGAGACGCTGGCGCGCGCCCTGGTGGACATGGCGCACGCTTCCACCCTGCTGCGCGATGCGCCGCGGCTGGACCAGGCGTGCCGCCACATCCTGCGCGGCCCGCTGCGC
>DASWNZ010000263.1:0-4362 GCA_036398975.1 Longimicrobium sp.
GGGGGGGGGGGTGTGGACCACCATGGTGGTGATGCAGGTCGCCATCGCGGTGGCGGGGCTCCCGCTCGCCGTGGCGATGGGGTGGCAGGTGGTGAGCTCCGTCGGCACGCGCCCGGCCTACGACGGCGCGCGGTACATCGCCGCCCCCGTGACGATGGACCCCGAGCTCCCCGCCGGGGCCGACCCGCAGGAGCACACCCGCGCGCTGCGCAGCCGCTTCGGCGCGCTGCGCCCCGAGCTGGCGCGGCGGCTGGAGGCGGAGCCCGGCGTGTCCGAGGTGGTGTTCTCCACCAGCCGTCCCAGCAACGAGGGGCCTCGACGCGTGGAGATCGAGGGCGCCCCCGCTCCCGCGGCCGCGAAAGGGCACAAGACCGGGGTGAACCGCGTGGAGCCGCACTTCTTCCGCGCGTTCGGGGCACCGGTGCTGGCGGGGCGCGCGTTCACGGCGGCGGACCTGGACACCACTTCGAACACGGTGGTGGTGAACCGCGCCTTCGTGCGCGACCTGCTGGGCGGCGGCAACGCGATCGGCCGGCGCGTGCGCTACGCGGACGTGGGCGAGGGCGCACGGGAGCCGCATCCCAACCCATGGCTGGAGATCGTGGGGGTGGTGGGGAACCTGGAAGCCAACGAGGTGGACGAAGAGCACGTCGCCGCCCGCCTCTACCAGCCGCTTCGTGCGGACGGTTCTGCGGGCGCCCTGCTCACCCTGCACGTGCCGCGCGGCGCTCCGGCCAACTTCACGGCCCGGCTGCGCGAGATCGCGGCCGGGGTGGAGCCGACACTACGCGTGGGGGAGGTGCGCACCCTGGCCTCCATGAACAAGCAGGAGGTGCAGATCGTCCAGCTGGTGGGGCTGGGGCTCGGCCTGGTGATGCTGAGCGTGCTCCTTCTTTCCGCGGCGGGGATCTACGCGATGATGTCGTTCACCGTGACTCAGCGCCGCAAGGAGATCGGCATCCGGTCGGCGCTAGGGGCGCAGCCGCGGCGCCTGCTGGCGGGGCTGTTCAGGCGCGCGGCGTGGCAGCTCGCGCTGGGGGTTGGCGTGGGCGTGGGGATCGCGTTCCTCGTGGACCTCGCTTCCAACGGGGAGATGATGGGGGTGCGTGGCGCTGTGGCGGTGCCGGCGGTCGCGGTGATCATGCTGGTGGTGGGGCTCCTGGCCACTTTTGGGCCGGCGCGGCGGGGGCTGAGCATCGAGCCGAGCGAGGCGTTAAGGGCGGAGGGGTAGGGCGCGGGGGTCGGTGCGTGTCGCAGGCGCCGGGGAACGCGCAGTAGATCCTTCGCTTCGCGCCAGAGGTTGGGGACCGGAGAAGGGTGGAGAGGCGCGACGCTCAGGATGACAAAAGGGCGCGCAACCCGGTCGCGCTTGACACCCGCCTGCCCTTCCGGGTACCCTGTCCGGCTCGCGAAAACGAGCCCGGAAAGCAGGCGGAGCAAGGATGTCGGATCGCAGACAGGACGCGCTGGACTACCACAGCAGCGGGCGCCGCGGCAAGATCGCCGTGGTGCCCACCAAGCCCGCGAGCACACAGCGGGACCTGTCCCTGGCCTACTCGCCCGGGGTGGCGGAGCCGTGCCGAGAGATCGCCCGCGATCCCGAGGACGTCTTCAAGTACACGGCGCGCGGCAACCTGGTCGCGGTGGTCTCCAACGGCACGGCGGTGCTGGGGCTGGGCAACATCGGGCCGCTGGCCTCCAAGCCGGTAATGGAGGGGAAAGGCGTCCTCTTCAAGCGCTTCGCGGACATCGACGTCTTCGACCTGGAGGTCGCCTCCGAGAACGCGGACGACGTGATCCGCTTCTGCGAGCTGCTGGAGCCCACCGTCGGCGGGATCAACCTGGAGGACATCGGCGCGCCGGAGTGCTTTTACATCGAGGAGGAGCTCAAGCGGCGCCTGGACATCCCCGTCTTCCACGACGACCAGCACGGGACGGCCGTAATCAGCGGCGCCGCCCTCCTCAACGCGCTGGACGTGGTGGGGAAGAAGATCGAGGAGATCCGCGTCGTCTTCTCCGGCGCGGGCGCGGCGGCCATCGCCACGGCCGAGCACTACGTGACGCTCGGCGTGCGGCGCGGGAACATCCTGATGACGGACAGCAAGGGCGTCATCCGCACCGACCGCGATCCCTCCCGGCTGGACCCGTACAAGGCCCGCTTCGCCCGCGATACCGAAGCGCACACCCTTGCCGACGCCATGGCGGGCGCGGACGTCTTCGTGGGCCTCTCCATCGCCGGGGCGGTGACGCCGGAGATGGTGGCGTCCATGGCCCAGCGCCCCATCGTCTTCGCGCTCGCCAACCCGGACCCCGAGATCCTCCCGGAGGCGGTGCACGCCGTGCGCCCCGACGCCATCATGGCCACGGGGCGCACCGACTATCCCAACCAGATCAACAACGTCCTGGGCTTCCCCTTCATCTTCCGGGGAGCGCTGGACGTGCGGGCGCGCGCCATCAACGACGAGATGAAGATGGCCGCCACCCGCGCCCTCGCCGAGCTGGCGCGGATGGACGTCCCCGAGTCGGTGGAGCGGGCGTACGGCGGCACCCGATTCCGCTTCGGCCCGGACTACCTGATCCCCACCCCGTTCGACCCGCGCATCATGCTGTGGGTGGCCCCCGCCGTGGCGAGGGCCGCCATGGAGACGGGCGTGGCGCGCATCACGCTCGACCTGGCCGAGTACCGCCAGCAGCTCGAAGGCCGCCTCGGCCGCGGACGCGAGGTGATGCGCGACATCATGAACCGCGCGCGTCGCGACCCGCGCCGCATCGTCTTTCCCGAGGGCGAGCACGAGCGCGTGATCCGCGCCGCCGCGCTGGTGGTGGGCGAAGGAATCGCGGAGCCAATCCTGCTGGGCCGCTCCGAGCGCATCGCGCGCACGGCGGAGGCGCTGGGCGCGTCGCTGGAGGGCGTGCGCATCGTCGACCGCCTGGCCGACGACGCGCATCTGGAGCGCTACGCCCAGCTCCTCTACGCCCGCCGCTGGCGCAAGGGGATGACGCTGGCCGATGCCCAGGCCGAGGTGCGCCGCGCCGTCCCCTTTGGCTGCATGATGGTGAACGAGGGCGAGGCGGACGGCCTGGTGGCGGGCGAGGACATGTACTACCCAGAGACGATCCGCCCCGCGCTGCAGGTGGTGGGCACGGCGCCGGGAGTTTCGCACGTGGCCGGGCTGTACATGATGATCATGGAGAACGACCTGATGTTCTTCGCCGACACCACCGTCAACATCGACCCCGACGCCGAGACGCTGGCCGAGATCGCCACGCTCTCCGCGGCGTTCGTGCGGCGCCTGGGGCTGGTGCCGCGGGTGGCGATGCTCTCGTTTTCCAACTTCGGCTCCTCGCGCTCGCCGCAGTCCGACCGCGTGCGCCGCGCCGCCGACCTGGTGAAGGCGCGCGAGCCGGGGCTGGAGATCGACGGCGAGATGCAGGTGGAGGTGGCCGTGGACCCGGAGCTGCGCCGCTCGGTGTACCCGCACAGCACGCTCACGGGCGCCCCCAACGTCCTGATCTTCCCCAACCTCGACGCCGCCAACATCGCCTACAAGCTGATGATGAAGCTCGGCAAGGTGGAGGCGTTCGGCCCCATCCTGCTCGGCATGGCGCACCCCATCCACGTCCTCCAGCGCCGCAACGAAGCGGTGGAGATCGCGAACCTGACGGCACTTGCAGTGGTGGACGCGCAGGAGCGGGGAGCGCGGCAGGGGTGAGGGAGACCTTTTACGAGCATGTGAGCGCAATCACACAGCTTACTCCGGCTCGCATGACGCATCCCCACGTGACTCTGACGATCACCGCCATATGCGGCGCCCTCGCCGGCGGCTGCAAGGAAGCTCCCTCCACGCGCGATTCTCCACCTGACCCTGGCTCAACCACAGTCGCCCTGGTCGATGCAGCGGCGATCTCACTCCGCTTGCACACGCCCTCCACCGTCAAGCCAGGAGAGGCGGTTCCACTGCTCATGATCGCTCGGAACGATTCCAACCGGACGGTCTACCTTGGAACCGGGGACAGCACAACCACTTTCGACATCCGCGTTGTAGACCGATCTGGAAAGACCGTGTGGAGGCGGATGCATGACCGAGAAGCTCTTGCATCTTTGCATGAGCATACTCTTGCACCTGGCCAGGATCTGCGTTTTGCGGACACGTGGGACCAGCGCTCTAACGACGGGGCACGGGTCCCCGCAGGGATTTACCACGTACAGGGCACACTTGACGTGCAGGGAGAGGCAGATCTGAGGACAAGTCCCACGCGCTTGGCGATTTCGCTGCAACCGTAGCTGCGGAGCTGAAGGGGCAGCGGGATGGGTGACGAATCGCTGGTGACGAATGACAGAGGGGTGGAACCGCATGCTGC
>DASWNZ010000264.1:0-21599 GCA_036398975.1 Longimicrobium sp.
CCCTGTGCTTCGGCTTTTCTTTGGTACGCTTCCTGCAAAAGTGGACGAGTGAAGGGCACTTTCGCCAGAAACCAGAATCGGAGGGTGAAGGCTATGACGGACAAGGCCACGCAGGAAATGCGGGAAGAGAGCAATACCATCAAGGACCCCGACAACTGGGTCACCGGCGACGAGCCGATGACGGGGGCACAGCGCTCGTACCTCCACACCCTCGCCGAGGAAGCCAAGGTAGAGGTCGACGACGAGCTGACCAAGGCCGAGGCGTCGAAGAAGATCGACGAGCTCCAGGAGAAGACCGGGCGCGGGCAGTAGCCCGGCTCGTTTCATTGAGAGGCGCGGGGGAGATCCTCCGCGCCTCTCCTCTTTCTGCGCCCGCGCCGCGTCGGCAGATTGGCGCGCATGGACGCGCTCCCCATCGAATCCGTCATTCCCCCGCTGCGCGCCGCCCTCCGCGACGAGGGCGCGGCCGTGCTCCAGGCGCCGCCCGGTGCCGGGAAGACGACGCGCGTCCCCCTGGCGCTGCTGGACGAGGAGTGGCTGGCGGGCCGCAAGATAGTGATGCTGGAGCCGCGCCGCCTGGCCGCGCGCGCCGCCGCCCGCCGCATGGCGCAGACGCTGGGCGAGCGGGTGGGCGCTACCGTCGGCTACCGCGTGCGCATGGACACGCAGGCCGGCCCGCGCACCCGCATCGAAGTGGTCACCGAGGGCGTCCTCACCCGCATGCTCCAGTCGGATGCGTCGCTGGAGGGGGTGGGGCTCGTCATCTTCGACGAGTTCCACGAGCGCAGCCTGCACGCCGACCTGGGGCTCGCCCTCACCCTCCAGAGCCGCGCCCTCCTTCGCGACGACCTGCGGCTCCTGGTGATGTCCGCCACGCTGGACGGCGGCCCGGTGGCCGAGCTCCTGGGCGGCGCGCCGATAGTGACCAGCGAGGGGCGCAGCTTTCCCGTGGAGACGCGCTACCTTGCGCGGCCGGTGGAGGGGCACTCCGAGCCTGCGGTGGCGCGCTCCGTCCGCGCCGCGCTCGCCGAGCACGATGGCGATCTGCTCGTCTTCCTCCCCGGCGCGGGGGAGATCCGGCGGGTGGAGGGGTTGCTGGCGGAGGAGGATCTCGGGCGCGGAGTGCGCGTGGCTCCGCTGCACGGCACCCTTCCGCAGGAGGCGCAGGATGCCGCCATCGAGCCTTCCCGCCCCGGCGAGCGCAAGGTGGTGCTCGCCACCTCCATCGCGGAAACGAGCCTCACCATCGAGGGGGTGCGCGTGGTGGTGGATGGCGGCTGGATGCGCGTCCCCCGCTTCGCGCCGCGCACGGGGATGACGCGACTGGAGACCGTGCGCGTCACCCGCGCGTCTGCGGACCAGCGGCGCGGGCGGGCTGGACGCATGGGCCCCGGCGTCTGCTACCGGCTGTGGACGGAGGGGGAGCAGGCGGCGCTCGTGCCGCACGGCGTGCCGGAGATCATGGAGGCGGACCTGGCGCCGCTCGCGCTGGAGCTGGCCGCGTGGGGCGTGCGCGATCCGGCGGAGCTGGCGTGGCTCGATCCGCCGCCCGCCGCGGCGTACTCGCAGGCGCGCGAGCTCCTGGCTCAGCTCGGCGCGCTGGACGCATCGGGCGCCATCACCGCGCACGGACGGCGGATGGGCGGGATGGGCCTCCACCCGCGCCTCGCGCACATGGTGCTGCGCGCGGCGGAGCTGGGGCTCGGCGGCCTCGCGTGCGAGCTGGCGGCGCTCCTGGCCAACCGCGACCCCTTCCGCGCCCGCGACGGCGCGCCCCCCGACGCGGACGTGCGCCTGCGCGTGGAAGCGCTGCGCGGCGGCCGCGCACCGGCGGGTGCGTGGAGCGTGGACCGCGACGCGTTGCGGCGCATCGCCGAGGAGGCGCGGCAGCTCGCGCGCGGCGCCGGCATCCGCGCGGGCGGCGGGAGCAGCGACGCGGCGGGGATGCTCCTCGCGCTGGCGTACCCGGATCGCATCGCGCAGCGGCGGCAGGGCGGGGGAGGGCGCTTCCTGCTGCGCAACGGGCGCGGCGCCGCGTTCGCCCATCCCCAGCCGCTTGCGGAGGCCGCGTACGTCGTGGCCGCGGAGCTGGCGGGGCACGGGCGTGAGAGCCGCATCTTCCTCGCCGCGCCGGTGGAGCTGGCGGAGCTGGAGGACCACTTCGCCGACCAGATCGAGACGGAGGAGTCGGTCGCGTGGGATGCCGAGGCCGGAGCCGTGCGCGCGCGCCGCCGCGAGCGTCTGGGCGCGCTCGTCCTGCGCGAATCGCCCCTCGCCGACGCGGACCCGGAGCGCGTCACGGCCGTCCTGCTCGATGGGCTGCGCGAGCGGGGCCTGGGCGCACTGCCGTGGAGCAAGGGCGCGCGGCAGCTGCAGGAGCGCCTCGTTTTCCTCCGCCGCGCGGATGCGTCGTGGCCGGACGCATCGGACGAAGGGCTACTCGCCGGGATGGGGGAATGGCTCTCGCCTCACCTCCACGGCGTCACATCGCTGGCGCAGCTCGCGCGCCTGGACCTCGCCGCGATCCTGGAGTCGATGCTCCCGTGGGACCGCCGCCGCCGTCTCGACGAGCAGGCGCCGACGCACGTCGAGGTCCCCAGCGGCTCGCGGATCGCCGTCGACTACTCGGACCCGGAGGCGCCGGCGCTGGCCGTCCGCCTCCAGGAAGTCTTCGGCTGGACGGAGACGCCGCGCATCGCAGGCGTCCCGCTCACGCTGCACCTGCTCTCGCCCGCGCACCGTCCCGTGCAGGTGACGCGCGACCTGGCGAGCTTCTGGCGCACGACGTACTTCGACGTCAAAAAGGACCTCAAGGGCCGCTATCCCAAGCACTACTGGCCAGACGATCCGCTCGCCGCGACCCCCACGCGCCGCGCTCGCCCACGCTGATCCGCTACGGGCGGCGGTGGGACGGCGAACAGCGTGCGGAACGCCCGCAGCGCCGCGGGATGGTAGATCGTGGAGTGCTGCTCCTCGGGCATCCGCTCGTGGTGCCAGCGCAGCCCGGACGACGGGTGGGTTCGCAGCGAATCCGCCAGCATCGCCGCGTCGTCCGCGATCTCCTTCTCGTCGCTGCTGGCGAAGTAGAGCATCTTCCCCGCCAGCGCCCTCGTGCGCAGCCGCTCGCCCGCGCGGCTCACGAGCCCGCGCCCGTTCCACCAGAGGCTGGGGTCGAAGGCGATGTAGGTGTCGAACAGGTCCGGCTCCAGGAAGAGCGTCTCCACCACGAACAGCCCCGCGAGCGATTCGCCCACGATGGCGGTCTCGTTCGTCGTGCGGTAGCGGCTCTTCACCTGCGGCATCAGCTCGGTGCGGATGAACCTGCGGAACTCGTGCGACCCGCCCACCCGCGGTGCGATCGCCAGATCCCGCGCTACCTCGGTGGGCCCGGTCATGTCTCGCCGCCGCTGCGTGTTCTCGATGCCGACCAGCAGGAAGGGGCGCATCGTCCCGTTCCCCACCGACACCTGCACCAGCCCCGCCACGTGCAGGAAATCCTCCGCCATCCCGCCGTCCGGCATGTAGAGCACCGGCAGGCGCATCCCGGGCATTTCCGCGTACCCCGGCGGCGCGTACACATTGATCCGCCGCGTCTCGCCCATCACCCTCGACTCGATCGTGAACGTCTCGCCGATGGTCAGCGGCGCCGAGCTCTGCGCGCGCGCCGCGGACGTAGTGCACAGGAGGAGGAAGATGCCAAGGGCCAGCCGTTTCATCATCGATTTCCTTGAATGAGAAGTAGCGCCATCGTACGACGCCCGTGCGTCCACCGCAACCAACGACGAAGGCCCGCGGATCTCACCGATCCACGGGCCCTTTCCGTTCTTCTCTCCCGCGTCTCCGCGCCTCCGCGTGAGACCCGCCGTTTTACGCCGCCGAGATCTGCTGGATCTCGACGATCTCGCCGACCATGTGGATGCTCCCCATGTCGCGCCGCAGCTTGGCGGTGAAGCGCACCCGAACGCCGTGCCGCGCGAACCCGGGCGGCAGGTTCATCGGATCGTACACCTTGCCGTCGTCCCCGCGAATGGCGAAGAAGCCGCCTTCGATGTCGAACCGCTCCACCGTCCCCGTGCCGCTGATCATGTCGCCGCTCCTCGTCACGTAGCCCACGTGTACCGCATCCAGCCGCTCCTCGTCCGACAGCAGCGGAGAGCACGCGCCAGCCAGCATGCAGGCGAAGAGGATCGAGGCAAGGCGCGGGGTTTTCATGGCGGACCGACGAGGCTGAGGACGGCGAGGATCTGCGAGGCTATCCGTTAACGCACGGACCCCCGCCATTCTGACACGATGACCCTGGTCGACGGGAGCGTGGGCGCTCGCATGGCTGCCGTCGAATGTTTACTCCCCGCGCGGACCGCATTATCTTGCTGAACGACTTCCCTCCCACCGCACCCGTTGCAGAGATACTCCCGGAGGACAATCATCTTGAATTTCGCACAGCGTCCGGGCCGGCGTTTCGCCCGCGTCTTGATCGGTGGGGTGGCGCTCGCGGCCACGGGGTGCGGGTCCGACGGCCCGCTTGGCCCTGACGCGAAACGCTACCAGGTGTCATCTCCCGAGCGGATCTACGACCTCGGGGCCGCGCAGGACCTCGGGATACCGCAGGGGCTGGGCCTCGACATCAACGATGCCGGGACGGTGGTCGGAGGAAAGCCCGGCGCCCAGGGTACCACCGCGTTCTCGTGGACCAGGGCGGGCGGCGTGACCGACCTGGGTTCACCGGGCGGCGGATGGTGGACGACCGCGTTCGCGATCAACGGGAGCGGGCAGGTCGTGGGCGCGGCCATCGCACAGGGGAGCAGCCTTCCGGCCGCGTACCTCCGCTCCGCGACCGCTACGTTCCGCGCCGTGGGACTCGGCACCTTCAGCATCGCCAACGCGGTGAACGACGCAGGCGTGGTGGGCGGACACGCCGACGCGGCGGGCCGCGTACGTGCGTTCCGCTGGAGCGCGGAGTCCGGACCGGTGTTCCTGGCCGATCGTGGGGGCGACTTCAACTCCGTACGCTCGATCAACGAAAGCGGTGACGCGGTCGGATTGTTCAACACCCCACAGGAGTCCGTGTCGCGTGCGGCATTCTGGAACGCCGCGGGTGAGCTCCGCGAGCTTCCCCGGCTTCCGGGTGGGGCGTACGCCTCGGCGCAGGCGATCAACAACGGCGGTCTGGTGGTCGGGCTCGGCTACACTTCCACCGGCGAGTCGCACGGGGTTGTCTGGCACCCGGACGGCCGTGTGGAGGACATCGGCACCCTTGGTGGACCCTCCAGCATCGCTGTGGGAGTGAACGACCTCGGCGAGGTGGTGGGCTCCAGCGAAGATACCACTGATGGGGAGCTCCACGCCTTCTTCTGGACCGCCGAGAGCGGGATGCTGAAGCTGCCCGG
This sequence comes from Longimicrobium sp., assembly GCA_036398975.1. Classification (GTDB taxonomy): domain Bacteria; phylum Gemmatimonadota; class Gemmatimonadetes; order Longimicrobiales; family Longimicrobiaceae; genus Longimicrobium. The sequence goes on from DASWNZ010000264.1 coordinate 5,388, forward strand.
GCTGCCCGGCGCGAAGTTCACGAGCGCGGAGCGCATCAACGAGAACGGACAGATCGTCGGGTACAGCGGCGGGTCCGTCGTCCTCTGGCAGATTACCCGCCCGACGCGCTGACAGGGCGCCTGTGGCGCGCGGAAAGGGGCGGCGCATCGTTGCGCCGCCCCTCTTTCGTACCTGTTACGACAGCGTCGCGCACCGGCGGGCGGATGGAATTCAAGCCGGGGGGCGGTGCCGGGGCAAGCACGGGCAGCCACGTGGGGCTGCCCCTACGGGATTTGATGCCGAAGGCGGGGGTCGAGGCACGCAGAGGGCGGGCAGACACGCAGGTCTGCCCCAACGGGATCGGTGTGCGACGGCGGGCGTCGGGGCAGCCCGTGACACGGGCGCGATGAATCGCGCCCCTACCGGATCTGGGTGCGCGCCAACAATATACGCCCCCTCGCCCGATAACGTGAGGGCGCAGCCCTCTCCTGTTATCGGGAGAGGGGGCAGGCGAGTGTAACGAGCCGGGGGTGAGGGGTCGGGGGGAGGGGGCCCTCACTTACCGCATCCACATCCCCCACCGCCGCACCCGTCGTCACCCGCCTTGCCGCGGGCCGAAGACAGCATGCGCCACCCCCGCACGGCCAGCGTACCCGCCGCGCCGAGGACGATCACGCCCACGGCCGCCGTCTGCACCAGCTCACCCGCCATGATCCACCTCTGTCATCCGAGGCCGAGCGCACGTCCGCCCTGGTACACCAGAAGGGCCGAAAGGTACGCCAGCGCCAGCATGTAGACGAACTGGAAGCCGGCCCACCCCAGGCCGACCCACCCGCCGCCCGTCTCGCGCACGACGACGGCGGCGGTGCTCATGCACATCATGGCGTACACGTAGAAGACCATCAGCCCCACGGCCACCAGCGGCGTGTACACCAGCGCGCCGCTGCCGGCGTGCCGCTCGCCGCGCAGCTTCTCGCGCAGGGAGGTGGAGCCCTCGTCCGCCGCGCCGACGCCGTAGATGGTGCCCATGCTGGCGACGAACACCTCGCGCGCCGCAAAGGAGGAGACGATCCCCACGCCGATCTTCCAGTCGTAGCCCAGCGGGCGGACGGCGGGCTCGATGGCGTGCCCCAGCATCCCCAGCGTGCTCCCCGCGAGCTGCGCCTCCTGCGCCGCGTGCTCACTCGCCCCCGCGGGCGCCTCGGTCTTGGGATACGTCGCCAGTGCCCAGAGGACGATGGAGAGTGCCAGGATCACCGTGCCGGCGCGCTTCAGGAACATGCTGGAGCGGTGCCCCACCGAAAGTAGGAGCGAGCGCGGGTTGGGGATGCGGTACGGCGGCAGCTCCATGATCATGGGGCGCGCCTTGCCCCGCATCAGCGTCCGCTTGAAGATCGCCGCCACGCCCAGCGCGGTCAGCGTCCCCAGCAGGTACATCGCCAGCAGCGTGAGCCCCTGCAGGTTGAACACGCCCGCGACGGCGATGGGCGGGATGAAGGTGCCGATCAGAAGCGCGTAGATCGGGATGCGCGCCGAACAGCTCATCAGCGGGAGCACCAGGATGGTCGCCAGCCGGTCCTTGGGGCTCTCGATGGTGCGGGTGGACATGACCCCCGGCACCGCGCAGGCGTAGCCCGAGAGGAGCGGGATGAACGACCGGCCGTGCAGCCCCACGCTCCTCATGAAGCGGTCCATGATGAAGGCGGCGCGGGCCATGTACCCGGTGTCTTCCAGGAAGCCGATGAAGAGGAAGAGGATGACGATCTGCGGGAGGAAGACGAGCACGGAGCCCACCCCCGCGATGGCGCCGTCCACCACCAGCGAGTTGAGGTCGCCGGGGGGGAGGATCGATGCCACCCAGCTGCCGAGTCCCCCGACCAGCCCCTCCACGATCCCGATCAGCGGCTCGGCCCAGGTGAAGATCGATTGGAAGACGAGCCCCATCATCACCACGAAGAGCAGCGGCCCGGCCACCCTGTGCAGCGCCACCGCGTCGATCCGGTCCGTGAGCGTGCGCTCTTCGCCGCCGGCGCGCGTGACGACGCGGTCCGTGACCTCCGCGATCCAGGCGTAGCGCACCTCGGCCTCCAGGCTGCGAGCGGAAAGCCCCGCCGCCTCGATCTCGTCGTGCGCGCGCTCCACCGCCTCCGCCAGCCCCGCGATCCCCGCCAGGTGCCGCCCCGGCTGCCGTACCGCGAGCAGGCGCAGCGCCTCCATCCCCGCCGCGGAGGGGGAGAGCCCGCCCTGCACCAGCGCGGCCTCCACCGGATCGAGCGCAGCGGCCGCCTCGGACGGAAGATCGAAGCGGCGCCCGGGGCGGGGGAGCCCGGGCGCCTTCGCCACCGCCTGCTTGAGCAGGTCCAGCCCTTCGCCGCGCGTGGCCACGGTGGCGACCACGGGCGCGCCCAGCTCCAGCGTCAGCTCCACCAGGTCGATGCGCAGCCCCGCCGCCGTCGCCGCGTCCACCTGGTTCAGCGCCACGACCGTCGGCAGCCCCAGCTCCAGCACCTGCGTGGCGAGAAAGAGGTTGCGCTCCAGGTTCTGCGCGTCCAGCACCACCACCACCACGTCGGGGGCGTCGGCGCCGGGCGTGCGGCCCAGCAGCACCCCCAGCGCGATCTCCTCGTCGGGCGACGACGCGCTCAGCGAGTAGGTGCCGGGAAGGTCCAGCACGGTTACGAAGTGCCCGTCCGCGTCGCGGTAGCGCCCTTCCACCCGCTCCACCGTGACGCCGGAGTAGTTGCCCACGCGCTGCCGCATACCGGTGAGCGCGTTGAAGAGCGTGCTCTTACCCGTGTTCGGGTTGCCGATGAGCGCCACATGCAGCGCACCCTCGCGCGCGGCGGGGGCGGGCGAGGGTGCGGGGGGTGCGGCGAGCGTGCCGCCGGCTTGGATCGCTTCCATCTACTCCACCGTGATGTGCTCAGCCTCGGAGCGGCGCAGGGTCAGCATGAAGCCGCGCAGCTTCACCTCCATCGGATCTCCCAACGGGGCGCGGCGCACCACCTCCACCGTGGTCCCGCGGATCAGCCCCATGTCCATCAGCCGCCGCGTGGCATCCGCGTCGCCCGCCACCGAGGTGACGCGGCCCCGCTCACCGGGGCCGAGCTCCGCCAGCTTCTTCGCCAACGGCTCAGCCGACCGGAAGGACCTGGATGGACGACGCGAGCGACTGCCCCAGCGCCAGCTTGCACCCCTTCACCTCCAGCAGCATCCCGTTGCGCGAGTCCAGCACGCGCACCATGGAGCCCTCGAAGAGCCCCATCCCGCGCAGCCGGTGCGCCTCGCCGTGCTCGCAATCCATGCGCAGGACGGCGGCCTTGCACCCGGTGGCGCACGCCGCCAGCGGACACCCGCCGCACGCGGCCGCGGCCGGCGCCTTGTCCCTGCGACCAAAGATACGCTTCAGCATGCGCTGAGTTCCATCGGTAAAGCTGAAGGTGAGAATCAGTTTCAACTGGGTGGAAGATACATCGTGGACGCGGGTTGACGCAAGATCGCGCGGGCCTACACCCCCCACTCCACCGTGCGCCGGTGCGGGCCGACCATGTCGCGCCCCTCCAGCTCGGCGATCATGGCCGCGAAGCCGGGGTGCACGAGGGGGTACGAGACGCGGTACGCGCGGCGGAAGATGTCGTAGATGATCTGGCGGACGAGCTGCGCCGGGATCTCCTCCCGGGCGTCGCCCACGGGCTGGCGGTAGAGGATGTACTCCCGGTCGCCGGAGCCGGGCGACATCCCCGGGTGGTAGTAGGTGAAGTCGAAGGGGATCACGTTCCGCTCCCGCACCAGCCGCCGCAGCCACGCGCTCTCCGCCTCGATCTCGCCGATCACCCACGCCAGCTCGCCGCGTCCGTTGCGCCGGGCGTCCTCGCGGAACGCCATCGCCAGCTCGCGGCGCAGGGTGCGGGCGGCCTCGCGCGAGCGGTACTCGGGGCGCACCGCGATGTACAGGATGAAGCCCGCATTCACCGCGCGCAGGTACACGCCGATCGCGGTCCCCATCGGCCGCCCTTCCTCGGAGAGGGCGGTGAAGAGGTGGAAGCCGTCCCCCTCCAGCAGCTCCATCCGCGACTCGGCGACCTCGGAGAGGAGGGCGCTGGTGGACTGGCGGTCGCTGGGCGGAAACATCTCCACGATCAGCTGCAGCGCGTCGCGGGCGAGCGGATCGCGCTCGTCGCGGATCTCCACGATCTTCGCGTCACGCATGCGAGTCACCCGCGAGGCCGATGCGAAAGAGGCGCGCGGCGTTCTTCCAGAGCAGGTTCTCGGACTCCTCCTCGCTCAACCCCAGCTTCTCCACGAAGCGCAGGTAGCTCGCCATGTCGCAGATCGGCCAGTCGGTGCCGAAGAGGAGGCCGCCGGTGCCGTTGGCGTACGCCACCACGTCGCGCACCTTGTCGATCATCAGCCGCTCGAAGCGCTCCTCGAAGGCGCCCAGCGTGAACCCCGAAATGTCGCCCATCACGTTCTCGTTCTTGTAGATCACCTCGGCCGCGTCCATCAGCCAGGGATTGCCCATGTGGCAGATGACGAAGTTGACCTCGCGGAAGTCGACCGCCGCCTCGTCGATGGTGAGCGGGTGCGTGTACTTGAGCTTCCCCAGCCGGTCGTACGTGTCGCCCGTGTGGATCATGACGGGCACGCCGAACTCCGCCGCCAGGTCGTACACCCCGCGAAGCTGCGGATCGTACACGTAGAACGCCTGGTACCCCGGGTACAGCTTGAGCGCGTGCACCCGCCCGCTCCCCAGCAGCCCGCGCAGCTCCGCCAGGCTCTCCTCCCCCAGGTCGTAGAAGCTGACACCCGCCGCCACCCCGATGCGCGGGTCGTCCTCCACCAGCCGCAGGACGTCCGCGGTGGAGGGGCGGTCTTCGTTGACCTTGTAGCTGGAAAGCACGAGCGCGAAGTCGATCCCGTTCGCGTCCATCTCGCCTCGCAACTGGGCGTAGCGCTCGTCGAGGGAGGGAGGCTGCTCGTCGAAGTAGCGGTTCAGGTGGGTGTGGCAGTCTACGATCACCGGCGGTTCCGTTGTGGGAGGTCGTCCTCAATCCCGCCCGCGACCGCACGACCCATACCGACAAGAGAAAAGAAGCTCACACAGAGGCACAGAGACACAGAGGAGAGGATGGAAGTTCTCTCTGTGCCTCTGTGTCTCTGTGTGAGCCCCGCGGTTGCCGTTCTAGGCCGCGCGCATCCAACGCCCGATGTCCGCCAGCGAGGCCTTCTTGCCGGTGCTGAGGATGCCGAAGCGGTAGATTTTCCCCGCGATCCACACCACCAGCACGGTGGTCAGCGCCAGCATCACCAGCGACGCGATCACCTGCGTCACGGGGATCTCCGTGCTCCCCAGCCGCATCGCGTTGGCGACGGGCGCGGTAAAGGGAACCAGCCCCAGCACCGTCGCCGTCGTCCCCAGCGGGTCACCGATCACCTTGGGGAAGAAGAGCACCGGCAGCATCAGCGGGACCATGGCGAAGGTCTGGAACTGCTGCCCCTCCTGGTCCGTCGTCACCGCCGCGCCGATCGCCGCGAAGACGGCGGCGTAGAGGAAGAAGCCCAGCACGAAGAAGGAAAGGAGCGTGATCCCCGCCTGCGGGGTCAGCTTCAGCGCGGCCATGATCCCCGCGGCGCCCCCGCTCTGGAGGCGCTGCCCCGCGATCGTCAGCCCGGTCGCGATCAGCACCACCCAGATCGTCACCTGCAGGAGGGCCACCAGGCCCACGCCCAGGATCTTCCCCATCATCAGGTCGCTCGCCTTCATCGAGCTGACCAGCACCTCCACGATGCGGTTCGTCTTCTCCTCCAGCACGCTACGCATCACGTTGACGCCGTACAGGAACACCATCAGCCACATCAGCATCGCCATGGCGTAGGCGGCGAAGAAGGTTACGATCGCGCTCCCGCCCTCCTCGCCCGTCGCGGTGACGCGCGCGGTGCTCACCTCCACCGGGCGGAGCAGCGCGCGGACGTCGGTGGCCTGCAGCCCCGCGGTGCGCAGCCGCGACTCCTGCACCGCCTGGGTGGCCGCGCGGCGCATGTCCGTCATCACGCCCAGATTGGAGACGTTGCGCGCCCGGTACGCCACCTCGCTCTTCGTCACCACGTCCGCCGGCAGGTGCAGGTAGCCGTCGATCTCCTTGCTGGTGATGCGCTCGCGGAGCCCCGCCTGCACCTGCGCAAGCGGCTGGCGGACCACCTCCAGCTTGTAGCTGCGCCCCTCGCGCTCGGGCGTCAGCGAGGCGACCACCATCTGCGCCATCCCGGGGGGTGCCTCGTCCACCACCACCACGTGCCGCACGGTCTCCTCGCCGCCCATCAGGTGCGGAAGGACGTTGAGGCCGATGATGAAGATGGGGAAGAGAAAGGTGGCGAGGAGGAAGCTCTTCGTCTTCACCCGCTCCATGAACTCGCGCTTCAGTACGATCCAGACGTTAGACATGGGCTACCTCTACGCGGCGGGTCTGCGCGGCACCGGCCACGCGGCTGACGAAGATGTCGTGCAGCGAGGGCTCCTCGCGCTGGAAGCGGACGAGCGGCGCGTCCAGGTCGTTGAGAGCGGCGAGCAGGGCGCGCGTGTCGGTGCCCGGCGCCAGATCCAGCCTCCACTCCTCCCCGTCGCGCGCCGCCACGCCGAAGCGCCCGGCCGCCATGAACGCCTCCGCCGCGGGCGACTCGCCCTCGAACTGCACGCGGTATGCGTTCCCCATGTTCTCGCGCCGGATGTCGCGCAGCCGCCCGTCCAGAACCTTGCGCCCCTGCGCGATGATGCAGACGTGCTCGCAGAGCTGCTCCGCCTGCTCCATGTTGTGCGTGCTGAAGATGACAGTCTTCCCATCCTTGCGGTGCTGCAGGATGGTGTCGCGCAGCACCTCCTGGTTGACGGGGTCGAGCCCCGACTGCGGCTCGTCCAGAATCAGCAGCTCGGGCTGGTGGATGACGGTGGCGATGAACTGCACCTTCTGCTGCATCCCCTTGGAGAGCGTCTCCACCCTGGCCCCGCGCCAGTCGCCCAGGCTCATCCGCTCCAGCCAGCGCCCGGCCTCGGCGCGCGCCTGCTTCACCTCCACCCCCTTGATCTGCGCAAAGAAGACGATGACGTCCAGCACCGTCATCTTCTTGTAGAGCCCGCGCTCCTCGGGCAGGAAGCCGACGCGGCGCAGCACCGAGCGATCCTTTTCCGGATCCGCGCCGAGCAGCGAGATGGTGCCGGAGTCGCGGATGATGATGTTCATCACCATGCGCAGCGTGGTGGACTTCCCGGCGCCGTTGGGCCCCAGAATTCCGTAGATGGTCCCCGGCGGCACCGCCAGCGACAGGTCGTCGACCGCGGTGTGCCCGGAATAGCGCTTGGAAACGCCTTCCAGCAGCAGTGTGTGGTTCATAGGTACTGAAAATGGGGCAGGATGTGGTGCCGCGCTTCGAACGCGCGCGGCGAGACCGGCGGTGGGCCAGACCGGGCAGCGTACGCGGAAACAGACGGCGGGGTTTCGGGGCCCCCTCCCCCCGGCCCCCTCCCCCGCCTGCGGGGGCGCAGGGCGGGTGAGGGGGAGAACACCGTGCTTCTGGTAGGGGCGCGATTCATCGCGCCCGTGCCCCGTGCTGCTCCGTCGCTCGTTTCGCAAACCGATGCTCGTAGGGACAGACCTGCGTGTCTGCCCACCCTCGCCCCCGCCTCCACCCCCGCTCTCGGCACGAACGCCGTAGGGGCGGCCCCGCGTGGCCGCCCGTGCCCGCCCCCGCACCGCACTTCGCCGGCGCGGGCCGACAAACTCCCCCCTCTCTCGATAACAGAGGCGCCAGCCTCTCCTGTTATCGGGAGAGGGGGGCCGGGGGGGTGAGGGCCTCCCTACACCCGCAGCTCCGGCACCGCCCCGCTCCCCGCCTCCGGATACCGCGCCAGCACCGGCTCCACCCACTCCGCCAGGAACTCGTCCACCTGCTCCGGCGCGCGGCCCACGTACAGCTCGGGGCGCAGATCCTCCTCCAGCTCCTCGCGCGTGACCCCGAACGCATCGTCGGCGGCGATGCGGTCGAGGAGGTCGTTGGAGAGGCCCTCGGCCTTGATGCGGTGGCCCGCGGCGACGGAGTGCTTCCGGACGTGCTCGTGCAGCTCCTGGCGGTCGCCGCCGCGCTTGGCGGCGCGCATCATCAGGTTCTCCGTCGCCATGAAGGGAAGCTCCTCCATCAGGCGCCGGTGGATCATCATCGGGTGCACCACCATCCCGCCCGCAACGTTGTGCATCAGCAGGAGCACCGAGTCCGTGCCCAGGTACGCCTCGGGCACGGCGATGCGCTTGTTGGCCGAGTCATCCAGCGTGCGCTCGAACCACTGCGAGGCGGCGGTGAAGGCAGGGTCCAGCGACAGGACGATGACGTGGCGGGCGAGCGCGTTGATCCGCTCGCTGCGCATGGGGTTGCGCTTGTAGGGCATGGCCGACGAGCCGATCTGGTGCTCCTCGAACGGCTCCTCCACCTCCTTGAGGTGCCCCAGCAGCCGCATGTCGTTGGCGAACTTGGATGCGCTCTCCGCGATTCCCGCCAGCGTCGCCAGGCACGATGCATCCGTCTTGCGCGTGTACGTCTGCCCGGTGACGCCGTACACCTTGTCGAAGCCCATCTTCTGAGCCACCGCCCGGTTGAGGCGCTCCACCCGCTCGCCGTCGCCCTCGAACAGGTCCATGAACGACGCCTGCGTCCCCGTGGTGCCGCGCACGCCGCGGAAGCGCAGGGTGTCCAGGCGGAACTCCACCTCCTCCAGGTCCAGCAGCAGGTCCTGGATCCAGAGCGTCGCGCGCTTGCCGACCGTGGTGGGCTGCGCCGGCTGGAAGTGCGTGAAGCCCAGCGTCGCCAGCGACCGGTGCTCCCGCGCGAACTCCGCCAGCGCCGCGACGGTGGCCACGAGGCGCGCGCGGACCAGCTTCAGCGCCTCGCGGTGCTGGATCAGGTCCGTATTGTCGCCCACGTACGCGCTGGTGGCGCCCAGGTGGATGATGGCGCGCGCGGCCGGCGCCTGCTCGCCCAGGTGGTGCACGTGCGCCATGACGTCGTGGCGCAGCTCGCGCTCCAGCTCGGCCGCGCGCTTCGTGTCCACGTTGTCCAGGTTGGCCCGCAACGCCTCGATCGCCTCGTCGGGGATGGGGAGGCCCAGCTCCTTCTCCGCCTCCGCCAGCGCCAGCCAGAGCCGCCGCCAGGTGCCGAACTTGAACCGCGGCGAGAAGATCAGGCTCATCTCGGCCGAGGCGTAGCGCTCGGTCAGCGGATTGGAGTAGCGGTCGGATGCCATGAGCCTTCTAGGACGGTACGAGGCGGGGGCCGCGCGGCCTGCGCTCCGCCCCCGCGTTGGGTGGATAGCTGACGGCGGCCAGGAAGAGCCCTTCCGGCGGCGCGGGGGGCGAGGTCTCCAGCCCCTCGCGCTGCTCCAGGAGCGCGGCCATGTCCCCTTCCGGGCGCTCCCCGAGCCCGATGTCCACCAGCGTCCCCACCAGGTAGCGCACCATGTGGTGGAGGAAGCGGTTGGCGGTCACGTGGAACTTGAGCCCCACCCCCTCCCACGGCTCCCAGCGCGCCTCGCTGACGATGCAGCGGTCGCCGCGCTCCTCCTGCCCCGCCTTAGCGAAGCGCAGAAAGGAGTGCTCGCCCACGATGGCGGCCGCGGCGCGCTCCATTGCGCCCAGGTCCACGGGGCGGGCGAGCGGCCAGCACCAGGGGGAGCGGAAGGGGGAGTCGGCCTCGGGCGAGAGGCCCACGCGGTACAGGTACGAGCGCGCGGCGGCGTCGTAGCGCGGGTGGAATCCGGGAAGCGCGGAGTCCGCCTCGGCCACCCACACGTCGCCCGGGAGGAGCGCGTTGAGGGCGCGGCGAAGGGCGTGCGGCGTCCACTTGAGAGGGACGTCGCAGGCGGCCACCTGCCCGGTGGCGTGCACTCCGCGGTCGGTGCGCCCCGACCCCACCACCTGCGACGGCCGGTCCAGCAGGCGGGTGAGAACGCGCTCGACCTCGCCCTGCACCGTGCGCTGCCCCGGCTGCACCTGCCAGCCGTGGAACTCGCGCCCGTCGTAGTGGAGGGTGAGGCGGATGCGGTGGAAGTCGGGGGCGTTCACGCGGCGAAAGCTACCCGCGCGCCCGGTGCTGTCAAGCGCAAAGTCTCACGCAGAGGCGCAGAGACGCAGGAGAGGAGAAAAAACATCAGACACAGATCTTGAGGAAAGAGCGAGGACGCAGAGAACCCTCGCTTGGTTCTTTCAATTCTCCTCTTTGGCTCCCTGTGCGCCACCTCTTCTCATTCATCTCTCTCTCCGCGCCTCTGCGCCTCTGCGTGAGGCCAGCCGTCGCCGGCTCAGCGGCGGGAGAAGAGGGCGACCACTTCCCGCGCCTCCTCCTCGCGCCCTTTGGGCACGGGGATGCGGATGTTGTCGCGCGTCGGGCCGGAGCGGGTGCTCCAGCCGATGGTGAACTCGAGCTGGGGAGGCGTCGCCGCCTCGTCGAAGCGCACGCCCTGGAAGTCGTAGGTTTCGTTCCGCAGCACGTGGTAGCGGCCGTTGAGCACGATGGCCGAGGGGGTGATGATCGCTTCTCCGGGACCCGAGACGTTCGCCTGGTGGTCGCCCTTCGCCATCACCATTCCGCCCACCAGGATCATCACGGCCACCATCGTGGCCGCGAAGAGCATCGTCCTCCCTTCCTCGCCGCCGCCGCTGCTGCTCACGAGGCCCACCACCATGACGATGACGGCGACCGTGATCCACTCCCCCATACGCCGCTTCACCTCGGCGCGGGTGTAGGAGACCCATTCGCCCGGCGCGTAGGTCCAGTGCGCCAGCACCCGCTCGCCGCTCGGCAGCGTGGGCGGGACCGGTGTCGGTACGACGCCGCCTAAGAGAGTGGGCGTGGCCGGCACCGCTTGCGGCGCGAACGCGGCGGGCCGGGAGCCGACGGCCGCGCGGATGGCGTTCTGGTGCTCGGTCTCCGCGACGACGGCGCGGCGCCACTTCACAAGCATGTGGATGCCGCTGACCAGCAGGGTGAGACCGGCACCGGCCATCACCATGAAGACGATGCGCATCTCGCCCGTCTCCGCCAGCGAGCCCACGATCCCCAGGAGCAGGAGGATCGGCGACATGCACAGCACCAGCGCCGCGGACACCGCGTTCAGCGGGTGGGACGAGTTGATCATCGGAGCCGCTCCTGCCCCTTGCTGGACTTTCGCGCCGCGGACGCGGGGCGCGCACGCGGCAGGCGACGAAACGCCTGCCGTCTCGGGCGCAACGTTGCATCGGGAATGGCCGGATCACAAGGGTGATGAAAGGGACGCCCCCGCCGCGCCACCGTGACCGCGCAACAGCGTCCATCCGGGCGGTGGGCCGAAAGGTGCGCGCACTCCCGATTGACACGGAACGGCGCCTGCGGCATCATTCAACCATCCCCTCCACACTGGTGTGCCGCAGGCACCTTCCGGGGTGCTGCTCATCACCCATTTCCGCTCGAATACGGTGCACGACTACGAGGTGGAACGGCCCCGGCGGGTGGCGCTCAGCGTCGGCCCGGCGGAGCACGCGTCCCAGGCGGCCGGATGACGACACCGGACACGGCCTCCGCCGACGACCTGGGGGCGCTGATCCGCGCGGCGGCCACCCGGCCGCTGAGCGCGGACGAGGCGGAGCGGGCCTTCAACGAGGTGATGGAGGGGCGCGCGACTCCCGTGCAGATGGCCGCGCTCTTGGTTGCCATCCGCGTGCGCGGCGCCGTCTCCAGCGAGGTGGCGGGGGGCGTGCGCGCGCTGCGCCGCGCGATGATCCCGGTCCCCACTGACGCGGCGGGGCTGGTGGACACCTGCGGCACCGGCGGCGGCGCGATCACCACCTTCAACATCTCCACCGCGGCGGCGCTGCTTGCCGCCGGGGCGGGAGTGCGCGTGGCGAAGCACGGCAACCGCTCCTTCACCTCCCGTTGCGGCAGCGCCGACGTGCTGGAGGCGCTCGGCGTGCGGCTGGACCTGCCGCCGGACCGCGAGGCGCAGGTGCTGGAGGAGTGCGGCATCGTCTTCATGTTCGCGCCGCTCCACCACCCCGCCATGAAGCACGTCGGCCCCATCCGCCGCGAGCTGGGGATGCCGACGCTGATGAACGTCCTGGGCCCGGTCACCAACCCGGCCGGTGCGCGGCGCCAGGTGGTCGGCGTCTCCGACCCGGGGCTCCTCGAGCTGATCGCGGGCGCGCTGGCGGAGCTGGGCCACGAGCGCGCCCTGGTCGTCCACGGACAACCGGGCCTCGACGAGGTGAGCCCCATCGGGACCACCGAGATCCTGGAGGTGGACGCCGGCACCGTCACCCGCCGCACCTTCGACCCCGCGACCCTCGGCTGGGAGCCCTTCACCGCGCGGGGCCTGGAGGGCGGCGACCCGCAGGACAACGTCCGCACCGTCGTCTCCGTGCTGCGCGGCGAGACCGGGGGCGTCGCCCGCGCCGCCGTGGTCCTCAACGCCGGCGCCGCGATCTACGTCTCCGGCCAGGTGGACTCGCTGGAAGAAGGCATCACCTCCGCCGGCGCCGCCCTCGATGCCGGCCGCGGCTGGGATGCCCTCCAGCACCTTCGCGACGCCTCGCGACGCTAGGCTACGTATCCACAAGCACTTCGCCCCTGCCGCGCTAGTCCGCGGCAGGGGCGTTTTCTTGTTTCTTGTAGGAGATTCTTACTTTGCCACGATAAAACTATTGACGATTACCAATATATATGTTATTGATAATCGAGAAGCACGCGTATCGTACCTCAACCTGGAGAAACGTCTCGTGCCCCGACCATACCCCGGCGCCCTGGGACTCACGCGTCGAGTCCTCCGGATCGTCATCGTGCTGAACCTGCTGCTGGGCTTCCTGATCTTCGCGCTGCTGATCGCAACGCTGGTCGCGCAGACGCCCGTGGTCGCCGCGCTCGGTGTGCCGCCCAGAAACCAGAGCGCGGCCCTGATCCTGGGGATGCGCCTGGTAATGGTGCTCGGCATCGCCTCGGTTCCGCTGGCGCACGTCGTCCTGAAGCGCCTACAGGCGATCGTGGACACGGTAGGGCAGTCGGACCCCTTCGTGGCGGAGAACGCCGTGCGGATGCGGACGATCGCATGGGCGGTGCTGGGGATGGAGCTCATGCACCTCGCCATCGGCGTGATCGCGGCTGGCGTGTCTACAAAGGAGCAGCCGTTCGACGTCGACTGGAGCTTCTCCTTCACGCCCTGGATCGCGGTGCTGCTGCTGTTCGTGCTCGCCCGCGTATTCGAGCAGGGCGCCCTCATGCGCGACGACCTGCAGGGGACGGTCTGAGATGCCGATCATCGTAAAGCTCGACGACATGCTCTACGCGCGCCGGATGACGCTCACGGAGCTGTCGGAGCGCATCGGGATCACGCTGGCCAACCTGTCCATCCTCAAGACCGGCAAGGCGCGCGCGGTCCGCTTCTCCACGCTGGAGGCGATCTGCGAGGCGCTGCAGTGCCAGCCGGGCGACCTGCTCGCGTTCAGCGACGGATCGGAGCCGCCCGCCCCATGAGTACCACCACCCACCACACCAGCCGCCCCGGCGCAGGGGCAAAGGAGCGCACCATGCACGAACTGTCCACCTTGCGGCTCAACCTGCTGCGTGCGATGTACCTGATCATCGCCCTCGGGATGGGAAGCCAGATCTGGCCGCTGATCCTCGGTGCGAAGATGCCGGAGCACATGCGCGGCGTCGTCTGGGCGATGCTCGGCGCGCTGACCGTCCTGGCGTTGCTGGGGCTTCGCTACCCGGTCCGTATGATGCCGCTGCTCATCTTCGAGCTCGCCTGGAAGTGCGTATGGGTCGCGGGATTCGGCATCCCGCTCTGGTTGGCCGGGAGCCTGGACGCGGGCACCGGGGATACGCTCGTCAACTGCATGTTCGGCGTGGTCCTGCTTCCGTTCGTGCTCCCCTGGCCGTACATCTTCGCCACGTACCTGAAGACGCCGGGCGACCCCTGGCGACGGCCGGCCGTACCTCGCACGAGCGGCGTGGTCTCGCTGGAGAGCTGATTCGCGCCGGACCAGCCGGCCTCGAGGCACGCACAGTAGATCCTTCGCTCCGCGCCATGGTCTGGAGCAGGGGAGAGGACGGAGAGGCGCGTCGCTCAGGATGACAGAATGTGGGGATGACGGGGCGGAACTGCGCTCGAGATCCCAACCCCACGCAAACGCCCGCGGCGCCCGAGACCGCTTCAGCGGTCTTCGCGTGGTTCCAGCCGGGGGCTTCAGCCCCCGGCGCCCATCCCCCCGGCGACACAAATCCGCCCCCGCCCGGACCAACGTCCAAGCGGGGGCGCATCGTTCACCAGTCGCCGAGATCTACAGCGTGAAGACCGCGCGCAGGTCCCAGGGGCCGGGGATCGGCGGGGGGGTCGCCGGGTCCAGGACCATCATGCGGCGGCCCTCCTTGGAGATCCGCCCCACCACGAACGGTACCGGCTGCGCGTCCTTCATCGTCGTCGCTCCCAGGGAATGGTTGGGCCGCACCGCGGACCGGGCCAGCCCGCCCAGCCGCCGCGCACGGGCGCGGACGAACGGGCGGCGGGCACGGACCGGCACGGGATCAGTACTTACGAATGACGCCGACCACGATCCCCTGGATCTGCACCGCATCCGCCGGGAAGTACATCGGCTCCATGGTGGGGTTGGCCGGCTGCAGGCGCACCTTGCCGTCCTTCTCCCGGTAGAACTTCTTGACCGTGGCGGAGCCGCCCACCGTCCCGTCCGAGACCAGCGCCACCACCATCTCCCCGTTGTCGGCCGTCTGGCGGGAGTTGACGATGATGTAGTCGCCGTCGCGGATCTGCTCGTCGATCATCGAGTCGCCCTTGACGCGGAGGACGTAGTTGTTGCCGCGCCGCACCATGTCGTGGGGAACCGTGACCGTCTCCTGCAGGCCGTCCGTCACCTCCAGCGGGAGACCCGCCGCGACGGTGCCCATCAGGGGAAGCTCGATGGCTGGAGCGTGCAGGTCCGCGCGAACCACTTCAAGAGACCGGCTCTTGTTGTAGTTCTTCCGCAGGAAGCCCTTTTGCTCCAGATTGGTGAGATGCTCGTGGACGGTCGCCAGCGAGGAGTATTGGAAGTGCTCCGCAATCTCCTCGTAGCTCGGGGAGTACCCGTTCGTCTCCACGAAGGATTCGACGTAGTCCAGGATCTGCCGCTGCTTCTTCGTGAGCGCCATTGCGCCTCCGGCTGTTGATTCGGGGTTGCATCCGAACAGGCACCGAAGCAATATACCCGAACGCAAACCGAAGCGCAAGCAATCTATTTTAAGTGATCTCAAACATCCTGGACCGCATCGTCGCCACCAAGCGCGAGGAGCTGCGCAGCCTTGCCGGAACCGGCCCCGAGCTGCGCTCCCGCGCCGCCGATGCGCCCCCGCCGCGCGGCTTCGCAACGGCGCTGCGCAGGCCGGGCGAGGTGCGCCTGCTGGCCGAGGTGAAGCGCCGCTCCCCCTCCGCCGGCGAGATCCGCCCCGGCGCAGATCCGGCGGAGGTCGCCCGCGCGTACCAGCAGGGCGGGGCGGCCGCCGTTTCGGTGCTGACCGACCGCGAGTACTTCGGCGGCGACCTGGACGCGCTGCGCAGCGTCGCGTCGGCGGTGGCGCTCCCCGTCATCCGCAAGGACTTCGTCATCGACCCGCTCCAGGTGTGGGAGGCGCGCGGCGCGGGGGCGGACGCGGTGCTGCTGATCGTGCGCATCCTGGACGACGAGCTCCTGCGCGAGCTGCACGCGCAGATCCGCGAGCTGGGGATGGACGCGCTGGTGGAGGCGCACAACGCGGACGAGGTGGAGCGCGCCCTCGCCGCCGGCGCCACCCTGCTGGGGATCAACAACCGCGACCTCGACACTTTCGTCACTGACCTGGACCTCTCGACGCGGCTGGCCCGCGCGGTGCCCGCGGGGGTGACGCTGGTGGCGGAGAGCGGGATTCGCGCGGCTTCGGACGTGGACCGGCTCGGCGTGGCCGGGGTAGACGCAATCCTGGTGGGCGAGTCGCTGATGCGGCAGGAGGATCTGCGCGCCGCGGCCGCCGCCCTGGCCGGGCGCCCCAAGGTGGAGCGGGTGTGACGCATCCCGAGGTCAAGGTCTGCGGCCTGACGCGGCACGAGGACGCGCGGGTTGCAGCCGAAGCCGGCGCCGCGTACCTGGGCGCCGTTTTCGCGCCCGGCGGCCGCCGCACGGTGACGCCGGAGGCCG